>JAAYRX010000217.1 GCA_012518535.1 Clostridiales bacterium | reverse complement strand
TTGCGGGTGTAGTTCAATGGTAGAATTCCAGCCTTCCAAGCTGGCCGTGTGGGTTCGATTCCCATCACCCGCTCCAAATATGCGCCCATAGCTCAGCTGGATAGAGTTACAGACTTCGAATCTGGAGGTCGTAGGTTCGAATCCTACTGGGCGCGCCATTGTAAGTTCAACTTGTTTTATGAGGGCCATTAGCTCAGTTGGTAGAGCACCTGACTCTTAATCAGGGCGTCCCGGGTTCGAGTCCCTGATGGCCCACCAAATAAAACCCCTAGAAATATTAATTTCTAGGGGTTTTAACTAATATTAAGAATAGCCTAAATCCCGTTATTTATTGATAAAAGTTACGCAATCAGTTTCTTCTGTATCAATTGCACCCGGGGGTTGTATCTCGATACTTGCGGCGTTACAATGGGTACCACCACTATTGTAATAACAACTATCTACAGTACATTTAACACCATCCAATGGTTGATTTTTACGTGGTATACGATTTTTCATTATGCAATTCCTCCTCTTTGTTTTACATAAAATCAGATAATGTATTTAATTATGGTATGGAAGATCTTTTCGTAACATATATATTTATTTACTTCCCAATTACCCTCTTTCCTATTCATGAAAAGATGTCCATATGAGATCAAAGTTAAACTATTTATTCTCCCCCAAAAGTTAAAAAATAAACATTGACCTTTCTTTTTTTGCAAAAATACCGTATAATCTTTCATATGGAAGAACAGTAGCATGGTATAGAGTTCCATGATGAGTAACAAAGGAAAAATCATAAATGGTAGTATGGAAGGATGGTAGTATGTATTTATATTTTATTATTGGATATGTTCTTGTAATTGCATTAATTGGGTTAGCGAGTATGTCTAGGGTAAAAGGAGTATCTGACTTTTTTCTTGCAGGACGTTCGGTAAATCCATGGATGTCAGCTTTTTCCTACGGCACTGCATACTTTTCTGCAGTATTGTTTATTGGCTATGCAGGGAATACAGGCTGGAACTTTGGAATTTCTGCGTTATGGGTTGTATTTGGTAATACCTTTGTTGGTAGTTTTTTGGCCTGGAAGGTTCTTGGACCTCGAACCAGAGAAATGACGAGTCGTTTAAACGCAACTACCATGCCGGAATTTATTGGGATAAGATATCAAAGTAGGAGTTTAAAGATTGTCACTGCTCTGATAATCTTTATATTCTTAATTCCATATTCTGCTTCGGTTTATAAGGGGTTGGGCTACCTCTTTGAACAGGTATTTGGCTTACCAAATGAGATCATTTTGTTGGTTATCGCATTCTTTACAGCATTCTACCTAGTACTTGGTGGATATGTTGCATCTGCTAAGATTGATTTCATTCAGGGTATTATCATGATTATAGGCGTTATATTAATGCTTTCTTATATTATATCGCATCCGAATGTGGGCGGGCTCTCAAACGTTTTTTCATCACTGGAACAAATTGATGCAAGGTTAATCAAACCTATAGGACCTCAAGGCTTACTGGCCACCCTTTCATTGGTAACCTTGACCAGTCTTGGGACCTGGGGATTGCCTCAAATGGTGCATAAGTTTTATTCCATAAGGGATGAGAGATCTGTAAACGCAGCAAAGTGGGTATCAACGGGTTTTGCCCTGTTAATAACCTTTGGAGCCTATTATACCGGTATAATTAGCAGATTGTTTTATCCTGACTCGATGCCCTCATTTAAAGGGGTTGTTAACTCTGATGTTTTGATACCAAAGGTCTTAACCCAAACATTACCAGAAGCTGTGTTGGGCGTCATCTTAATACTGGTGCTTTCAGCATCTATGTCAACATTGGCATCCTTAGTATTGGCATCTAGTTCTGCAATCTCAATGGACCTAATACGCGGAGTTTTTCATCCTGATATCAGCAACAAAAAGCTAACGCTATTGACGAGAGTGTTATGTTTGCTGTTTGTTGCCCTTTCATACATCATAGCAGTTTTACCTAATCCGGTAATGACTTTGGCATCAATTTCATGGGGTACAGTATCTGGTTGCTTATTAGCGCCATATCTGTACGGCCTATTTTGGGGAAAAACAACCAAGACAGGGGTATGGGCCGGGATAGCAACCGCCTGCTGCATTATGATATGCGGAGCTGTCTATACCAAAATGGATGCGACATGGATGCCTATATTTAGCGCAATGTCTATCATAGTGCCCTTGCTTATAGTCCCCCTCGTAAGCCTGGTTACACAGCCATACGGCAAGATGGATCTAGACTTGTCATATGATTTTTCCGCAACTCAAGTTGAACCAGAATCTTAAGTTGTATGACATACTTTGTCCATACGGTTTACAGCAATATTCTATTAGGGGATACTCCTGGATAACTGATTATGATAAATAACCAGTTTAATTACAGCACCAGTCAAATAAATATTTATTACAGAAGGAGCAATATTTAGACATATGATCGATCTACTTAACATATTGGAGGTATACTACAAATGGAATTAATGTTAGGAAATAAGGCTGTTGCCAGAGGTGCATACGAATCTGGGGTTAAGGTGGCAACAGCATATCCTGGAACTCCCAGTACTGAAATAACGGAATACATCGCAAACTACGATGAAATTTATACCGAATGGTCACCCAACGAAAAGATTGCCTTAGAAGTTGCTATAGGTGCCTCTATTGCAGGTGGACGTGCTATAGTGTCAATGAAGCATGTAGGTCTTAACGTAGCTGCGGATCCTCTATTTACCGTATCCTATACCGGTGTAAATGGGGGCTTGGTCGTGGTAGTAGCTGATGACCCGGGTATGCACAGTTCCCAGAACGAACAGGACAGTAGATATTATGCCAGGGCGGCACATATACCAATGTTGGAGCCTGCAGACAGTCAGGAAGCAAAGGATTTTGTCAGACTTGCCTTTGAGATTAGCGAAAAATATGATACCCCTGTCTTGTTAAGATTAACTACCAGGATATCGCATTCTCAAAGCTTGGTCAGTTTGGATGAACCATTGCCAATCTCAATAAAGGAATACACAAAAAATCCCCAAAAGAATGTTATGATGCCGGGGATGGCACGCAAAAGACATGTGTTTGTGGAAAAAAGAATGAAAGGCCTGGCCAATGATTCTTGTGAATTCGAGATTAATAGAATAGAAATGGGTAACAGAAAGATCGGAATAATAACCAGTGGTATTGTATACCAGTATGCAAAAGAAGCATTTCCTGAGGCTTCCTTCCTAAAATTGGGTATGGTCCACCCATTACCTAAGGATCTAATTTTAGACTTTGCTTCCCGTGTAGAGACTCTGTATGTTCTGGAAGAATTGGAACCGATAATAGAAGAACAAGTAAAAAGCTGGGGAATCCCGGCCATTGGGAAAGAATTATTTTCAGTGCAAGGTGAGTATACAGCTAATATGATTGAGCAGGCAATTAGTGGAATCGCAGTAAACACCCAACCTGCCGAAGAATTACCCAACAGACCCCCGGTCTTATGTCCGGGTTGCCCTCATAGGGCAGTATTCCATACCCTTAATAGGCTCAAATTAACCGCTACTGGGGATATAGGATGTTATACCCTAGGGACCTTATCTCCCCTTGAAGGATTGGATACATGCGTTTGTATGGGAGCCAGTATCGGTATGGCCCATGGTTTTGAAAAAGTCCGGGGTAAGGATTTTGCTAAAAAAATGGTAGGTGTAATTGGAGACTCCACTTTTATTCATTCGGGTATTGGTGGTCTCATTGACATAGTTTACAATAAAGGTATATCTACCATTTTAATTCTGGATAATTCTATAACTGCCATGACAGGGCACCAGGATAACCCTTCAACAGGCCGTACTATAAAGGGAGAAGAAGCACCTATATTGGATTTGGTGACTCTTGTTAAAGCAGTGGGCATAAATAATATCCATGTTCTGGACCCCTTTGATCTGGAAGCTTCAAGAAAGATCTTAAGGGATGAGCTGGAGAAGGAAGAGCCTTCTGTAATAATCTTTAGAAGGCCCTGTGCTCTACTTGATAAATCCGAATCTTTACCTTTGAGGATTGTATCTGAAAAATGCAAAAACTGTGGCTTATGCATGAGTATAGGATGTCCGGCTATTCAGAAGTTGGATGAGGGCATGGTTATTGATGATGCCTTATGCAATGGCTGTGGCTTATGTGAAAGGGTATGTAGATTCAACGCTATGGAAAGGGTGGACTTATAGATGCAGAGTATTAATATACTGATAGTAGGGGTAGGAGGGCAAGGCACCCTCCTAACCAGTAGGGTCTTGGGCAATCTTGCCAGCGATTTAGGATATGATGTGAAGGTATCTGAAGTGCATGGGATGGCACAAAGGGGAGGTAGTGTAGTTACCCATGTAAGATTTGGCAATAAGGTTTACTCTCCCCTAATAGAAGTTGGAAAGGCAGATATTCTATTGTCTTTTGAGAAGATGGAAGCTTTAAGATGGGTGCACTATCTTAAAGAGAGAGGTATGGTTATAACAAATGACCAATCCATTAATCCTATGCCGGTTATTACCGGTGCAGCAGAATACCCAGATGATATTTTGGATGGGCTTAAGAAGTCCACTGCTGAAGTCATTAATATCAATGCCTTGGATATAGCAAAGGAAATAGGCAATATTCGTGTAACCAATTCAGTATTGCTAGGAGTTTTGGCCAAATACACGGATATAGATTATAAAAATTGGGAAAAAGCGTTAAGTCATACTGTGCCACCCCGAACTGTTGAAATAAATCTTAAAGCCTTTGACAAGGGATACAATGCACGAGGATAGGGGAGGGTTGTATCATCATGAATTATTGGAATAAATATTGTGAGTGCATGGAACGAGAGGAACTGGAAAAATTACAAAGTGAAAGACTAATTGAAGCAGTGGAAAGGGTATATTACAATGTCCCCTACTATCGGAACCTAATGCAAGAGAAAGGACTTATGCCCGAAGATATCAAGGGGAGAGAAGATCTAAACAAACTGCCCTTTACCACAAAAGATGATCTGAGAGAAAACTATCCCTATGGTTTTTTTGCTGTAC
The DNA here is from genome assembly GCA_012518535.1 of Clostridiales bacterium. Taxonomy (GTDB): domain Bacteria; phylum Bacillota; class Clostridia; order Caldicoprobacterales; family UBA3941; genus UBA3941. Next base: position 13,219 of record JAAYRX010000217.1, on the reverse strand, counting down.
CCTTAAGTGAAATAGTTAGAATCCATGCTTCATCCGGAACCACCGGAAAGCCCACCGTTGTGGGCTATACGCGCCGGGACATTTCCATCTGGTCAGAACTAATGGCCAGAACATTAACTTGCGGAGGAGCGACCAAGGATTCTGTAATCCAAGTAGCCTATGGTTATGGTCTGTTCACTGGCGGATTGGGAGTCCATTATGGAGCAGAACGTCTTGGAGCTTCAGTAATTCCCATATCCGGTGGAAACACAAAAAGACAAATAATGCTTATGAAGGACTTTGGAACTACAGTTCTGGCCTGTACCCCATCCTATGCACTGTATATAGCTGAAACTATGGCCGAAATGAATTTGCGAAAAGATGATTTTAAACTTAAATATGGTATCTTGGGGGCAGAACCCTGGACCGAAGGCCTACGCCAAGAGATTGAAGAAAAATTAGGAATTGTTGCAATTGATATATATGGATTGAGCGAAATAATAGGGCCCGGGGTTGCCAGTGAATGCTTATACAAAACCGGTCTCCATATAAATGAAGATCATTTTATTCCCGAAATTATTGACCCAGCTACCGGTGAAGTACTACCTGATGGTTCAGAGGGTGAACTGGTCTTTACCACCATAACCAAAGAGGGTATCCCAGTTATACGATACCGTACCAGGGATATCTCCTCGCTAAATTACGAACCTTGTCCTTGTGGACGTACCCACGTAAGGATGCAAAAGGTAGTTGGTAGAACTGATGACATGCTTATCATCCGTGGTGTTAATGTCTTCCCGTCTCAAATTGAAAGTATTTTAATAGATATCGGTGAAACCGAACCCCATTACCTCTTGGTTATCGATCGTGTAGGAAATATGGACAATTTGGAAGTATGGGTAGAAGTATCAGAGAAATTGTTTTCCGACGAGGTGCGCAAATTGGAGGAACTTAATCGCCGGATTGCCCACGAGATTCAGAGCACTTTAGGCCTGACAGTAAGAGTAAAATTAGTAGAGCCAAAAACTATCGAGAGAAGTCAGGGTAAGGCTGTACGGGTTATTGATAGGAGAAAATGAAGGAGGGTAAAATGAAGATAAAACAGATATCGGTATTCCTTGAGAATAAGAAGGGACGGTTAGCTCAACTAACCAGGATATTGAAAGAAAATAATATCGATATTAGTGCCATATCTGTGGCCGATACCGCTAACTTCGGAATAATTAGGATGATAGTTAGCCGGTATAATGACGCTATGCAGGTAATTAAAGAAGCGGGTTTGACAGTTAATACAGCTGATGTATTGGCTGTAGAGGTATCTGATTCACCTGGTGGGTTGCACTATGTTCTGGAAACTCTCAGTCAAAATGATATAGCAGTTGAGTATTTGTATTCGTTTGTACGGAGGCCTTCAGAACGGGCTTTAATCCTCTTTCGAATCCGTGAGATCGACGAGGCTATAAGAGTGCTAAGTAAGAACAATATAAAGATCTTATCTCCAGAAGAGATATATGAATTATGACGGTCGAGTAACAATATACTGCTCTTATGAACGTTATTTTCTATTCATTGAAAGCAAAGCGCATGAATGTACATATCATGGGCTTTGCCGATTTTATACCACTACAATAAAAAAAGGACAGCTTGTGGGCCTGGTGCTTTACATAGCTTCCAAATATAATTGCCTATGAGGTGATTTTATGAGGCCTACTCGAGTGCTAATTGATCTTAATAAACTAGAGAACAATATCAAGACAATAAAAAGTCAGCTGGACTCCAAAACCGCAATTATGGCAATTGTAAAAGCTAACGCCTATGGGCATGGGATTTTGGAAGTTGCCAAATCTGCCCTTAAATCCGGGGTACATTCATTAGGCGTAGCTATTCCAGAAGAAGGCGCTAAATTACGTTGCCAGGGTATTGATTGCGATATTTTGGTCCTAGGGGGAATTGTTTCCGATCAAATTGATTTAATCCTGGATTATGATCTTTCCATCTGTTTATTTTCTTTAGAGGCGGCCATACTTATTAATAGATTGGCTGGAGAAAAACATAAAAAAGTTAAGGTCCACCTCAAGGTTGATACTGGCATGGGCAGGATTGGAGTTCGTGATAGAGATGATGCTGTAAAGCTAGGCATAGCTATAAATAAAATGGAACACCTAATCCTTGAAGGGATTTTTACTCATTTATCCAGTGCCGATGAACCAGATCAGGCCTATTCATCTATCCAGTTGGATCGGTTTAAGAATGTTCTAAATGACTTTTGGCGGGTTGGAATACATCCGGCATGGATACATGCCGCAAACACGGCATCGATAGTCAACCTTCCCAAATCCCATTTCAATCTGGTAAGGGTTGGAATAGGGATATATGGCTATATACCAGGTCATACGTCGAGTTCTGAATCAGCTATAAAAGTAGAACCAGTTTTAAGTTGGCATACCAGAGTTCTTCATATCAAACCGATAGATATTGGTTCTGCAATAAGCTATGGCAGGACTTATATAGCACATGAACCCAGGATTATAGCTACCCTACCAGTGGGCTACGCTGATGGTTATAGCCGATTATTGAGCAATAAGGGATGGGTTTTAATAAGGGGAAGGAAGGCCCCGATTATTGGTAATATATGTATGGATCAAATGTTGGTGGATGTGACGGACATTCCCGATATAGAAGTAGGCGATGATGTGGTATTGATTGGTATACAGGGAGATAGGAGCATCTTTGCCGATGATCTGGCTAGACTATATGGAACTATTTCCTATGAAGTTCTTACGAATATTAGCAACAGGGTAACCAGAATTTATGGAGAGGGTTAAAGTGGATAATATAAGCGAAAGAAAAAGATTAATTCGAAAAGAAATGCTGACAATGAGAAATGGGCTAACAAAAGAGGATTATCTGATAAATAACCGTAATATTCATGCCTTGTTCAGTTCATTAAAATTTGACCATTGTCCACAGCATTATATGAGCTATGTCAATATTGGTAAAGAGGTTAATACCAGAAACATAATTGAACGTTTGCTTTTAGACGAAAAAAAGGTTTCTGTCCCTATATGTGTACCTGAAACTACAGAACTTATAGCTTCTCAAATTTATGACATGGCCGAGTTAACCTCTTCCCAATTTGGGCTTCTAGAACCGAAAGCAGATTTTATCAGGAAGTTAAACCCTAAAGAAATAGAGGTGGTTCTTGTGCCCGGATTAGCTTTTGATAGAAGGGGTAACAGATTGGGATATGGCAAAGGGTATTATGACGGTTTCTTAATAAAATTATCACCTAATGCATTAAAGATTGGACTAGCATATAATTTTCAGCTGATGGATGAAGTTCCTATAGATAATCATGATATACCTCTAGACATAATCATAACCGAGAAGGAAATCATAGTAGTTTAAACACCGTGTATCCCTTTACTCAATTTAAGTAATTTCCATATATATCTCATCAAAAAGAATGGCGGTAAATTCTCTTTAACTTATGATACATGTATGAAGAGGGAAATTGGATATTCATGTCGAATAACTATGATAGTATTAATTTGCTTATATTGTATGTCATTAAATAACAAATAGATGTGAAATATGGAGATAATTTTTGTGTTAGCTCTTACCTTGTCTAAACGATTTGTTAGTACGTACCTAGGCAATCAAAATTAACGTTTATGATAGGAGAGTAAGATGGATTCATGCAATTCTAATAGATTGGTTCAAATGGATCAAATTGTTCAAAAAACTATAGATGCTATTGAAAAGGGAAAAAGGGAAATCTTTGAGATAGCGGAAGATTCGAGGCGTGAATGTAGGGACCTGGAGTCTCGTCTGGCAGAACTAAATGAGATTATCGCAAAAACAATCGAAGAAGTTGACGAACTGGAACGGTTGGAGAAAGCCAGTAGGTATAAGCTTATGCTTATAAGCAAGGATTTCAAGAACTATAATGAAGAAGATATACGCGAGGCATATGAGGCGACAAAGGATCTCCAAGTACAGGTCATTCTGTATAGAAAACAAGAGGAACAGTTAAGAGCTCAGCGTTTAGATATTGAAAAGCAATTAAGGAGGATGTATCAAACACTGGAAAGAGCAGAGTATATCACAAGCCATGTGGCATCCGCCATGAATTATCTAAAAATAGCTCTCACTAATATTGATGACACCATTTTAGAGGTACAAAAGAAAGATGAGCTAGGGGTTAGAATAATTATGGCCCAGGAAGAAGAACGTCAGAGGGTAGCTAGGGACATACATGATGGACCTGCCCAATCATTGACCAACTTATCTCTAAAAACAGAAATAATTGAGAAGTTGTTGGGTATAGACTTGGATCAAGCCCGAAATGAAATCCATGATCTGAGAAAATTAGTTCGAAGCTCCCTCCAGGAAATACGCAGGATTATTTTTGATCTCAGGCCAATGTCTTTAGACGACCTTGGGCTTATAGCCACTCTCAAAGACTATACTAACCGCTTAATGGATGAAACCGATATAGATATCATAATGGATACCTATCCTGAGCATATACACATAGATTCTTTGACAGAGGTAGCTATATTTAGAATAATTCAGGAAGCACTGAACAATGTTATCAGGCATGCTAAGGCTACCCAGGTGTTTATCAATCTAAAAATAGTGGAGGACACTCTTATTGGGTCCGTTATTGATAACGGAATAGGATTTGATATGGAAAACCAAAGGCTAAAACAGCTGGAGGATAATAAACTGGGTGGATTTGGAATCTATGGAATGAGACAGCGGGCCGAACTGCTAAAAGGAAGGTTGATTATTAAGTCCCAACCTGATAAGGGTACAACTCTCAGGCTGGAAATCCCACTAAATGCGTTAGGAAAGGAGCGTGTGCATGAATATGATCAGGGTAATGATAGCAGATGACCATTCCTTAATGCGGAAAGGTCTACAGCAAATTTTAGAATTGGAGGACGATATCAGAGTTATCGGGCAGGCTAAAAACGGAAAAGAAGCGGTGGAGTTGGGATTGACTGTAGCTCCTGATATTATCCTTATGGATATAAATATGCCTATAAAAAACGGGTTACAAGCTATAAAAGAGCTAAAGGAGAGAGGATGTCCTGCTCAGATAATCGTTTTAACCATACATGAGGACAGGGAATATCTTTTAAAATCCATTAAAGCCGGGGCTTCTGGCTATGTTATGAAAGATGCAGAATCCGACCACCTTATTGAGGCAATACGTGATGTCTACAATGGCCAGACATATGTTCAACCCAATATAACTACTGGCTTAATCAAAGAATTCGATGAGGCACAAAAATCGGATATGAATAGAAAACTGGAGTATGATAAGTATGATAACCTTACTCAAAGGGAAATAGAAGTCCTTCTATTAATCGCCGAGGGAAAGAATAACCGTGAAATCGCAGAAGAGCTGTTTATTAGCGATAAAACTGTTAAGAATCATGTTTCTAATATATTCAAGAAAATTGATGTCTCCGATAGAACACAAGCGGCTGTTTACGTACTAAAAAACCAATAGACCATCATCCTGAAGAAAAACAATGATTTTCCTGGTATTTGCCATCATTTTATTATAGAATATATAGAGGATTATTTGCTTTGGGAGGATGAATTTAATGGGTACTATTAAATTAGGGATAAAACTTGTAGGGACCCATGCTATAATATCCATTGTAGAATTCTTTTTATTGATACCACTTACGGGAATATGGGAGAATAACCAAATATTTCAATGGATTATTGGGCTATTACAAATATTTATTCTTTGGTTTATTGTCTATGCAGATGTTAGCAATACAGGCCAAAATGAACTAAAAAGGGACACATTTCGTAAACCCAAGGGGTTTTTTATAGGACTAGTGGCATCTATACCTGCTCTAATCCTGTTGCTGTTGACTATATCAATAAGGAATGAACCCAATTATGCACAAGTCGCTCTAAGATTCTGGCTGACACCGTATTCCAAGGTTTTTATAAGCTTTGAAAAATATATGCCGTATCTGGCTATAGTCCCAATAGTGTTACTTCCAATTATAACAGGTCTTAGCTACCTGGATGGGATAAGAAAACGGAATAAAATTCTGGATACTATAAACCAAGCGAAAGATAAGAGAGCAGAAAAGTCAAAAGTGGATAAATAATCCTCTATTTTTAGGTAGGGCCTGGGGCCATCATATTAATGATGGCTTTTTTTATTGCAGAAATTGGAATAAAATCAATCTACTTATGAAAAAATAATAACATTGCTTCTATAGGAGAGTGAGTATGGAAGAGGTTATAAAAGGAACCCTGATGATTATAGGCGGGGCAGAGGATAAGAAAAACGATTGTATCATTTTAAATAGGCTGATAGATTTAGCTAACATGAGAAAAGGAAATATTATCATCTTAACTGCCGCCACAGAATACCCCGAGAGGACTGCCGAGGAATATATCAACACTTTCAAAAATTTGGGCGCTGTAGATATAAAGGCTATTCATATTGAATCCAGGCAGGATGCAAATAATGTAAACGGATGCAGAGAAATCAGCCAAGCCTCATGTATATATATGACCGGTGGAGATCAGCTGCGTATCACATCAATAATGGGTGGTACAAAAGCCCAACAAGCCCTCTATAGGGCCTTCGACAATGGAGCCGTAATTGCGGGGACCAGTGCAGGTGCATCAGTAATGAGTGAGACTATGATCACCTCAGGAAATGATGACGATGCACCAAAAAAGTGTACCCTAAAGATGGCACCGGGATTGGGCTTGCTTAGGGATGTGGTTATAGACCAACATTTTGCGCAACGGGGTAGAATCGGACGGTTATTGGCGGCTATTGCACAAAATCCCCATATGTTGGGAATCGGGATAGATGAGGATACTGGACTCATTATTGGTGATGATTCGGTATTCGAGGTGATAGGCTCTCATGCCGTTACAGTTATAGATGGAAGCCATTCAGATTTTAGTAATGTGTCTGAATTAAAGCCTGATGAAATACTCGCCATTACAAATGTAGTAATGCATGTGCTTCCAGCTGGTTTTAAATATAATGTCAGATTTAGAAAACCTGTTGTTTAGGAGGAAATGAGTTGGAGATCATAGAGCTAAAGGCTTTCAGTGGAAGGAACATATACAGCCATAGGAAGGTTATCAAAATGATCCTTGATTTAAAACAATGGGATGACGTTCCAACCCTTGATATAGAGAATTATAATTCTAATCTGCTTGCTATGATACCCAGCTTAGCTGAACATAAATGTTCTCTTGGATATCCTGGCGGATTTGTAGAAAGATTGAAGAGGGGCACCTACATGGCTCATGTAATTGAGCATATAGCAATTGAGTTACTTAATATTCTCGGTGAGCGAGTCTGCTTTGGAAGAACCAGGAGGATAAGAAATACCACATCATATATAATAATCTACGAATATATAGATGAAATCAGGGGATTAGAAGTGGGTAAAGTAGCGGTTCAAATATCAAAATCATTGTGCAGCGGTAAACCATTCGATTTGGAGGGAGCATTGAGAATTTTAAAGGAAAAAGTTGCTCAGCACCAGCTTGGCCCCAGCACTGGGGCAATTGTAGAGGCTGCTCGCAAAAGGAAAATACCGGTAATTCGGATCGGTACAGGTAGTATTATACAATTAGGATACGGAAAACACCAAAAACGATTACAAGCTACTATTGTCGAGAATACCAGCTGTATTTCAGTCGATATAGCCTGCGACAAGAGTATAACCAAGATGTTGATAAGTGATAGTGGAATTCCAGTGCCGGAGGGAAAAGTTTGTAGAACCCTCCAGCAGGCTCTTACAATAGCTGGGAAGATAGGTTATCCGGTGGTGGTTAAACCGGAGAAGGGGAATCAAGGGAAAGGAGTATCATTGAATATCACAAATTCGACTGATATAGCAGAAGCCTTTAATATAGCTAAGAAATTCGATAGTAATGTCTTGGTAGAGAAGTATGTACCCGGGAAAGATTACCGTGTACTCGTTGTTAACGGCCGAGTAGTGGCAGTAGCCAGGAGGATTCCGGCACGGGTTATTGGTGATGGAATCCATACCATCTCAGATTTGGTTAAGATATCCAATAGGGATATCAGGCGAGGTGAAGCCCATGAAAAGCCCTTAACAAAGATCATAATAGACGAAATCAGTAAGAGAGTCTTGCATAAACAGGGTTATACCGTTGATTCTATCCCCCCTAAGGGTAAGAACGTTTTTTTAAAGGAAAATGGAAATATCAGCACAGGCGGAGAAGCTGTAGATTGTACGGATCGAATCCATCCTGAAAACTCTAGTTTTGCTGTTAGGGCAGCATCCGTCATAGGTCTGGATATAGCTGGAATAGATATAGCCTGTCAAGACATTTCACAACCAATTACTGCAACCGGAGGTGCAATAATCGAAGTGAATGCGGCTCCCGGTATCCGGATGCATCTTTACCCATCAAAGGGGAAACGTCAAAATGTAGCTGAATCTATAATTGATATGCTATTCCCTGCAGGCTCAAAGCATTCTGTCCCAATTATTTCTATTACCGGAACAAATGGTAAAACAACAACAGCAAGAATGGTATCTCATATATTCAGGGTTTTTGGAATGAATGTAGGCACGGCTGTTACCGGAGGTATATATATAAACGATAAATGCTATATTGAGGGAGATACTACAGGTCCACAGAGTGCTAAAACTGTGCTCATGGATAAATCCGTTGATATAGCTGTTTTAGAAACAGCCAGGGGCGGTATTATTAGATCCGGTCTAGCCTACGACCTAAGTGATGTAGGGGTCCTTACAAATCTTAGCGAGGATCATCTAGGTATTGATGGTATCGATACTTTGGATGACCTTCTTCATGTAAAATCCTTGGTTGTAGAATCAATAAAATCCAATGGATTCGCTGTCCTAAATGCTGACGATGCAATGGTTTTACAAGCAAGTGATAGGGTTAGATGTAAAATTATATATTTTTCAAAGCAGGAAGATAACCTAATAATCCACAGGCACATATCCCTGGGGGGCAAGGCCGTATTCATAAAAAATGATTATATAATTATTGCAACAGGGAACGGGAATGTACAAAGTCTTCATATTTCCAAAGTCCCTGCTACACACGGTGGTAAACTAATCCATAATTTAGAAAATTGCCTGGCTGCTATATCTGTTGCCTATGTCATGAGGGTTCCTATACCCATTATAGAAAAGGCTATGACATCTTTCTATTCGGATGAAATGCAGAATCCCGGCAGGTTTAACATTTTTAACGTAAAAAACTATAGGGTAATAGTGGATTATGGGCATAATATCGCTGGATATCGACTAGTAGGTGAAGCAGTAAAGAGAATGGGTGCATCCAGATTGGTTGGCATCATAGGAATGCCCGGTGATAGAGACAATGCCTACATAAAAGAGGTTGGTGCCATGGCTGCAGATATCTTTGATAGAATAATTATAAAAGAAGATTTGAATTTGAGAAATCGGCGCCCAGGTGAAGTTGCAAGACTTCTAGAAGAGGGTGCTCTATCTAAAGGAATAGGTAAAGAGCGAATAGAAATTATTCTCTTGGAAACTGAAGCATTGGAGAAAGCCATGGATAATGCTTGTCCCGGTGATCTAATTGTGGTTTTCTATGAGAATCTAAAGCCCATCATAGAAACAATTAAAAATACAGCAAAAAAATACACTATAAAGTCAATGTCCGGCTATAACGGCTTTGGATATAAATATAAAAAGTAAAATACCTGATACTTTGCCAAAGATATTAATATATGTTTCATAATTAGACATTGGTGTTATATAATAATTTGGTAGAGGAGGTTTGGGAAATTATGCTTCATGATTCTGATTTTAAGGAGATCGAATTAGGGGATAAGGAGGTATTCGACAAGTATATAGGAAAAAGGATACACGATAACTCAGAATTTAACTTTACGAATTTTTTTATCTGGAGATATCATTATAAGTTGAATTTTTCTATTTACAAGAACCATCTATGTATAATTGGCCAATATCGTAATACATTTCCAATCATTTTTCCACCTTTAGGGGACCAGGAATCAGGCTTTGACGATGCTCTGATGGCCATAGTAGCCTATTTTAAATATAAGGGTTATCCAGTTAATATAAAATCCATTACTGACCCAATTAAAGAAATTAAGGAGGAAAGTCTACCGGGTAAGTTCAGATTTAAGCATGACCGGGATATGTACGATTATGTTTATTTAAGTGAAGATCTAATAAATCTTCGTGGTAGGAAGTACCAAAAAAAGCGAAATCATATTAATAGATTTTTAAGTCGTTACACATATGATTATGAACCAATCACAAAAGATAATTTGGAAGAATGCCTGATAGCTGAAATAGAATGGGCAGCAGGCAGACCAAAGGATAATGGGATAGAAGAGGAAAAGGTAGCTATAGTAGAAGCACTTAGAAATATGGAAACCTTAGGTATAAAAGGTGGCGCCTTAAGAATCAATGACAGGATCCAAGCTTTTTCCTTAGGTGAAGAATTAAACCCTAATATGGCCGTAATACATATTGAAAAAGCCAACGTCGAATATGAAGGCTCCTATGCAATGATCAATCAGCAATTTGCGGAAAATTCTTGGAGTCATCTTAAGTATATAAACCGCGAGGAGGATATGGGAATACACGGATTAAGGAAGGCAAAAAAATCCTATCATCCGATAAAAATGATAACAAAATATACTGGTAATTTGATATAGGATGTTAGAAATGGAAGTCAGATTTGCACACCATCAAGAAACCATGGAAATTTGTAATTTGTGGAACTATTGCTTTGATGATTCTCCAGATTTCGTAGAGTGGTTCTTTAAGGTCAGGTATGATCCTCTCAACACTTTAGTTGTTTCAAAAGATCAGAGGATCTGTTCGGCCCTACAAATATTGCCTTACGATATGGTATTAAGGGGCAAAAAAATAGCCACGTCATATATTGTAGGCGTATCCACCTGGCCGGAAGATCGGGGAAGGGGATATGTTTCAGAGCTACTCATTAAAAGCCTTAAAATAATGAGAGACAGAGGCCAGTGGATCTCCATATTGTTGCCCTTCAATTACGGATTTTATAGAAAATATGGTTGGGAGACCTGTTATTCCTATAACCAATACTCAGGTAATAGGGATGCCTTCTCCAAACTTATAGGCAATATAGAACAAAGAGGTGAATTTAGACCCATTAGCTTACCCAAAGATTTAAGCTATTTGACATCATCATATACGTCCTATGTAAAAAATCTAAATGGTTATATTATAAGAAATCAGAGCGACTGGGAAAGGATCCTTTGGGATATTAAAATTGATGGTGGCAATGGATATATCTATCTAAGAGATAATGAAGCAGCAGGATTTATTTTGCTTGTAAGAGACAAAGATGAACTTACCATCAGAGCCCTATATAGCGCCGATATATTGGGATATAAGGAAATACTAGAATTTGCAGTTAATTATGACCCTGCCAGCAATCGAATCGTTTGGTCAGATAGAAGTGGTGAAGGACCCATTACCCATATGACTGAGTCTGGTCTAGATAAAAAGGAAAAGCCCTTTGTTATGGGACGGATAATTGATGTACAGAGAGCCTTCGAAAATATGAATCTTGCCAAAGAGATTGATTTAGTGATAGAGGTTCTGGATCCTCTCCTTGAATGGAATAATATGAAATTCTGTTTTACAAACATGAATGACGGAATATCTGTTTTTACTACATCAAATCGACCTGATTTCAGAATCCCGATTTCTACATTGTCCCAGATGCTATGGGGCTACTATACAGCGCACCAAGCTATACAGTATGGGTTGATAAAAATTTATAATAGGGAAAAAATTGGAGATCTCGATACTCTGTTCCCTAAAACCACCTCCTACATATATGAGGATTATTAACATAATGACTTGCTAGGGCAGGGGGGTTCATAGGTTAAAAAGTAAAATACGTTTAAGAGCGATAGGATGACTTCCTATCGCTCTATTTAACTACAACTGATATCCATTTTATACAATTGGAATAAATTCCGGGTTCCGCCCTGTATAGGTTGTGATGTGCTCGAAACCCAATTCTCTGATAGCCCCAATCCCTGAATCTAAACCAAACCCCATATCATCAATAGTATGGGCATCAGATCCTAAGGTAATAATCGCTCCCCCTAGCTCCTTGTACCTACCCAAAATCCTAGGCGTAGGCATAGGTGTTTTAGAAGTGTGTTTATATCCTGATGTGTTTATCTCTATGCCCTTTCCTTTAGTGATTAATACCCTCAAAATTTCATCAATAAGGGATAAACATATTAAATCATCATCCTCTTCGTAATGAAAAGGAGAATATCTTCTAATGTATCCAATATGACCTAGCACATCAAAATTGGAGAATTCCTTAACCAGTTCAAGGGTCTCTTCGTAATAAAGTCTATAGCATTCTTCTTTTGTTTTATTACTATAATAGTCCCCTTGATATGGGTCCATCCTTTGTATTATGTGTATCGAGGCGATAACGAAATCAAAGGGATATGTAACTATTATTTCTTCTACCTCTTTTAATACGTGTGGCTGTAATCCAACTTCTATACCTGCCTTTATTCTAAGGCAATCCTTATACCGCTCTTTGTTTTTTTCAAGATCCATTAAGTACTTTTCAATATCCAATTTTCCGAAGTCAAAGTCAGGATCTGGCCAATCGATATCCAAATGATCCGTAAAGGCTATTTCCTTCAGTCCGATCTCAATGGCTTTTTCACATGCATTTTCTATTGACATTTCACCATCAATAGAATGTTGTGAATGTATATGGTAGTTAATCTTCAATATACGCATCTCCGTTCAAGGTGTAATTAAATAGGTAGCCAATATATGTTATTTTAAGACTTTAATACCTCTATAGTCAAGCAAAATGTGATTTAATAAAGTTAATCTATGAATTATTTGCTATTTTCCCTTGCTGCATCGATGTAACGAATTTTCGAGAAATCGGAAGAAATATATAGCTAAATTAAAACAACAGGCTTTAATGGGTTTTGACTTGTACATGATGTTATTATATAATTACATCTGTTCCTTGTTTATTACAGTTTTTACGGCCCGGTAGTTCAGATGGTTAGAATGCCAGCCTGTCACGCTGGAGGTCGAGGGTTCGAGTCCCTTCCGGGTCGCCACTACTATTTTAAGGAAACGCCTCGGTAGCTCAGTCGGTAGAGCAGCAGACTGAAAATCTGCGTGTC
>JAAYRX010000231.1 GCA_012518535.1 Clostridiales bacterium | reverse complement strand
GCTATGCCGTTTTGCTTTCTGTATTCGGAATATCTATAGCACCAATGCAGTTATAGTATATCCTTATTTTCTGTTGTCTTTTACCATTAGCTTTCTCCGCTTTAAAGACGATTATCTTGTTCACAAATTCCCTAATAATTTCAGCATCTAGCTTTTTAATCTCGGTATATTTTTTTACTAGCTTTAGAAAATTGTCTGTATTCAAAGCTTGGTCTTTGACAGTTTTTAATTTTTCACTAAGAAATTCTGCTTTCTTTTTTAGTTCTTCCTGCTCTTTTTCATAGTCAGAAGACATCTTAATAAATCTATCCTCTGTTAGTTTGCCAAAGACATGGTCTTCATAAAGCTTTCCAATAATAGTATCAAGGGCAGTTATCCTGTTTATTGCTTCCTCTAATTCTTTCTGATTTTGCCTTTGTTCCTTAGCAAAATTCTTTTCTGTTTTATTCATAACTAATCTTACAAATTCAGATTCGTGATTTTTAGCAAAAGCTACTATCTTTTGTAAATCCTCTAGTAGCAATTCTTCCACAATAATATTTCTTATTTGGTGAGAAGAACAGCCACCTTTAACCTTACGGTAGGTAGAGCAGACAAAGTGTTCTCTTTCCTTAGGTATGGATTTACCTCTTACTTGATAGAGCTTCTTCCCACAATCAGCACAAAACATCATGCCAGACAAAATACCCATTTCACCAAGTCTTGAAGGTCTGCGTTTACCCTCTCTTATCTTTTCAACTATTTTCCATGTATTTTCATCTATTATAGCTTCATCGGTATTTTCAAAGATAAGCCAATCCTCTGGATCATTATCAATCTTAATATTGCTTTTATAAGACTTTTTACTGGTTTTAAAATTGGCTGTATGCCCTAGATACTCAATCCTTGAGAGAATATTAGCCACACTTCGTGCATTCCAAGCATAAGGGTTTTTAGATGGTCTAGCAGGATGATTAAAACCCATATTTCTTATATGAACAGATGGAGCGTTAATAGACCTTTCTTCTAGTTTTCTAGATATTTTTGTTGGTCCAAAGCGAGACATACAAAGTTTAAATATTTCTTTTATAACTTTTGATGCTTCTACATCAACTATCCATTTGTTTTTATCCTCACTACTTTTTAGATAACGATAGGGAGGGTTAGTAGCTAGAGGTTTTCCTGCTTCACTTTTTGCGTTAAATACAGTTTTTATTTTCTTGCTAGTATCTTTTGCATACCATTCATTAATGATATTCAAAAAGGGTGTAAAATCGCTATCCTCTTGATTAGCACTGTCAATCCCATTATTTATGGCTATAAATCTTATCACTGATTCGGGAAAAATTATCTCGGTATAATAGCCAACCTTTTAGATAATCTCTTCCAAAACTAGACATATCTTTAATAATAACAGCTTCTACTTTCCCAGCTTCTATATCATTAATCATACGATTAAAGTCTGGCCTATCAAAAGTAGTGCCACTAAAGCCATCATCTATATAGAATACTGCGTTTTTTAAGCCATTATCATCTG
>JAAYRX010000216.1 GCA_012518535.1 Clostridiales bacterium | reverse complement strand
GTTGACCCCACCCAAGGCGTCTTCACGGAAGGACATTTCCAGTGGTGAATCCTTGGGCAGTACAATGGTTTGAAGGCCGGGGCCGTTATCCGCTTCCTCCAGGCAGTATACTATGGGCCCGGACTGGATGGCCACCTTACCGGCATTGGCCCTGACAAGGGGGTTGGATCTAATCCTTACAGGCTCCATGGCAAGGTCCAGCTCCACCTTATCCCCACTCTCCCACCTGCGCTTGATTATGGCATAACCGTCTGCCATGACTTCGGCAATATCTATCTCCTGGCCATTGACGAATATCCTGGCATCACGGCACCATTCGGGAACCCGAAGGGCCAGACCAAATTCCTTCGAGCCATCCAAATCCATGCTGATCCCAACTTTTCCATCCCATGGATAGTCGGTGGTCTGTGTGATACCTATTTTCTCTCCTTCAACAGTCATATCCGCCCTGCTGGCTACATAAAGATGGGTATAGACTGTATTGTCCTTGATATCATAGATGTAATGGTCTATGGAAGCCAGGAGTCTTGCAATGTTCGGAGGACAGCAGGCACATGCAAACCATTTTTGACGAACCGGTTTTACATGTTTAAAACCGGCATTGTTTTCGCAGGCTTCCGGGATAACTTCCAAGGGATTGACATAGAAGAATGACTTCCCGTCCAGGGACATACCGCTGATGACCCCGTTATATAGGGCCTTTTCCATGACATCGGCATAAGACCCTTTGGATTCTGCCTTCAGCATCCTCTTGGCAAAGAAGACCAGAGCTATAGCCGCACAGGTTTCCCCGTAGACGGTGTCATTGGGGAGATCGTAATCAAAGGTAAAGGATTCACCGAATACCTGGGAGCCCACAGCCCCCGTTATGTACATCCTCTTGTACACTATATTGTTCCAAAGCCTGCGGCAGACTTCCAACAGTTCTTCGTCCCCGGTCTCCATGGCCACATCCGCCATTCCGGCATACATGTATAAGGCTCTGACGGAATGTCCCACGGCTTCCTTTTGTTCCCTTACGGGTAGATGGGCCTGGTCATAATGTCTACCCATATTCCGGTGCCCGGGCCAAAACTCCTTTCTGCCCCTTTTTTCAAACTCTATATCGAAATAATACGGCTGTTTGCCCCTCTCGTCCAAAAAGTATTTTGCAAGCTTTAAGTATTTCCTGTTCCCAGTGGCCTTGTAGAGCCTCACCAGGGCCAGTTCGATCTCCTGATGGCCGGGATATCCCTTTATCTTGCCTTCCTCGGGTCCAAACGCAGAATCTATATGGTCTGCAAACCTGGCCATTATGTCCATAAACTTAGGCTTGCCCGTTACTTCATAATAGGCAACGGCGGCCTCTATCAGATGCCCTGCGCAATAGAGTTCATGGCATTCCTTCAGATTTGTCCATCTTTTATCCGGTTCTTTAACAATAAAATAGGTGTTTAAATAGCCGTCCGGTTGCTGGGCTCTACCCATGAGATCGATGACTTGATCAGCCCTGGCTTCAAGTTCAGGATCTGGATAGGTCTCCAGGCTGTATGCTACAGCTTCCAGCCACTTTGCAACGTCGCTGTCCTGAAAGACCATCCCATAGAACTCGCCCTCTTCTTCGCCGGCGGCAATACGGAAATTGCGAATGGCCGCACTGGGTTCTGCGTCCGCTACATTATCGTTCAATGCATCCCATTGATAGGGGATTACCTCATCCCGTATTAATTTTGTGTAGGTGGACCAGAAGTTATCATTAATGTTAATGCTTATTCCCTTCATACTAACTCCCTTTCTCTCTATAGTTCCTATTTCTGTTTCTATTTTTTTGTTTCGAAAATCACTGAGTTGGCCCAACTTTACAGAATTCACCCAATATTGGCCCAATATTGATGTAAGGACTTAATGATGCTATACTCTCTATTCCTATTCTTAAGCTAAACCTTAATCCCATTTTATAGTAATCCTAAAAAAGAATACCTGATTAATACAAGATCCAAATTCAGTAGGCATTGATAAAATGGTATGGTAGATGGTACTAATCCGATGCTAATCATGCATAATCCAGTACGCATTGGGAAATGGTCCTATGCAGACTGTTCTCAATGACTAAACATATGCTCCTTTACCGTATAGTTTTCTCCCTTAACAATATCCATCTGCAGGGGTTTTCCCCGATAGATAAAGGTAACCTGCCTGCTCTCTTCCGATCTGGTATAGAAGTCCATTTTTACCAGCCTGCCATTGCAGAATGTCATATCGGTTACTATCCCACCTTTTGCGCATAGGCCCTTAATCCGTCCATTGGCAAACTCATCCGGCAGAGCGGGAAGGATCAGTACCTTATCATCGTAGCTTTGTAGGAATAGTTCGGCGATACCCGCACAGGCTCCAAAGTTTCCGTCAATTTGGAAGGGAGGATGGGCGTCGAAGAGGTTAGCATAGGTTCCTCCGCCATCGGCATAATTCGTATTCCTTTCACTGACATATCGTAGCTGGCGCTTTAGAAGTTTCAATGCCCGGTTTCCATCATGAAGCCTGGCCCAGGTATTTATCTTCCAACCAAGGCTCCACCCTGTTCCATCATCCCCGCGAAGATCCAGGGATCTCCTGCAGGCTTCAGCCAGTTCCGGCGTATCCAGATGGGTTATCTCGGTTCCCGGATGCAGGGGATAGATATGGGAGATATGCCTGTGGTGTGGCTCCGGCTCCACAAACTCCTCTTCCCATTCCAGGAGCTGACCCTTTGATCCGACCTTGTATGGATAAAGCCTTGAAAGCTTATCCTTTATTTCGGAGTTCAATTCATCATCAATATTCAGGGCTTCGCAGCATTTCAGAAAATTGGAGAATACCTCCTTAACGATTGCGATGGTCATAGTGGCAGTCTTCGAGACCTTGCGTATCTCACCTTCATAGATAAAGGCATTTTCCGGGGAAGTGGTTGGAGACATGACAAGATAGCCATCCTCATCCTCTGACAGCATATCTATATAGAATATGGCTGCGTCCCTAATAGCCGGATAGGCCCTGTATTTTAGAAACCCCCTGTCCAATGTATATTCATAATGTTCAAAGAGGTGCCGGCATAGCCATCCCGCAGCCATGGGCCAGAAGGCATATCCCGCCGTTCCTCGACCAAAGTCGCCAACCGGATTGGATAATCTCCACAGATCCGTGTTATGATGGGCCGTAAAGCCCCTGGCCCCATAGTGTAGCTTCGCCGTCTTTGCTCCTGTTACCCGCAGTTCATCTATCAGACGGAATAGGGGTTCATGTAGTTCTGAAAGATTACATATCTCCGCCGGCCAGTAGTTCATCTCGGTGTTTATATTCAATGTGTAATTGCTGCTCCAGGGCGGTTGCAATTCCTTGTTCCATATCCCCTGTAGGTTTGCGGGCTGGGTGCCCTCTCTGGAGCTGGCAATCAAAAGATAGCGGCCATACTGGAAGATGAGCTCATACAGGCCCTTGTCGTTCTGGTTTTCCTGGAACAGCTCCAATCTTCTATCCGTAGGTATGTCATCCTGGTTATCGGCGTCCAGGTCCAGGACAACTCGATTGTATAATTCCTGATAGTCTTCAATGTGACAGGCCTTTAAGTTATCAAATAACTGGCCTTGGATTCTCTTATAATCATTATGACAGTCCCTTATGTAATCCTTCCCCTCAAGATAGGGCTGCTTGTCATAGCCGTTAAAGCTGGTGCGGATACAAAGCTTTATGATAACGCTATGGGCGCCGTCCACCTGGATACTATGGTCTCTGGCGAAAACCTTGCCTCCATCGTTTTCTATAATAGCTGCAGCCCGAAACCTGATCCCCTTTTTCTGATCCTCTTCCTCATAGACAATCGGGTTGTCGGAGCCCCTATAGTTTGGCTCCGCATGGGACGGGCATATTCCATCCAAAAATATAGTGTTGCCCTCCGTGCTAGTATTGAATTTAAGCTGGCTGTCGAAGGAGGCTGAAAAGCTGATGGATTGGGCTTTGTCCGCAGAAAACCTTATAACCATGCACTGATCAGGATGAGAAATGAAGGCTTCCCTCTTATAACGAACTCCCTTGTGTAGGAAGCTTGTAGTGACTATAGCGGTATCGAGGTTTAGTTCCCGGTAATATTCAGTAACGCCCTCCCTATTGATGGCAGGAAAGTCGAATTCTAAGTCCCCAAGGGGCATATAGGCTTGGGTGTATTGGCCCAGCATATGATCCTCTATAAACTCTTCGGCTTCTTTGTACTTATTCTCTTTTATAAGCTTAAGGGCTCTTGGGAAATATCTCGCAGCATCGGCCACGTTGGTATCCCTGGGATATCCCGACCAAAGGGTATCCTCATTAAGCATAATTATATCCTTGTCGGGATTGGAAAACAGCATTGCACCTATTCTTCCGTTTCCCAGAGGCAAGGCCTCTACCCATTCTTCCGCCGGCCTGTCGTACCAAAGCCTCATAATCTGTACCTCCCCTTTGTCAGCTTCTGATTTGTTAGATGGCAATGAAAGGTCTTCTTGCCATCTTTAAAATCGCCTTCTTGGCATAAAATGTGACAGACGAAACGTCCCCTTGTCATCTGTATAATTCTTTACCGACCTTAATGAATTCCTGACACATGGTATCTATGGCCTCCTGGGTATGCCCTGCTCCGACTGGATCAGCGTACCATTGGGGAATGAATCCCCCTTCGGGCCTCCAAAAATAACGGAACATGGCACGTACATATTTTTGGATATCCTCTTTACTTCCGTATGCCATGGTTTTTTGAATATCCACCGGCGCAAAGAAGGTTATGCGTCCGCCAAACTTCTCTCCCAGG
>JAAYRX010000030.1 GCA_012518535.1 Clostridiales bacterium | reverse complement strand
GTTAGAAAAAAGGTTTGGGAAAGACGGCTTATGATCTTGAAGGAGATGGGCTGCAACGCAATACGAATGAGCCATAATCCACATATGCCTGAATTATATGACCTATGTGATTCCATGGGATTTTTAGCTATGGATGAGGCCTTCGACGAATGGGAGGGGGTAAAAAACAAGTGGGCATATGGTCATAATGTGTATCCACCGGCTCATTACGGATATTATGAAGATTTCCCGGAATGGCACGAGAGGGACTTGACAAATATGGTGCTGAGGGGTAGGAATCATCCCTCCATCATCCTCTGGAGCATTGGCAACGAGATAGATTATCCCAACGACCCTTATGGGCATCCGCTTTTCCAAAACGTCACCGGTAATAACGATGCCAACAAACCTGCCACAGAGCGCATCTACGATGCAAATAAGCCTAATGCCGAGAGACTGGTTCCTATAGCGAAAAGATTGGTATCCATTGTCAAAAGATATGATATAACCAGGCCTGTCACCGCGGCCTTGGCCTTGCCCGAGCTTTCAAATATCACGGGTCTGGCTGATTGCCTGGATGTTGTTGGATACAATTATAAGGAGCATCTCTACGAGGAGGATCATAAGAGATGGCCCAACAGGGTGCTTCTTGGAAGCGAGAATGGTAAAGAACTTAACCAATGGCTTGCTGTTAAAAATAATGATTTTATATCAGGACAGTTCCTATGGACTGGTATTGATTTTCTTGGGGAAACGAGGGGATGGCCCTCTCATGGCTCGGAAGCAGGACTTTTGGATGTTGCCGGCTTTAGGAAGCCCAGCTTTTATTTCAGAAAGAGTTTATGGTCGGATAGGCCTATGGTAAAACTCTTTGCCGGTTATGCCAATCAGTTGCTTGATGGGAGAAAATATATCCTGTATAATAAAAACTTGAAATCCTCATGGAACTTTGTGGATGGTAGTGAGGTTGAGGTAATCTGCCTGACCAATTGCACCACAACTGAACTCTTCTTAAATGGAAAATCCCTGGGAGTAAAAAAAGTGGCCGATCATACAGAGGC
The DNA here is from genome assembly GCA_012518535.1 of Clostridiales bacterium. Taxonomy (GTDB): domain Bacteria; phylum Bacillota; class Clostridia; order Caldicoprobacterales; family UBA3941; genus UBA3941. The sequence continues at coordinate 32,745 of JAAYRX010000030.1, read as the reverse complement.
TTACTTAACCTGGAAGATACCCTTTGAAAAGGGGGAACTAAAAGTACTTTCTATTGATAATGAGGGTAGGATATATGAAGATATACTGAAAACCACCAAAGGAGCAGCCGGTATAAAACTAAGCAGCACGGACAAGAGTATAGCCGCCAACGGTTTGGATATGACCCATGTGATATTGGAGATTATCGATACCGATGGAAATCCTATTGATAATGCCCATGATTTAATAAGGGTCTCCCTTGAAGGGCCTGGTAGGATTTTAGGCCTCGAAAACGGCAACCTGGAGGACACAACACCTTATGAGCTACCATATAGGAGGGCCTATAGGGGAAAACTGTTAATCTATATAGGATCATCACCTGAGAAGGGACTGATTAAGGTCAGGGCTGAGGCAGAGGGACTAAAGCCTTATGAAATTAGTATCATAAGCGAATGATCAATATAAAAAAATCAATCTATAAAAAAACATATTAGGTGGTCACCCATGAAAAAAAACATAACCATATATACTATAGCAGAAGAGGCTGGAGTATCTGCAGCAACTGTATCAAGGTTCCTTACCGGTAAAGCCAAAGTAAATGAGAGTAAACGAAGGAAGATAGATGAGATCATAAAAAAATACAACTATAGACCAAATGCTGTTGCACGCAACCTCTCTAATCAAGTAACCAAGACCTTGGGCTTTATTATGCCGGATGTCACTGCACCCTTTTATGGCACCGTCTTCCTGGAGGCAGAAAGAGTGGCCCTGGAGATGGGCTATAGTATATTGCTATGCAATACCATGAATGACAACGTTCTTACCAACACGAACGTGGAGATGAATTACATAGATTTTATTCTGGAAAAGCAGGTTGATGGATTGATTATCATGGGTGGCCATATCGATAACCTACGCACGGCTCCTGAATACCTGGAAAGGATAAATACATTGACCAACCAGATCCCTCTGGTTATGATCAACGGTGAAATCAGGGGATTGGACTGCTACAACATAACAAGCGACAGCCAGGCTGGGATAAACCAGCTGGTGGATTACTTAGTATCCTTAAATCATGAGAAGATAGCTTTTATTGGCGGCTATATGGATATACAACCTACCATGAGAAGACTTCAAATAATCCAAGAATCCCTTGGTAGACATGGAATAGGATTTAACGATAAATGGTTTATTGAAGACGATTTCAGCGTACAGGCTGGTAAGGACAGCATGGAAAAACTTTTAAGGATGAGTGATAGGCCTACCGCAGTTATATGCGTTAATGATATGGTAGCAGTTGGGGCCCTTCATACTGCGACGAAAATGGGGGTTAAAGTTCCTGAAGAGATGTCAATTGCTGGCTTCGATAATACTTACTTGACGGAGTGTGTAGTTCCGGAGATAACTACCGTAGACCTCCAGCCGAAAAAACTTGCAAATACCGCTATAGAGACAATGATTAAACACCTCGAAGGAAACATGACGGATAAGAAGGAGATCATGATAAAAACTCAACTGGTATTGCGGGATTCCTGTTCCATGGCAGGATAGATATACCTTATTCACTAAAAATCGAATATAATATACTCGGAAAAAATGTATTGCATTTTTTTATTATAATGTATATAATTGTTATTGTGCTTAAAACCATACGATTTCTACCAAGGAAGGGGGGGCAGAACATGACTGTAAAGAAAAGTAAGAGCGTGAACAATGTCTACGGATTTTTTATCAACAGTATAGTATTGGATGATCATGGCCTGCCTGTACCTCTCGAAATTGGGGAAAAACTGTCCTTTTGATAGTTTTGTTTAATAGATGGGCCATGGGTAATATAATATGCCTGTGGTTTTTATTTGCATAGATTTATAGGTAACCGCGGGCTTCAGGTCTGCGGTTTTTTATGGTTGGATTCTTGGGTGAAAAAGGAGTGAAACCATGGAGGATAAGAATTGGGGTTATCTATGGAAAGTTTCGAAGGGTAACCGTATGCTCTATGTAGGGGCAATCATCAGCATGGCCCTGACGGCGGTATTGTCCCTGTTGCCCCCCTTAGTAATAAGCATCACGGTTGACTCGATAATAGGCGATGAGCCGTTTACAGCTTCGCCGATAGTTGTGTCAATGATACATAGATTAGGGGGAAAAAGTGTTCTGGCACAGAACCTGTGGATCTGTGGGCTGGCTCTGGTTATATTGAATATCTTTATCGGACTTTTCAATTTCACCAGGGGAAAATGGTCAGCCCAAGCGGCAGAAGGTATCGCGAGGAATATCAGGAATAACCTATATGATCATCTTCAGCGTCTTCCCTATGACGAACATGTAAAGGCTGAAACGGGAGATCTGATTCAGCGTTGTACTTCAGACGTAGAAACGACACGTAGATTCCTGGCTATGCAGTTGGTAGAGATGGGAAGGGCTATAGTGCTCTTGGCAGCTTCTTTGTACTTTATGCTCTCCCTAAGTGTGAAGATGACCTTTGTATCTATAGCTGTGATACCTATTATATTCCTTTTCTCCTTTATTTTCTTCAGTAAAATAAAGAAGGCCTTTAAGGAGGCCGATGAGGCGGAGGGCAGGTTATCAACCGTTCTGCAGGAAAATCTGACCGGTATAAGGGTGGTTAGAGCCTTCGGAAGGCAAGCCTATGAAGCCAGGAAGTTTGATGAAAAGAACACCGAGTATACAAATCTTTGGTACCGGTTAAACACGATAATGGCCTTGTATTGGTCCTCCTCCGATTTGCTGGCCATGGGACAGATAGGGGCGGTATTGGTGTTGGGAGTATACTGGGCTGCACTGGGCGAAATTACCCTGGGTACCCTTATGGCCTTTATGAGTTATGAGTGGATGCTACTTTGGCCGGTACGTCAACTGGGCAGGATCCTTTCGGATATGGGTAGGACTCAGGTGTCACTGGGTAGGATCAAGGAAATCTTGGAAAAACCCCTTGAGGATATGAATGAGGATGGATTAACCCCTCCTATGGACGGGGATATAGAATTCAGGAATGTATACTTCGAATACGAGCAGGGCAAGCCTGTTCTGAAGGATGTTTCATTTAAGGTAAAGGGTGGCCAGACCGTAGCTATACTTGGTTCCACCGGTTCCGGTAAATCTTCTCTGGTCCACCTGCTTCAGGGGCTATATGACTACAATAAAGGCTCTGTGACCATTGGTGGGGTAGAGTTAAGGGATATAGATAAGCGATATTTAAGAAGACAGGTGGGAATCGTCCTCCAGGAACCCTTCCTCTTCTCCAAGACCATAAAGGAGAACATTGCTTTGGCCAAGCTGGATGCATCAGATAAGGAGATATACAAAGCTGCAAGCATAGCGGCTGTCCATGACGTAATAAAGGAGTTTGAGCGAGGCTACGATACTACGGTAGGTGAAAGGGGAGTAACCCTATCCGGCGGTCAAAAGCAGAGGGTGGCCATGGCCAGAACCTTGATTTTGGATAGTTCTATCCTGATCTTCGATGATTCGTTAAGCGCTGTGGACACCGAAACCGATAATGCTATAAGACAGGCCCTCAGTGAACACAGCAAGGGTGTGACAACATTTATTATCTCCCACAGGATCACAACTATCTCCCAAGCAGATATCATACTGGTTATGGAGGACGGACGAATAGTACAATCGGGAACTCATGAAGAACTATTATCCCAGGAGGGGATGTACCGTCGCATTTGGTCCATACAAAATGCCCTGGAGGAAGAATTGGAAAAGAACCTGGCATTAAGCTAATGAATTTACACAGAAGGTTAACATAAGCAGAACTAAAGATACCTCGGCGGTATTAGCTAAAGGGAGGGAACTAAATTGAGCGCATTGAAGGAGCAGGAATACAGCAAATCCATTGATTTTGGATTGTGGAAGGATTTGTTTAAGTATATAAAGCCTTATAGAAATAGAATTATAGCTCTTATAGTAGTAATGATGGGATCCGGAGGTATCGATGTCATATTTCCCCTGATGAACAGATACGCTATAGATAACTTCATTGTCACGGGAAGACTTGATAAGCTATGGGTATTTGCCGGAATTTATGCGGGATTGGTAGCCCTCCAGGCCATTAACGTTTACTTCTTTATCTATTTTGCAGGACGCATAGAAATGAGCCTAAGTTACGATATCAGGAAGGCCGGATTTAAAAGACTGCAGGAGTTGTCCTTTTCATACTATGATAAAACATCGGTAGGCTGGCTGATGGCTCGTATGACTTCCGATGTGGAGCGTTTGGGGGCAACCATAGCCTGGAGTTTGGTGGACCTGACCTGGGGTGGTACTGCCATGGTGGGCGGATTGATAGCCATGCTCTATATGAATTGGAAATTGGCATTAATCTCCCTTGCAGTGGTACCCTTTCTGGGTGTGATAAGTATCTACTTCCAGAAGAGAATTCTCGGTTCCTACCGCATTGTAAGGAGAACCAATTCCAGGATAACCGGTGCCTTTAATGAGGGAATAATGGGAGCAAAGACCACCAAGACGCTGGTACGGGAAGAAGAAAACCTGAAAGAATTCAAAGCCCTTACTGGTGAAATGCATACTTCATCGGTAAGAGCGGCAGTCTTCTCGTCCATCTACTTTCCCATAGTTATTGCCATGGGAAGCATAGGGACTGCCCTTGCCCTGTGGTTTGGTGGCAGGGGGGTTCTGCTACAGACAATAGGATTCGGTACCTTGTCTGCCTTTATTTCCTATGTAACTCAGTTCTTTGGCCCAATCAATGAGTTGGCCAGGATCATTGCCGAATTCCAGAATGCACAGGCCTCTGCCGAAAGGGTAATGGCCATGATAAATACCGAGCCTGATATTGTGGATAGACCTGAGGTAATAGAGAAGTATGGCACAGAGTTTGAACCCAGGCATGACAACTGGGAGGAGATTAAAGGGGATATTACCTTTAAGGATGTATCTTTTTCCTATAAGGAAGGGGAAGAGGTCCTGGAAAACTTTAGTTTGGACGTAAAAAGGGGCGAGTCAATTGCCTTGGTGGGGGAGACCGGCTCCGGGAAGAGTACCATAGTGAACCTTCTCTGCCGTTTTTATGAACCGGTAGAGGGCCTGATACTGATAGATGGCGTGGATTATCGGGAGAGGTCCCAGCTATGGCTCCAATCCAACATCGGCTATGTGCTCCAGTCTCCACATCTTTTCAGTGGAACCATAAGAGATAATATTCGCTATGGAAGGCTGGATGCCACTGATGAAGAGGTAATAGAGGCAGCCAAATTAGTAAACGCCCATGATTTTATAATGAAGATGGAAGATGGTTATGATTCAGAGGTGGGCGAGGGAGGCAGTATGCTTTCCACCGGTGAAAAACAGCTTATCTCCTTTGCCAGAGCTATTTTAGCAGATCCTAGAATTCTGGTCCTGGATGAGGCTACATCCTCTATTGATACCGAAACCGAGCAGATGATACAATACGCCATCAACAAGCTATTGGAAGGCAGAACCAGCTTTATTATTGCCCACCGACTTTCCACCATACGATCTGCAGATAGGATACTGGTAATTAAGGATGGCCAAATGATTGAGGAGGGCAATCACAGGGAATTGATGAAGCAGGGCGGATACTATTACAGGCTCTATACCAATCAGTTTAGGGAGGAACAGGAATTAAGCATTCTAAAAGTATAGAGGTATATAAACCCGGGGATCGTTTTCCCGGGTTTTTCTTATATTGCTTTTTAAGTGTCCTTACATTAGAATGTAATTGTTGCCAAGGAAGAAAAGTATGCACAACGCAATTTTGCAGGAGGATGAAATTAAGTGAAAGAACTTTGGGAATTATTCAGCGTTTTTTTTCGGATAGGCGCATTTACCTTTGGAGGCGGGTATGCCATGCTTCCAATTATCCAGAGAGAGGTGGTAGAGAAAAGAGGATGGGCCTCGGATGAGGAAGTAATAGATTACTATGCCATCGGCCAGTCTACTCCCGGCATTATCGCTGTAAATACAGCAACCTTTATTGGATATAAGAAAAAGGGGCTTATAGGGGCCATTTTTGCAACCTTGGGGATGATTTCACCTTCTCTGGTGATCATTACCATAATAGCCAGCTCTTTTATGCACTTTAAGGACAATCAGACAGTTCAGCATGCCTTTGCGGGTATAAGGGTCGCCGTAGTTGCTCTGGTAGTGAATGCCGTGGTAAGAATGTGGAAGAAATCGGTCAAGGACCTTGTTGGGATAATATTATTCATTCTGGCTTTTTTGGTCATAGCCTTTACCCGGATCTCCCCAATCATCATAATATTTGTGTCGGCTGCTACGGGAATTTTATTGAGCTATAGGGGGGCGGTCAAGGAATGATCTATCTATATCTTTACTTTGAATACTTCAAGATAGGGCTTTTTGCCATAGGTGGAGGGCTCGCAACCATACCCTTTCTCCAGGAACTGATACAAAAATACGGCTGGGTAACATCCCAGGAACTGGTGGATATGATTGCTATATCCGAATCAACCCCCGGTCCCATCGGAGTCAATATGGCCACCTATGTGGGTTTTCAAACCGCCGGTATAGGCGGAGCGGTAATAGCCACTCTTGGCCTGGTTACTCCATCGGTTATAGTAATTGTAATAATAGCCCATTATTTTATGCGGTTTGCCGAGGAACCCCTGGTAAAGGCAGGGTTTTACGGGTTAAGGCCTGCGGTTACCGGCCTAATCGCTGCTGCGGGTTTTGAAGTAGCCAGGGTCTCGTTGTTCAATCTGCAAGAGTACTTGGATACAAGGAAGATTCTGGACATATTCGACTTAAAGGCCATAGTGCTTTTTGGTATACTGATGTTTGTTACCAATAAGTATAAGAAACATCCAATAATATATCTCATTGCCGCGGGTGTTGTAGGGGTAATATTTAAGTTTGGTTGATGTCTACAGCGTTTAACGCAATGGCTGGAACCAATATTTTATAGGAGGAAGGTGAAATTCATGGTCAAGGTTTGTAGGTGGAAGCACTATAAGGACAGCGAGATTAGTCCAGCTATTTGGGAAGGAATAGACCCTGTTCTAATCGACAATTATCCATGGGATGAAAACGGATACAAACCAAAGGTCGAAGCAAGATTTTGCTATACCGAATCCCGGCTTTATCTTCATTTTACATCCTATGAGAGTGAAATCAGAGCAGTATATAGGAATATGAATGAGCCGGTATATACGGACAGCTGTGTGGAATTCTTCTTTAATCCGGATCCTGACAAGGATGACAGGTACTTCAATTTCGAAATTAACGCCATTGGAACATTATTACTGGAACTTGGTAGCGGTAGGAATAACAGGCTAATGATTCAGGATGTTTCGCAAGCTATCTTTAACATAAAGTCTTCCATTAGCCCGGACAGTGCAGTTGAATATAGGGATGACGCTTGGACCCTGGAATTCTCTATACCCTACTCCTTTATTGAGAAGTATTACGGCAAGCAGGATTTTTCATCGGGGAAGGTGATGAAAGGCAATTTCCAAAAATGCGGGGATATGACCAAATTCCCTCACTATGGAAGTTGGAACAGGATAGAGACCCCAGAGCCAGATTTTCACAGGCCGGAGTACTTTGGGGATCTGATATTGGATTAGTCTGGATGCTGCCAGCACAGTATGCAGACCATTTTCAAATCCCGGGTTAGTTACTGCCACTAAGAGGAAATGATGATGCCAATAAGAATAGGTATTTAAGATTAACTGGTTATTTTGGTATATCTATTGGCATAGCAGCTGGCGGCGTAGCTCTCGGGCTTTATTTTTGGTTCAAAGCCGGTGCTGTTGGCCATAGCTACCATCTCATTGATTAACTCACGGGTTGGGCCTATTGTGCCAACATCGATATGGAATTCAAAGTGTATGTCACCAGGGCGCCCCATGGTAGTCAGGATACAGTTCACCAATCTGTCCATTTTTTCATCAGTAAACCAGGAGGCTAGTTCCAGGGTTTTACTGGTTTCATAATAGATCTTTTCTCTCAGGCTTAATAAAGGTCTGGGGAAAATCTGTGTTGTAAAAAAACCGGTTGCGCCTTTTCCTATCTTGTGGAGGTGGATGGCTGTTACAAACACAGTTACATTGGTCCCGACCTGGGAATCAGTTCCGATGGACAGGCGATATTCATTATGAGGTGCTTGCTTCAAAAAATTAACAAGCATTTCGTATACCTGGTTCAGGGTCAAATCCTTATATCTTGAATTTCTGAACAAAGAATTATTTATGATAACCACTTCCCTGAGCTTTGAGATCATATTTGGCTTTCCTGCACCTATTATATATTATCTGCTGATAATTCGCAATTTTACATAGAATATCGTTATAATGGAAGTCAATATATATTATGTATCCCTACGGTGTTTGATAAAGTTATGGCAGGATACCTTGTGGTTTTATAAACGATGGTTTGGAAGACCGGTTATGTTTCCAGCAAATTCAAATGAGTTAAAATAGATTTATTAATCCGGCCCTATAAAGAGGATATTCACCAAAGATGTAGAATATGAAGATATTATGCCTGTAATTACTAGTCCTGGGGCGGAAGATAAAAGATTTTCCGGTGATACCCCTGGAAGGTTTTAGGTAGGATGAGGTGTACAGCATAGGAGGAAGGACGTGAAGTTAATGAGCCGATATACAGTAAGTATGGCCATAGCAATTTGCTTGTGTTTAGCATTTTTTACATCCTGTTCATATTTTATGGGGGATAATATGGATGAATCCAAGCCGGAGGATCCGGCACCCATACAGGAAGACACCATTGACGGTCCGATTGAGGGGGAAGAACCCGAAGACAGCAATGATAAACAGGGTGATATGGAGCCCATAGATGAAGAACCTATAGAGGAGGAAACGCCCCCGGAGGATATAGTAATCACTATTTCCCTGGCGGGTGACTGTACAATAGGTACGGATGAAACCTTTACATATACCAACTCCTTTCCGGATCGCCTAAACAAGGTTGACGGCGATTGGGGATATTTTTTTGATGGGGTTAAGGATATTTTTGAAGAAGATGATCTAACCTTGGTAAATCTTGAAACTACTTTTACAAAGGCCACCAAAAAGGCAGACAAGAGGTTTAGATTCAAGGGAGACCCATCGTATGTGAACATCTTAAAAGAGGGTAGCATAGAGATGGTAAACATCTCAAACAACCACATCTATGACTACCTGCAAAAGGGTTTTGACGATACATTGGAAACCCTGGACGATGCGGGGATACTCTATTCCGGCGAGGGCTATAAGGCCTTTTATGAATCACAGGGCATCACCATGGTAAGTTTGGGCTACCTGGGTTGGAATACCGATATTAAAGATCAGGTAAAAAGTGATATAGAAGAGGTCAGAGGCCAAGCCGATATAGTTATTGTCTCCTTCCATTGGGGAATAGAAACAAAAAATTATCCCAATGACGTACAGTTAGAACTAGGTAGATTTGCCATTGATGCGGGTGCCGATGTTGTAGCCGGTCATCACCCCCATGTAATTCAGGGCATTGATAAGTATAAGGGCAAATATATAGTCTACAGCCTGGGGAATTTTTGCTTCGGGGGGCATAGAAATCCCAAAGACAAGGATACCTTTATATTCCAAAATCAATTTACATTTAACGATGGAGAGCTAATAGATAGTCAGGGCATTATCATTCCCTGCAGCGTCTCCTCCAGAAAGGATGTAAATGATTATCAACCAACCGTACTGGAAGGTGAGGAAGCTGAAAGGGTAATGAATCGCATACTAAAATACAGTAGTAGCCTGAAATATGGGATTGGGAATGATACGTGATATTGGATGGCTAACTGGCACAAGGCACTGATTAAGCTCACCGTAACGGCTCAATTCAACTTGGAAATATGATTTGGGGGTAAATATGGGACCGTATATAAAGCGTCCTATTATATGGATAACGACATCCTATATAGTTGGGGTACTAATTGAAGGTTATATAAAATGGAAATTTATCTATCCATACATAGCCCTTGCGGTTTTGATTATATTTGCTGGACTTTTGATATTTAGAAGGAGAGAATTGTTTCTACCTCTGGTCTTGATCATATTCTCCTTGGCAGGTGTACTCAACGCATATATCCATAGTATTCCGAACACTGATTTGGACGAGTTTGTCGGACAAGTTCCCCTAACCTATGGACAGGTTCTGGAAAAGATAAAGGAAAGCGACTCCAAATCGTCTTTTATTATGGAAGTACACAGGATAGACCACCATAATACCCAATATAATGTCAAATCCAAGGTTAGGATGACGGTTTATGCTGATCCGGATGAAGGAGATTTACCCATAATAGATATCGGAGATTGGCTGGAGGTAAAGGGTAAGATAGACAGACCGCAGGGACGTAGAAACCCAAAAGGGTTTGATTATAGAGATTATCTTGGCCGCAGAGGGATTTATTATACGATTGGGGTCCCCAACCGGAGTATTCTGTCTGTAAAGGTTGGAAGGTTTCCCTGGCCAAAATCCTGGCTAAAAACTGCGGCCAGTTACATGGCAGGGGTATTTGACAGATACGTTGGGGGTAGGGAATCCGGGCTTGTAAAGGCCATGCTAATAGGCGAAAAATGGGCATTGCCGTCTCAAATCACAGAGGAATTTAGAGATACTGGAATTGCTCATATCCTGGCTATATCCGGATTGCATATAGGCTTTATTATCTTGTTATTGACCTGGCTAACCAATAGCCTAAAATTATCACCCAAGACTGCCTTCCTGGTTCAGGGGACGGTCCTTGGGTTTTATTGTTTATTGGTGGGAGGTAGTCCATCGGTAATCAGGGCTTCCATCATGGGCATAATAATCCTGGGTGGAAGAGTAGTGGGAAGAAAACCTGAACCGATAAACAGCTTGTTTTTGGCTGCTTTTATTGTCCTCCTCATTAATCCCCTGGATTTATACGAGATAGGGTTTCAGCTTTCCTTCTGCGCAACGGCAGGCATCATACTTTATGCAAAACCAATAAGCGTTAAGCTGCAATTGGTGCCCAGAGTGATTGCCGATTCCCTGGCCGTCATGCTCTCAGCCCAGATAGGCACATGGCCCCTATTGGCATATCATTTTAATGTTTTTTCGCCCATAGGAATTGTAGCCAACCTCATCCTGGTGCCCATAGCCGGCACAATCGTTACCTTGGGATCAATACTGCTGGTTGTCGCTGCCATTTTACCTATCTTAACGAGATTTTTAGGCTGGTGGCTGTGGATAATCTGTCATGTCCTTATTGATGCCAACTCCTGGCTATCAAGTTTTTCATGGTCTGTTCTTAAAGTGGCATCCCCTGGGCTCTTATTCCTCCTCGGTTATTACGCAATATTTTTCATATTGTCCGAGGAACGTCCCAGGTGGATCAAGAAGCCTGTAGTCCTGTCTGGGACATTAGCCCTGGTAGTATTTATACTTATAATTATGAGGCCGATTTTCGACAATGACCTGAAGATTGTCTTTGTGGATGTGGGTCAGGGGGATTGTATATATATAAGGTCGCCCGATGGAAAGCATATCCTGGTGGACGGCGGCGGGATGCCGACAGAGATGACCGATTATGATATTGGCGCCCAGGTAGTTGTTCCATTTTTGCTGAAGAATGGGGTTAAGAAACTTGATGCGGTGGTTATGTCCCATGCTCATGATGATCATATGGGAGGACTGCTATCGGTTATTGAGGATCTTGAGGTGGGTACCTTTATGGAATATCCTCCAAGGGAACAATCGATACAATATCAGGACTTAAGGAATCTGGTGGACAATAAGGGTATTGAGAGATTAGTAGCAGAGAATGGACAAACCTATAAAATAGGCAAGGATATGTTTCTGGATATATTATATCCTGTCACGGATACAGAAATATTAAATAGACTATATAAACAGAATGAAAACAATTTATCATTGGTAATCAGGGTAAGGTGTCAGGACACCAGCATCCTTCTCACCGGGGATATAGAGGGAGATGTGGAATCCTACCTGACGGATGTTTGGAAGCAAAATGTTTCGCTGCTTAAGGTAGCTCATCACGGAAGCAGGACTTCATCTACAGAAGAGTGGATTGATGTATTGGGACCTGATATTGCGGTAATCCAATGCGGAAAAAACAATTTTGGGCATCCGGATCCTACTGTGGTACAAAGGTTTGAAGAACGTGGAGTCCAAGTCTTTAGAAATGATAAAGATGGTGCAGTTACCCTTAGGTATAATGAAGGGAAATGGTATATATCTACCATAGTAAATGATTGAAAATCGAAAAATGTCGTGGCATATATTATATTGTTATGATAGAATGGTTTTTGTACATTTGGAGTTTCAAAAACGCATTTTCAATAGGTATTGATATTGATTTGTCTGGCATACGAGTTGACTTAAACTCTGAAACTCCGGTTGATTGGTTATTTAGGCAACGCATTATATAGTTTTGGAAAGGGGTATATAGTAGTGAAAAGGTTTCAGGATAAAAAGTGGAAAGAAGAAATGAAAATAACCTTTGATTATAATCATATGATGTCTGAATTCGTAGGCGATGAGGGAATAGAGTGGAGTCAGCTTGAGGCTTTGGAACCTACTCTTAAAAAGGCATCTTTGGCCATGATTGAAAAAAGGAAAGCAGGACAGATGAGGTGGAGGGAACTGCCCTATAATCAAGAAGAAATTGTACGTGATATTTTGGATACCGCCTCTGGCATTAAGGACAGATTTGACAATTTCGTAGTTCTTGGTATCGGAGGTTCTGCACTGGGACCTATTGCAGTACAGCAAGCCTTAAACCATATGTTCTATAATGAACTGCCAAAGGAACAAAGAGGGGGATGTCCCAGATTATATGTTATCGACAACGTCGACCCTCAGCGTATGAAAGAGCTGTTTGATATAATTGATGTAGAAAAAACCATGTTTAATGTCATTACAAAATCCGGTAGCACCTCGGAGACCATGGCCCAATTCCTCATAGTGACGAGATTGTTGAAGGAAAAGATGGGAGACAGCTATAGGGATCACATTATAGCTACAACTGATCAGGAGAAGGGCAGCCTGATACAGATTGCCCGGGATGAAGGATTCAAGACCTATTACATTCCGGAAGGAGTGGGCGGAAGGTTTTCAGAGCTGTCCCCCGTAGGACTGTTGGCAGCGGCAGTCTGTGGAATCGATATAGAGGAGATGCTGGCCGGAGCTGCCTATATGGACGAGATCGCCAGCCAACCCGATCCCTATAAGAATCCTGCTTATATGGCAGCGACTCTGCAGTATTTGGCTATGAAGGCAGGCAAGAATATCTCGGTTATGATGCCTTATGTAGATTCCCTTAAGTATATGGCTGACTGGTATGCGCAGCTATGGGCAGAGAGTTTGGGGAAGAGATATGATTTGGAGGGTAACGAGGTTTTTGTAGGACAAACACCAGTTAAGGCCCTGGGTGTTACAGATCAGCATTCCCAGGTACAGCTTTATACCGAGGGACCCTTTGATAAGGTTATCACCTTCCTGGGAGTTAAGGAATACAAGTGCAAAGTGGAAATACCTAAGGGATTCGAGAATCATCCTGCTGTATCTTTCCTGGCTGGCCATACCCTGAATGAGCTGATTCATGCTGAACAGATGGCCACTGAATATGCTCTGCTGAAAGCAAAGCGACTGAATAGGACCATTACCCTGCCGGAGGTTAATCCCTTTACCATAGGCCAGCTCCTATACTTTTTAGAGGTGGAGACGGCTTTTGCCGGAGAACTAATGGGTATTGATGCCTTCGATCAACCTGGGGTGGAAGAAGGTAAGAATGCTACCTATGCGCTCTTGGGCAGGCCCGGATACGAAGAAAAGAAGGAGGAACTGGATTCGAGGCCGAAGAAGAATAGCAAATATATATTATAGTACAGGAGGAGATAGGAATTGAAGGAATTTGGGATAGGTATTATCGGATACGGTTTCATGGGCAAAGCCCATACCTATGCCTACAGGACCATGCCCCTATATTATGAGAATTTACCCTTTCGTATTCGATTGGTAGGGATATGTAATCGAACTTTGGAGAAAGCCCAAAGAGCAAAGGAGGATCTGGGTTTTGAATTTGCCACAGATGATCCGAATGAATTGTTTGCAGCAGACAATATAGATATTATCAATATTTGTACGCCTAACAATCTGCACAAGGATCATGTTATCGGTGCGCTGAAGGCAGGTAAACATGTATATTGTGACAAGCCCTTAACCGCTACCTACAAGGAATCGGAAGAGATCCTAAAGGTGCTGGATTCCACTAAGACCATTACCCAGATGGCATTTCAGAACAGATTCTTTCCTGCTACCATGCGGGCAAAGGAGCTAATAGAGGCCGGCTTTCTAGGGGAAGTTCTTTCCTTCAGGGCATCCTATCTACATTCGGGATCCGTGGATCCCGAAAGGCCCATGGGTTGGAAACTGGAGAAATCTGCAGGCGGAGGGGTTCTGGCAGATTTAGGCTCCCATGTTTTAGACCTCATCTATCATCTTCTTGGCAGATATGAAGAAGTATTTGCCTACAATAGGATATTGTACCCCCAACGCCCCCATCCATCGGGTAAGATGGTGGAGGTAGAGGCCGAGGATTTGTCTTTGCTTATAGTAAAGATGGAGAATGGTAGTGTCGGGACCATAGAATCTTCTAAGATAGCCACCGGGACTAATGATGAGCTGGTTTTTGAAATCCATGGCACTAAGGGGGCCATGAGGTTTAACATGATGGATCCGAATTGGCTTGAAGTTTATGACAATACTTTACCTGAAGCGGATTTAGGTGGCGATAGGGGATTTAAAAAGATAGAATGCATCCAGCGTTATAAAAGCCCGGGGGGAAAGTTTGTTGCACCTAAGGCACCTATTGGCTGGATACGCTCACATGTTCATTCTCTGTATAATTTCCTGGACAATATATATAACCATAGGCCTTCTGTTCCCTCCATTGAGGACGGGGCTTATATCCAGTATGTCATAGAAATGGCTCAAAAATCCCATCGCACCAAGCAATGGGTTAGCCTCGATTGAGGTATAAAGCAAGGCTCCCATAGGTTGACTGAATCTGTAGTATTAATGTTCAGTCAGGCAAATGTTGCATTTTGAAAACATATCCGATTCACCCCATTTTGTATTAAATATTTCGGTGTTACGAAGTGAAAGAGCATCATATATATTAGATAGCGCAGTTGTTGCATCGAAGATTCTAAATTACATGGGGTGAATGAGTGTGGAAGTATATCAAGTTGCAATTATTCCCCTTATTGTAGGGGTGGTGGAGCTGTTTAAAAGCCTGGGCCTGCCTAAGAAGTTTAGTGCCCTTACAGCAGCCCTTCTGGGTATACTAATAGGGTTATTCTATGTATATCCCAGGGATGTACCAAGGGGTATTTTGGTGGGGTTATCCTACGGATTGGCAGCATCAGGTTTGTATTCGGGAACAAAGAACACTGTTCAGGGCGTTAAAGAGATGAGAGTTGCTGGAAAAAAATAAGAAGTCCTATTGAAGAGGACTTCTTATTTTTTCCTGGAAGTTTACACTTAGGTATTAAGATTCGCTTACCTTGCCCATTGTCTATAAATGAATCAGCTTCATATACTTATCTTTTGTCTTAAGTAATGCGCTATTGACTAACGGATGTGTAGCGTTCAATAGCTATCATCTATTTACATGTCTGAATAGCACAGCTCTTCAAACGGGCAAACTCGATACAAATCATTAATATGCTTCTTTAAACAATTGGAAATGGGGTTGCTTATGGAGACATGTGGGGCAGATCTCCGGGGCTTTTTCCCCTTTGTGTATGTATCCGCATTTTCTGCATATCCATTCCGTTGGCTCATCTTTCTTAAAGACCTTCCCATCCTTTACATTGTCGGCAAGTTTGTTAAATCTGGTTTCATGGTTTACTTCGGCTTTTGCGATCATGGTAAAGGCAGTTGCTACTTCAGGGAAACCCTCTTCCTTGGCCACCTGAGCAAATGCCGGGTAGAGATCTGACCATTCCTCATGCTCGCCAGCTGCGGCTGCTTTTAGATTCTCAAAGGTGTTACCCAGGGCAACGGGATAATCTGCGTTAATTTCTACGCTGGTGGGTAGCTCGTCACCGAAACCTTCTACCAGGAACCTGAAGAATCTGTTGGCATGGATTCTTTCGTTATCAGCTGTTTCTAAGAAGATTTCTTCAATTTGCTTGTATCCCTCTTTACCTGCAACGCTGGCATACATAAAATACCGATTGCGGGCCTGGGATTCTCCGGCAAAGGCCTTCATTAAGTTTTCTGCAGTTCTTGTACCTTTTAAGCTTTTCATACCTATATTCCTCCATTAAAATTATTCCTAATATAGATAATACCCAATTTGGATAAAATGAAACAGGCAGCTTGGCCGATTGATAGAATTGTTCTTGTCGATTGATGCTATTTCTCTTGATTTTATGCGGATATATGTTTACACTTGAAAAATAGGAAGAGGGGAGGGTATACCATGGGCTATACCGGAAAGGTGAAGAAGACCTTAAAGGAATATTTTGAATATAATAGCTTTCTTGTGGGCCAGGAAGGCGTCATTCAAAGCATTTTGGAAGGTAGGGATACAATAGCGATATTTCCTACCGGTGGAGGAAAATCCCTATGCTATCAACTGCCTGCCCTTATTTTCCCCGGCACCACTATAGTTATTTCACCCCTTATATCCCTTATGAAGGACCAGGTGGACGAGTTAACAAAGTTAAGTATAAATGCCGCATATATCAGCAGCATCTTACCGGACAAGCAGGTGACAAGGACCATAAGGGATATGAAGCTGGGTAAGTACAAAATAGTCTACATTGCCCCTGAAAGATTCTATTCGGATGATTTTCTGACAGCCTTGCAGGATATCCAAGTTCCCTTTGTGGCTGTAGACGAAGCCCATTGTATATCCCAATGGGGGCATAATTTCCGCCCCGCATATCTTAAGATAAGGAATCTAATAGAGCACATGGGTAATCCCATTCTGGCAGCCTTTACCGCTACGGCAACCAAAAAGGTACAAAACGATATTGCAAATCTACTTGGTATGAAGGGGAATTGCAACGTCTTTGTTGAGAGCTTTGACAGACCAAATCTGGAGTTCAGGGTGGAAAGATGTGAAGATAAAAGGACCTATATCCTAAGGTACATACAGAAAAACAGGCACAAGTCCGGAATTATTTATGCAGCTACCCGGGCAAAGGTAGAGGAGATTCATCTTATTCTGAAGGATAGGGGTGTATCCAGTGGGATGTATCATGCAGGCTTGAATAGGATGACCAGGAATAATACCCAGGAAGCTTTTCTAAAGGATGAGATAAAGATTATGGTAGCTACCAATGCCTTTGGCATGGGCATAGACAAGAGTAATGTAAGGTACATTATACACTGGAATATGCCAAAAAGTCTTGAAAACTACTACCAGGAGGCGGGACGTGCCGGCCGTGATGGTTTGGAATCAAGCTGTATACTCCTACACTCCGAAGACGATTACAGGCTTAATCGCTTCATGATAGAAGGAAATTATCCTCCCATTATACTGGTGGAGGGCTTATACAAGCGGATAAAGGCCGGAAAGCATGAGGGCATTCCCCAGGAGCTCCTGTTAAGAAGCAGATCAGTAGATAGGCATGCTCTCCAAAGCGCCTTTAAGAAGCTTTTAGAATACAACTATATCAGGTTAAAGGATGGCCTTGTGTATCCAATGTATAGCAGGGAATTCGACTTAACCCAGGAGGAAATCGATTGGCATAAAGAAGTAGAGATAAGAAGATTGGAGAAGATGGAGGAATACTGCAAAGGGGAGAAGTGTCTCAGACAATTTATTTTGGACTACTTCGATGAGCAGGTTGAATTCAATAATTGTGGCAACTGCAGCGTATGCAATAAGGAAAGGATATCCAAGACAAGCCAATGGGATTTGGACAAACTTATTAGGGATATATTTAGCTAAGATGTATTGACTGGAACCAGAAACAGGCCCTGATACCATAATAAGAGTGAAAAGCTGCTACACACAAATGTTGGGAGCGTAGCAGCTAAATATCAGGGTGTGCAGTCCTGTTCAGATCTCAATACTCCTGTAGCGCAGGTTGGCCAGGGCAAACAATCCGTACATAGAAGGCACCAACAATACTATAATGATCAGGGCCAGGATCCCGTAAATCCAAAACTCCCCGACCTTGGCAGCTATAAGAATTATAGATAAAACAGCCATAATAGCTATAACGAGAAGAACTATCAATAGGCTGAAAAACGCATTGAGGTTTTGCTTTATGGCCTCCTGGGGATCATTCCATGATAGCTTTGGCCGTAGGAGATCAACCATAAGACCCAGTACGTTAATAAGCCCGGTGGCGAGGAACCCCAATATGATAAGGATCGTCAAATGCAGTAATGGGATAGCTACAACTATATAAAGGGGTATAGCTACTATAATTAATCCCAATAAGGATAAGATACTGCTATGTATGAGTTTCGCCAGAACCTGATCCTTTGGGGGTGTGGGTATAACCTTAGAAATCCAAAAAGTAGCCCCTTCCCTTGAAATAGATGTGCAGGAAACCACGTTTATACCGGATGTAAACAGCATTATGCCAAGGGAGATCAATATGACTATTAGGGAATATTCAGGATTTCTTGCATATTCAAGGACCTCCGTCAATTCCTCGGAATTGGTTACCAAGGGCATAAACATGAAGATCGGAACCATAATCATACCCGCCAGGCCGTTCATCACATAGATGGGGGTACGCATGAATAGTTTCCACTCCCTTTGCAGAAGGGCGAGGATGGGTGAGGAGGTTCTGGTTATATGCCTTTGCATCTCCCTCGTTGAGATGGCTGTGTCCTTACGTCTGATCTCCTGGCCTGTCAGGTAACCCTTATAGAAGAAGCGGTTGCCTATCCAATAGAGTAAAAATAGCAACAAGAATGAGAGACCAACAAAGAGCAGGAAGTAGGCCCACCCCTGCCATCC
The DNA here is from genome assembly GCA_012518535.1 of Clostridiales bacterium. Lineage (GTDB taxonomy): Bacteria > Bacillota > Clostridia > Caldicoprobacterales > UBA3941 > UBA3941. The sequence goes on along the minus strand of JAAYRX010000030.1, from coordinate 13,780 downwards.
CCGGTAGGTTAAGGCCAGGGTAGCCCATATGCTGGGCGGAAATTTGTTGCCTATAGCTTCGATAAGTCCGGTATTGCTCTCTATCATTTGCATTATGAACTCTTCTTCGGTGCCCTGTGGAAGGTTCAGGGAAAAGAAGTTTATCCCAAGACCCACCATTAACGCCAAAAGGCTCCCGATTATCACCATGACATCCTTGCCTTTTCGAATATTTATGAAGCGCATCAGCAGAACAACAATCAGGGCTGCGATAACCAAGGGTAGTATAGGAGCCAGAAGTATCAGAAAAGCTCCCTTCAGCCAGTATAGTATACCCTGCCAGGAGCCTGCACCATATATGATAAATGCGGGTAGGAGCATTGGGAGGGCTACCAGATACTCGCTCAGCAAAATGGTGATAAATTTCACCCCTAAGACTTCTCCCGGCTTTATGGGCAGGGGGATAAGGATGCTCATATCGTTGGAAAAATAGAAGGCCGATATAATATAGAATATACCAAAGATCAGTATTATCAGCTGTGACGCCACAAAGGCCAGGGTGATGACTATCTCAGGATGACCCAGTGACTGTCCTGCCATAAAGACAGCCAATAGCAAGAAGCTATACATGGCCAGGATGCTACCGCCTCCTACTACTATGGCAAGAAGTACGACAATAGGCTCCCACAGACGCTTTTTTTCTTTTGTAAAGCGATATTTTAAGGAAGAGATACCAAAATGGACGTTGAGACTTGCTTTTAAAAGGGAAACAAAGGTTTTCATTGCTCTGTCAACTCCAGGAAGATATTTTCTAGGGAGCCGGCCTGGTCGCCATGTCTGAGTTCATCCATACTCCCTATGGCTATCAGCCTTCCCTTATTAATGATAGCGATCCGATCGCATAGCCTTTCGGCTACTTCTAATATATGAGTAGAAAAGAAGACCGTATTACCCCGCTCACAGTGTTCCCGCATATACTCCTTTAGAAGATGGGATGATTTTGGATCCAGCCCCACCATGGGTTCATCCAATATCCATACGGCGGGATTATGAAGCAATGCTCCCGTCAAGACCATCTTATGCTTCATACCATGGGAATAGCTCTTAATAAGATCCCCTACTGCATCGGTCAGATTGAACATATCCAGAAAATAATTAATGCGTTCCTGTCTTTCTTCTACAGATACCTTGTATACGTCAGCCATTAAATTCAGATACTCCATACCGGTTAATCTATCATATACATCAGGGTTATCCGGTACATATCCAATGTTCTGTTTGGCCTCCAATGGGTTTTTGGAGTTATCATATCCTGCGATACTTATAGTTCCTTTGTCAGGTATCAAGAGCCCCACCATCATTTTGATGGTCGTTGTCTTGCCAGCCCCGTTGGGGCCCAAAAAACCAAATATCTCCCCGGGCTTAACATGGAGGTTCAGATCTTCTACTGCCCTAACTGCACCCTTGTTGTAGCTCTTGGAAAGGTTCTTAATCTCTATCATGTCATCACTCCCTTAACATTAATAATTTTATCATAGTTTTATACAAATTTCACCAGTGGATTTTTTGATTTAATTGAGGCAGAGTCCCTGATATGCTATAATCGATAATATATGGAAGAATGCAAATTATTAGATTGGAGTGTTTAAGTTGAGGATACGAAAGGCTATAATTCCGGCAGCTGGCTTGGGAACCCGGTTTCTGCCGGCAACCAAGGCACAACCCAAGGAGATGTTGCCGATAGTGGACAAGCCAACTATCCAATACATAATTGAAGAAGCGATTGATTCTGGAATTGAGAGCATAATAATAGTTACGGGGCGAAATAAAAGATCCATCGAGGACCATTTCGATAGGTCCCTCGAATTGGAGCTGGCCCTGAAAAAAAGTAAAAACGAAGATATGCTAAAGCTGGTTGACGACATTTCCAATATGGTGGATATCCATTATATCAGGCAAAAAGAGCCTAAGGGTCTGGGACATGCCATAAATTGTGCCAGCGCCTTTATTGGAAATGAGCCTTTCGCCGTGTTGCTAGGGGATGATATAGTGCACTCCAATGTCCCATGTTTAAAACAATTGATAGAGGTCTATGAGAAACATAAGGCTACCATAATAGGCTGTCAATTCGTAGATCATAATCAAGTGGACAAATATGGCATAGTAGACGGAATATCCGTAGAGAAAGATCTGTATAAGGTGAAGCATTTGGTGGAGAAGCCAAGGATAGAAGAGGCGCCCTCAAACCTTGCCATCCTGGGCAGGTACATAATTAGCCCCAACATTTTTAAACACCTGGAGGAGACCCAACCTGGTGCCGGAGGGGAGATCCAACTCACCGATGCATTGAGAACTTTAGCCATGGAGGAGGATATGTACGCCTTTAATTTCCAGGGCAAACGCTATGATGTGGGTAATAAGCTGGGATACTTGCAGGCTACTATGGAATTCGCTCTGCGTAATCCGGAGTTGAGGGATGATTTTAAGGCTTATATTCAAGATCTGATAGATACCGATCTGTTTACAGAGGAGAATAGCAAATAATCTAATTTAGCGAGGTGGAGCTATGGAATTTAAGTTAAGATATCAACGGTGGCTTGATAGCCCCATAATTGATGAAGTAACAAAAGAGGAATTAAGATCTATTTCCGGAAACGAGAAGGAGATCGAGGAGCGTTTTTATAAAAATCTGGAGTTCGGAACCGGTGGATTGCGGGGTGTGATAGGTGCAGGAACCAACCGGATGAACTTATATACCGTGGGAATGGCGACCCAAGGCTTTGCCAACTATATCAAGGAACAAGGCAAGGATGCTATGAACAGGGGCGTAGTAATCGCCTATGATTCCAGAAGGATGTCACGGGAATTTGCAGAAAGGGTAGCCTTGGTACTAAACGGCAATGGGATCAGGACCTTCCTGTACAGTGAACTTCAGCCTACCCCCATATTATCCTTTTCAGTAAGGGAGCTGGGTGCAATTGCCGGGGTGGTTATAACCGCCAGCCACAACCCACCGGAGTATAACGGCTACAAGGTCTATTGGGAAGATGGAGCCCAGATAACCCTTGGGCGAGCCAACGATATAATTCAGGAGATCGACAAGATACAGGATTTTGATGAGATAAGTGATATCCCCAGGGAAGTGGCATTAAAGGAAGGCCTCCTTAATATAATAGGGGAGGAAGTCCTGGAAAAATTTTTTGATAAGGTAAAGAGCCTGATCCACAGCCCCTCTCTGATAGAGACGATGAGCCATAACCTCGGAATCATATATACACCCCTTCATGGGACCGGAAATAAACCTGTTCGTAGGGCATTGAAGATGGCAGGCTTTAAAAATGTCACCGTTGTACCTGAACAAGAATTACCGGATCCCGAGTTCTCTACAGTAGGTTATCCAAACCCTGAGGAAGAGCGGGTCTTCGAGTTAGCCATAGGGATGGCCAAGGCACGGAACAATGAGACCGATATTATCATTGGTACCGATCCGGATTGTGACAGGGTAGGCGTGGTAGCCAAGAATGCATCAGGGGAATATGAGATGTTGACAGGTAACCAGATTGGTGCTCTGTTGACGGATTACATATTGGGAGCCAGGAAACGGACAGGCAGGCTACCGCAGAACGGTACCATTATAAAGACCATAGTAACCAGTAAGATGGGTGAGAAAATAGCCCAGTCATACGGTGTAGGGGTTATTGATACCCTTACGGGTTTTAAATTCATAGGTGAAAAGATCAAAGAATTTGAAGAGACTGGCAGCCATACATATCTGTTTGGGTACGAAGAAAGTTATGGGTACCTGGCGGGTGATTTTGTCAGGGACAAGGATGGAGTTTCTTCTTCCATGCTCATATGTGAGATGGCAGCCTATTACAAGTCCAGGGGCATGACCCTGCATGATGCCTTAATTGACCTATGGAATAAATATGGTTATTTCTATGAGGAACTTAGATCCATTGAGATGGAAGGTAAAGAGGGGATGGAACGGATTCAGGAATTGATGGGTGATTTTAGAAACCATCCACCCAAGGAGCTGGCTGGGGTCAGGGTATCTGTAATTGATGACTATATGGACAGCAAAAGCCAAAATCTGAAGACGGAAACTACATCTACTATAGAGTTACCTGTTTCCGATGTCTTGAGATATACCCTGGAGGATGGGTCCTGGTTTGCTATTCGTCCTTCCGGAACCGAACCAAAGGTAAAGCTATATTTCTCTACTATCGGTAGCGATATGGAAGAGGCCAGGGACAAGATGAGGGGGCTGGTGGATGCCGTTCATGCCAGAATATAAACCGAATAATTAGAATTGGAGCGGAGGCGACAGCTATGCGTGACACTTTTTTGTTCGACCTGGACGGAACACTGCTGCCCTTTGATATAGATGAGTTTATCCACATCTATTTTAGGGAGATGGGCAGGCACTTTCATGATATGATAGACGGAAAAAAGCTGGCGGAATATATAATGGCATCTACAGAGGCTATGATAAAAAACCTTGAGCCATTGCCCAATGAGGAAAAATTTATGTTGCACTTTTCAAAATTAGTTGGAGATGATGCTCTGGCGGTATATAAGTCCAGATTTGATCAGTTCTACGATGAAAGATTTGACCTGGTCAGAGAATGTGTTCTCCATGTTCCGGAAATTGTGGAAAGTATAGAGCTATTAAAGGATAAGGGATATGAATTGGTAGTCGCTACCAACCCCATATTCCCTATTAAGGCCGTACATAAGCGAATAGAATGGGCTGGTCTTGACATCGATGACTTTTCCTACATCTCCTGTTATGAAAAAAATTCCTTTTGCAAGCCCAATATACAATTCTATCAGGAAGTACTGGATGCTATCGGAAAGGGACCGGAGAATTGCTATATGGTAGGCAATGATGTACAGGAGGACCTCATAGCCGGCGAGCTGGGCATGGAAACCTATTTGATAACAGACTATTTAATAGATAGGAAGAATGGTGATACTGAAAGTACCTATAAGGGTAACTACCAGGATTTTTATGAATTCGTTAAAGGTTTAGAGGCAATTGCCTGACTCACAGCAAATCAGGTCTGTAGAGACCGGAAAAAGGGAGGGGGAACGGATGAGTACATTGGACTTACTGGCCTTTGATCTTGGTGCCAGCAGCGGAAGAGGTATTTTGGGAAGGTTTGACGGTAAGAAGCTTATTATGGAGGAACTCCATAGGTTTTCCAACGATCCTGTTGAGGCAGGGGGACATCTCTATTGGGATGTATTAAGACTTTTTTGGAATATGCAAAACACCCTTCTAAAGTATAGTGTCCAGGAGAAGGGCAAGCTTTCATCTCTGGGTATCGATACCTGGGGCGTGGATTATGGGTTATTGGATAAGGACGGAGATCTGCTGGGCAACCCATATCACTATAGGGATAACCGTACCGAGGGGATGATGGAGGAAGCCTTTGGCAGAATGCCAAGGGAGGAGATTTTCCAAAAAACAGGTATCGCCTTTCAAAAGTTTAATACCCTTTATCAATTGTTGTCCATGGTAAGCCAAAAACCGGATATGTTGGATAGGGCAGAGACACTGCTCTTTATGCCTGATCTTTTGGCTTATTTTTTATCCGGTGAGAAGGCTACCGAGTTCACCGAAGCCAGTACGGGACAGCTGTTGGATGCAAGGACCGGTGGTTGGTGTGAGGAACTGTTAAAGGTCATGTCAATACCTGGGGAAATTTTTACACATATCCAGCAACCTGGCAGCTTAAGGGGCATGATAAGGCCAGATTTGGCACGAAACCTCGGGATTGACAGTATACCTATCGTTGCAGTTGCAACCCATGATACCGGTTCTGCTGTAGCAGCCATTCCCAATACGGAAGGGAGCTATGCCTACTTAAGCAGTGGTACCTGGTCCCTTATGGGGGTGGAGGTTGACAAGCCCGTTATAAACAAGAAGACTCTGGAATGGAACTATACCAATGAAGGGGGCGTAGACGGTACCTACAGGCTCCTCAAAAACATCATGGGACTCTGGATCATTCAGGAATGTAAAAGAGAGTGGGATCGTAGAGGCGAAGTATACAGCTATGATCAGATGGCGGAAATGGCATCAACGGCTGCACCCTTTAGAGCCTTTATCGATCCGGATCATGACAGTTTCTACAGCCCGGGGGATATGCCCAAAAAGATTCAAGAGTTCTGCAGGGGTACAGGACAGCAGGTTCCCGAAAGCAAAGAACGGATAATAAGGTGCGTATTTGAAAGCCTGGCTATGAAATACCGTTGGTCCTTGGAAAAGCTGGAGGAGATCATAGGTAAGAGGCTGGATGTTCTCCATATCGTGGGAGGAGGCGCCCAGAACAAACTCCTAAATCAGTTAACTGCCAACGCTATTTCCAGGCCGGTCATATGCGGTCCTGTTGAGGCAACCGCTATTGGTAATCTCATGGTTCAAGCCATGGCCTTGGGCGAGGTAGCCAACCTGGGGGAAATACGTGAAGTGGTTAAGGGATCCTTTCCCACGGAAGATTATATGCCTCGGGACACTCAAATATGGGACAGTGCCTATGAGGAATTCCTTAAGTACAATCAGGGATAACCTTATTTTGATGCTACTATAAGACTCATATTTCATTTTTATATAAGGGAAACGATTTGTACATTGAGATCACAGGGGTTTGTCACCATAACTCCACAGTCTTTATGCAATTTGGGTTCATACAGTGAAACCCATTAATTGAAGCAATAAGAAAGGGTGGTAAAATGGAAAATATACAGCCAGGCGGAGAGCGAATCTGGTACATACCGGATTGCTACTATCCGGAAAAGACTACCCAGGGACACTATGTAAGTCATGAGGCCATATGTGTTTTGAACACCGGCAAAGAAGACGCCAAGCTGGATATAATCCTATACTTTGAAGACAGGGAGCCAATGAAGGACTTTAAGGCAGAATGCAGGGCAGAGCGTACTAACCATATCCGCCTGGATGAAATAAGGGATGAAAAAGGTAACGGGATCCCCAAAGGGGTGGCATATTCAGTTATGGTTAAGAGCAATGTGCCCGTAATAGTGCAATACAGCCGCCTGGATACCACCCAGGCTGAACTGGGATTAATGACGACTATAGCCTATCCTCTTAGATAGGGAAGGTTGACTTAACATACATTTTTCGCCAGCATAAATCGGGGAGAACACGGTTTTCGTATATTCCAGAAGGAGATAAAATACCATAATATAAAGAAATACATAAGGGCGAGTATCGAAGGTGTAATGATACTGGCCCTTATTAAGTCAGAACTCCCGATTCCTGTATATATTTAAGGAGATAGAATATGAAAAGGATAGGATCAGCAAGGCTATGACAGCCAGCATTGAAGCAATCTGCCAATCGGACCATGACGATAATTCTCTTATGATGTCATCGATGGCTGTGCTGTACTTGGGATTCTTATATAAGCTTGCCAACCCCATGGGTATACAAAAGAACAACAAAAATAGGATCATGTTGAACATCTTTGCCCTAAGATATCCAATCCTGAAGATTATTGGAAGATAGATGGAACTCATGAGGGATACCAGAACAAGGCTTATGGTTATACCTTGTAGGCTAAGAAATTCCACCCTTATAGGAATCTTTATGGCTGATACCAGGAGGGTGGCAACCATATAGGCCAGTACAGCGAGACCTATGTACACAAATATGGATAAGTATTTGGCCAGGACTATTTCCTTTCTTGAAATAGGAAGGCTGTTGAGCATGATATCGGATTTATTCTTATCCTCATACGCGAAGGAGTATTGGATCAAGAGGTAGACCATAGCAGTAGTAGCGGCAACAGGAGTTACTCCCTCCAGGCTTTGAAAGACAAAAACTAAGAAAAAACAGTAGCCCAGGGCAAAGAGCAGGGATTTTTTCTGGACTAATATGTCCTTAATGATTAGATTGAGCATATTGATTCCCCCTAACTGTATATAGCATGATATCTTCAAGATTGGGTTTATCTATGATTATATTATCCTTGAACAGGTTGCGGGCTTTTACCCTGTCGTCAACCAGGCCTTCAAACCCGAAAATGTTTTTGCGGATGCCTATAAAGGCTTTTTGGGTATGGTCATTCAATAAATCCGTGCCCCCTTTTACAATGCCATAATTATCCAGGATGTCATCCTTAGTGGCAGACAGAATTATTGACCCATCGTGGATAAAGGTTACATAGTCTGCTACCTTATCCAAATCAGAAGTTATATGGGTGGAAAAGAACACGCTTTTATTTTCGTCCTGTATCAAATCACTCAATATGTCCAATAGTTCGCTTCGTACGATGGGATCCAGGCCGGAAGTCGGCTCATCCATAATAAGGAGTTCCGGATCATGGGATAGGGCTACGGCAAGGGAATATTTCATTTTCATTCCTTTTGACAGTTCTTTTATCTTTTTATTTGCAGGAAGTTTAAAGATCTTCATGTATTTATCAAATAGTTTATCGCACCACGATTTGTAGAAAGGAGCTATAATGCACTTCATTTCACGGAGGGTTAATTCTTCGTAGAAATGGTTTTCATCATAGACAAAGCCAATACGATTCTTAATTTCCCTTTCATGCCTGATATGGTCCATACCAAAGATATTAATATGTCCACTCTCTTTTTTTAGTAAATTCATGATAAGCTTTATGGTGGTGCTCTTTCCAGCTCCATTGGGTCCAATAAAGCCCATGATATAGCCCTTAGGAAGTGTGAAGCTTATATCGTCCAGGGCAAAGTTCTTAAAGCTCTTTCGCAGTTTTTTCACTTCCAAAATGTTTTCCATACTTAAACCTCCTTGTACAATTGATGCAGCATCTTACTTAGTTCTTCACAGGAAATATCCAAGGACTTGCCCGCCGAAACTGCTTCCGCAAGTTTTTCTTCTACGATGGCCAAGCCTTTTTTTCTCAATAATTCCCTATTTTGAACAGCAACAAAGGAGCCCTTACCGGGCACCGTTTCAATGAACCCCTCTTTTTCCAACTCTTCATAGGCCCTTTTAGTTGTAATGACGCTTATATGAAGTTCTCTGGCAAGGCCCCGTATAGAGGGTAGGGCACTACCTGCTGCCAGGCGCCCCTTCAGGATCCCTTCCTTCAATTGGTGGACTATCTGCTGGTAAATAGGTTCGTTTGATGAGTTTAATATCAATATTTTCATTAGTGCCTCCACAGTGTCAATACCGTACATATACAATATATACAGTCGCTAGTGGTTTGTCAAGAGTAATTTTAAATGGTCCGATCTGTCGGGTTATGGATATTTTGTAATAAATTTAGCCCATAAAGAGGATATTTTCCCACAGTGTAGAATAGAGGAATAGAATGGGAGAATACTGACAAAATGACTATCTTTCCAAAGATCCGGAAGTGGTTGGGATAGATCAGGGAGGATTAGGGTTTAGTATAGTAGCTGGGAAGGGAGTATTGATATGGAAACCCTGATTACAGAACGGCTTGTATTAAGGCCTTTTAGGAACGAGGATCTGGAAGATTTCTATGAATATGCCAGGAATCCAAATGTGGGCCCAAATGCGGGTTGGAAGCCCCATGAAAGCAAGGAAGAATCACGTGAGATACTTGAAAGGTTTATAGCAGAGGAGGAATCATGGGCTATTATTCACAAGGATACTGATAAGCTTATAGGTTCAATTGGACTACATAATGATGCAAGGCGTAATAATAGCAGGGTTAAAATGCTGGGATATGTTTTGGATGAAGCCTATTGGGGACAGGGTATAATGACGGAAGCTGCGAAAAGGGTGCTTAAATATGCTTTTGAGAATTTAGATCTAAACCTGGTTTCGGTGTATCATTATCCATCTAATAATCGTTCAAAAAGAGTGATAGAAAAATGTGGTTTTCACTATGAGGGTACCCTTAGGAGGGCCAACGAATTATATGATGGCAGTATTCACGACAGCATGTGTTATTCATTGACAAAGGGAGAATACAGAGGATATAGAGACACCACACAGGCCTGTCCAAACTACTAAAGCAGTGCCTGGTACCAGCTGGTCATATATTGGTAATGGTTCTAAAATACCATTCCGTATTTCAAATAAAAGGGGTGTAAAGAATGCTTAACATCTACAAGGAAAGAGACATAAATGATAGCTATGAGCGGGCAAAGGAACTATATGGTTCCTTTGGGGTTGATACGGATAGGGTCATGGAGGATATAAAAAAGATTCCAATCTCTATCCATTGCTGGCAAGGCGATGACGTAGGCGGGTTTGAAGTAGATGCTGACGGTGTTTTGGGTGGGGGAATCTTGGCAACGGGTAATTACCCGGGAAAAGCTCGAAATGCCGAGGAACTTCGCCAGGATTTGGATAAGGCAATGAGCCTTATACCGGGTAAGCATCGAGTGAACCTCCATGCCAGCTACGCAGAGACGGAGGGCAAATTTGTAGAGAGGGATGAGCTCGAACCCCGACACTTTGAAAAATGGATAGCTTGGGCCAAGGAAAAAGGAATAGGGCTTGACTTTAACCCTACCTTCTTCTCCCATAGGATGGCGGACTCAGGTTACACCTTGTCAAGCAAGGATAAAGAGGTTAGGGATTTTTGGATTCGCCACGCTAAACGTTGCAGGGAGATCGGGGCTTATATGGGAAAGGCTCTGGGTACACCCTGTGTTAACAATATATGGATTCCCGATGGCTCCAAGGATTTACCCGCCGATAGGATGGGATACCGGGAAATTCTCAAGGATTCTTTGGATGAAATCCTGGAAGAAAAATACGATAGAAGATATCTACTGGATGCTGTAGAGTGCAAACTCTTTGGAATAGGGTCAGAGGCCTATGTAGTGGGTTCCCACGAATTCTATATGGGCTATGCTCTAACCCGGGGTACCTTGTTGTGCCTGGACGCAGGCCATTTCCACCCAACAGAGACGGTCTCGGATAAGATATCATCCCTATTGACCTATATTGATGAGCTACTCTTACACGTAAGTCGCGGAGTTAGGTGGGATAGCGACCATGTAGTTATACTCAACGATGAAGTGTTTGCAATTGCCCAGGAATTAAAGAGATGCAACGCCTTTAATAGGGTTCATTTTGGCCTTGACTTTTTTGATGCCAGCATAAACAGGATTTCGGCCTGGGTAATAGGAACCAGGGCATCTTTAAAAGCTATTATGATGGCATTACTGGAACCCACACACCTATTGAGGGAAGCCGAGGACAATGGTGATCTGGGAAGACGCCTGGCCCTGATGGAGGAGTTTAAGAGCCTGCCCTATAGTGCTATATGGGATAAGTACTGCCTGGACCAAGGTGTAGCGGTAGGGGCAGAATGGCTAAACCGGGTTGATGAGTACGAGAAACAGGTATTGTCCCAAAGAGGATAGGAAGGGAGAAATATATGGATCTGCAGGGATTAAAGGAACTGGCGAGGATTTCACAAGAAGTAGGAAAGCATCCCGATTTCGTGCAAGGTGGAGGTGGGAACACATCCGCCAAGTTGGATGACAGATATATGGCTGTGAAGGCTTCCGGCTATCGGCTGGATCAGGTAACAGAGCAGGACGGTTACGTTATTGTGGATTATCAGAGGGTACGGAACTACTATAACAGTGTGGATCGGAATAGAGATGTGGATTTTGAAAGGGAAAGCGCCGGTTTTATGAAGGAGTGCGTTTTAGAGGAGCACAACCCCAAAAACTTGCGACCATCTATAGAAACAGGATTTCATTCCTTTATGGATAAATATGTTATCCACAGCCACTCGGTGTACGCTAATATATTGTGCTGTTCCAAAGAAGGGGAAAATATAGCGAAAAGAATATTTGGCGATAATTTTAGGGTGCTATGGGTTCCCTATACAAATCCGGGCTTTGATCTGACCATTGAACTCAACAATGCAATCCATCAGTATAAGGTAGAGAAGGGCTATGCACCAAACATAGTCTTTATGGAAAACCATGGACTTATCGTATCCGGAGAGGATGCCCAAGGATGCCTGGAGCTGCACGAAAGGGTTAATGGAGCCATCGTGGATCATTTTAATCTGGGGAATACCTACCCGGAGATCAGAATAGAGGGTATAGGCGAGAAAAAGTATAGGAGTAAAACGGTATATCTGCGAGATACTATCATAAAGATGGATGTAGGACCTGAATTGTTTAGAGAGGTCATCCTCTATCCTGATCAACTGGTCTATCTCGGGGAGAACGTTTCCTTTGAAGGCATGGGGAAGGTGAATGTTGATTCGGATACAGGTGAGGTAGTTTACGTGACAAATGAGGCAGAGGCTATCACCATAGACGAGACTTTTACCGCCTATATATATGTAGTGGATAAGGTTAGGGAATTGGGGCTTACCCTTCAGACCATGACTGAAGAGGGGATTGCCTTTATACGGAATATGGAGGGGGAAAAATACCGCAAGAGCCTGCTAAAGAAAGATTCTTAGCTCTGTTAAGGGAATGGATGGATAAACCCATCCTCTATGCAGCAATTGAGAATCAATGCCAGGTATGGATAATATATCGGTTCAATAGGATGATGGGTAAAAAAAGGGAGCGGTAGGTAACCGCTCCTTTTTGTTGCCTTGTTATTAATCATATTTTTCAAGGTTGTACCTTGATACATTCTGAAATACTTAGGCCTTATTGTTACATCCCAGTACATTTACAATCTTGTGGCGTACGATAGTTCTAATGGCATCCCTGGCTGGACCTAAATACTGTCTTGGGTCAAAGGCCCCAGGATTTTCGGCCATGAACTGTCTGATAGTGCCGGTCATGGCCAGTCTCAGGTCGGAATCTATATTAATCTTACATACTGCCATGGAAGCTGCCTGTCGGAGCATATCTTCAGGAACACCCTTGGCACCGGGCATATTACCGCCGTACTTGTTGACAATCTCTACATACTCCTGGGGGACTGAAGAGGCACCGTGTAAAACTATAGGGAATCCGGGAAGCCTCTTGCCGATCTCTTCAAGGATATCGAAGCGAAGCTTTGCTTCACCTTTGAATTTAAAGGCACCATGGCTGGTTCCTATGGCAATTGCCAGGGAGTCCACCCCTGTCCTTTCAACAAATTCCTCTACCTCATCCGGATTTGTAAAGCTTGCATCCTCTTCAGATACGTTTACAGCATCCTCGATACCGGCAAGCCTGCCCAGCTCGCCCTCTACCACTACACCGTGATCATGAGCATAATCCACTACCTGCTTGGTGAGCTTGATATTCTCTTCAAAGGGGAGGTGGGAACCATCAATCATAACTGATGTGAATCCACCGTCTATACAGGATTTACACAGTTCAAAGGTATCACCATGATCCAAATGCAGGGCAATGGGCAGATCTGTTTCTTCAAGGGCTGCTTCAACCAACTTGACCAGATAGGTATGGTTGGCATATTTTCTCGCACCGGCGGAAACCTGAAGGATTAGAGGTGCATTTTCCGCTTTGGCAGCTTCTGTGATGCCCTGAATAATCTCCATGTTATTGACATTGAAGGCTCCGATGGCGTATCCGCCCTCATAAGCTTTTTTAAACATTTCTGTAGTTGTAACTAATGGCATATATATTCACTCCTTAAAAATTAATATGTATAGACTCAGCTACTAAAGCCATTCTATCAAATCCAGTAGAAAAATCAAGAATTAGTCTCAAAATTATGAAAAATCCCGCAGACTTTGTATCAGTCCCGCGGGATCGGTTGGTTTTATCTTTCAAGTGTGGCAGCTACCAGCATCTCTTCCATCCTTTGAATCAGCATCTCGGCCGCCAGGTAAACGTTGCCGCATCCCGTGGTAAGAACCACGTCGCCACT
>JAAYRX010000215.1 GCA_012518535.1 Clostridiales bacterium | reverse complement strand
TATTCTCCGTATGTACCGAAATATTTCCGCTTTCCCTGTACATATATAATCCTCCTAATAATTAGTCTCTTTTTATTTTACACCAGATGCCTTTCTTGTCAAGAAACATGGATATCAAGCCCTGGTTAAACGGGCTTTCCCCTGGGCCTTGTCCCTATCCCCTATTTTTCTATGATATCAATTTTACCAAAGACCACATTGGCTTCGATGGTAAGGATCTGGTCTCCTTCTCCGATCTTTTGGGTATGGTCCCCAAAGACTATGGTTGAACCATCCGGGGTGCTTCCGCTGCCAAAAGCAGAGTTTACCTTGATCAATGTGGGTATACTGGGATCAATTTTTACCAGGGTATTTCCAAACACGGTATTAATCTTAATGCTGTCCCCCAGCTCATCCTTTGATATAGTGGAGAGATCAATAACCAGATTTCCAAATATTACATTATACTCCTTTTCGGGTTTCACTGCCTGGACGTTGCCTTCCGAAAAGATAACACTGGATTGGGTTTTAACTCCCGGCCCACCCAGTAACATGGATATCCCCAATGCCAGAAGCAGAACCCCGATTATTATTCTGGGCATGGAAATATTCAGTTTAAACTGATACTTTATTATCATGAGTACGCCTATCCCTATTAGAAAAATGCCCCAAAATAAACCTTGCGAACCTCTCATCCTTATATCCCCCTATACTTTATTTAAATTTCATCAGGTAATAACCGGCCAGCTGATCCTATCCTGATAACTTCCTGAATTTTATCAGGAAAACCGTATCCTACAGATCTATTTGAAAGTAGTCCCTTGCGTTGTTAAAGCAAATATTCTCCACCATTTTCCCCAGCAAGTCCATATCCCTGGGCACCTCTCCGTTTTCAGCCCACTCACCGATAATATTGCATAGGATTCTCCGGAAATATTCATGCCTGGTGTAGGATAAAAAGCTCCTGGAATCCGTAAGCATTCCAACAAACCGGCTTAGAAGGCCGATGTTGGCCAAAACCTTCATCTGCTCAACCATACCATCCCTTTGATCGTTAAACCACCATGCCGAGCCAAACTGGATCTTGCCTGGGATTCCATCACCCTGGAAGTTGCCCGCCATTGAGGCTAAGACATAGTTATCCTTTGGATTAAGGGTATACAATATGGTCCTGGGAAGCATCCCTTCCCCGTCAAGGGCATCTAAGAAACGGGACAGGCCATAGGCTATATTATGGTCATGGATGGAATCAAAACCCGTGTCAGGGCCTAAGAGCTTAAACATTCTCGTATTGTTATTTCTTATGGCACCAATATGGAGCTGCATAGCCCAATTAAGTTTTGCGTACAACCTGCCTAAAAATAGCAATACGGCAGTTCTGAAAGCGTCTGCCTCTTCTCTGGCTATTTCCTCACCCCTGCGCCCCTTCATAAAGATCTCTTCCAGCTTTTCACTGCTGGCTTCCCTGTAAGGAACGTATTCCAGACCATGATCCGACAGGCGGCAGCCCATATCGTGAAAATATTTGGCCCTGTCTTCCAATGCTGTCAGATAGTCCTCAAAGGAGTGAATTCCCTTGCCAATAGTACCCTCTAGCTTGTTAACCCAGGAACTGAACGTGTCATTCTGGATTTCTACACCCTTATCGGGACGGAAAGTGGGTAAAACCCTTACACCAAAATCATCCAAACCCTCTATTTTTTTATGATAGGTTAGATCCTCCAGGGGATCGTCTGTAGTGCAAAGAAGCCTCACATTGGATCTCTTTATAAAGCTCCTGGCTGTAAAGCCCTCCTGCTTCAGCTTTTCATTGGCCTTGTTCCAGATAAGGTCGGCTGTATTCCCGTCCAGCACTTCATATATATCAAAATATTTCCTAAGCTCTAAATGGGTCCAATGGTACAGGGGATTTCCTATGGTGTGAGGAACCGTATTGGCCCAAGCTACAAATTTGTCATAATCGATTCCGCTGCCGGTTATGTACTTTTCATCCACACCGTTGGCTCTCATGGCCCTCCACTTATAATGATCTCCATAAAGCCATACCTCTGTTATGTTATTGTAACTTTTATCTTCCCATATTTCCTTGGGGTTTAAGTGGCAATGGTAGTCGTAGATAGGCATATCCGCAGCATGGTCATGGTATAATTTTACAGCTGTTTCATTTGATAGCAGAAAATTTTCATCCATAAATATTTCCATCACTTTTACCCTCCCTCAGGTTGCTTAAAAAGAGCAGAAACACACAAAGTGTCAATAATAATTTACCACCCATTGGCAACTAAATCAAACACTAAATTCTATATAAAGATTTATCCACATTATACACAGACTATGCCTTAAATTATACACAAGTTTAAGTCCAATCTTTTTGGTTTTCCTCCATAATATCCACAATTTTGTCTACAGCTGTGTGTAGAAGACCCTTAATTATTTATTGATTATCGATAAAAGGTCAGGTTTTATCCACAGAAATTCATGTTTTCTATCGTTTTGTGGATAACTTTGTGGATAACCCACTATTTTTTTGTGGAATATGTCAGGTTATCCACACTCACCTTGTAGTTAAGCTTTTTTCTTATATTGAAACATGTGTCTTGTCGGCTGCCATCTGGTAACTGCATATGACAATAAATGAAAAAGAAAACCGCTTGAAATATTTCTTTCAAGCGGTTTTCCTGGCGTACCCGGAAGGATTTGAACCCTCGGCCTCTTGATCCGTAGTCAAGCGCTCTATCCAGCTGAGCTACGGGTACATATTATTGGGTTAAAAGGCTGAATATTATTGTATTATAAGTGACTTAATGTGTCAAGTATTACATTTTGGAAAAAAATTGACCCTTATTCGGGTCAAAAGAGTATATAAATAAATATAAGGGGAGTTAACAAAAAATTAAATCCAATTAATTATAGCACCAATTCGACAATAAATCCAATAATTTTTTCGGATTTATTCATCGAAATCCAAAGTTACCTCCTGATAACAGGCGCTACAATGTCCACGGTACATATAGCTGCATTCTTCACAGACATATGAACTGCAATCCGGACATATGCCTATGTCCTCTTGTTCAAAGGAATATCCGCATATGGAGCAAGTTGCTTTCGCCATAGACACTACCTCGCTTCCCATGTATTACTTCCTTTATTATAAAGTACCCATTACTTATTCCAATTACACAAAATTATTAAAAAGTTGTACGAACATACATTCGATTTTCGTTGATTTTGATGCCAATATAGGATACAATTATTGCAGGGGCTTATCGGGTCTGTTAAGACATTACCGGGTAGCTTTGCTATGCTTTTAGCCCTAAGGCGGTGGTATTTTGAGCAACACGAAAAAGTTTGAAAACCTAATAAAAACAATAGTCTACAAGGATGAACCTATCCTTACAACGGCTGCTGATCTTTTGGAATTTACACCTCCCAGATACCGCCAAATGCGCCGAATTGCCAAGGAGAATCGTGTTTACCTGGAATCGGATCCAACCATCTTTTATAAGCAGGGCAAGTTTATGGAGGATTTTCAGGATGATTATGAATACACCGGTGAGTTTTTCAGGTATTACCCCACATACCAATCCATGAACGATCGACAATTGCGGGGGTATTTTACCTGGCGCACCAAGGTCAGGCAGGGGATAATTGAAAGGACATCCCTCTCTTTTGTTTTTGTGTACATATATGAACTTATAAACGGCATCGGTACAGCTTCCCCCATGGAAGGATACACCAAGCTGAAAACCCTATGGGAGGCCTATAGCCCCATCGAACCCAAGATTAATCGCTATCTGGCCCAATGGCTGAAGGATTATGTAATCTATTACGGGCTGGATAGGTCCTTACTGGAAAATATGCCGGGGATGGACTTCAATAATGCCACCGCTGTTTTATTGGACTACCAATCCCATGAACCGGAAGAAGTTTTTAATGCCCTAAACTCGCTTTCCCCCTACAACTTGCAGAATTCCAGCTTTTATAAACAATATCCCGATGAGGTCAGGTATGTGGTTTTTAGTGCCTTTGACAGCTTATCCCAATACCACGCCAAACACCGCAAGAACAGCCTCCTGGAAAAGTTCTTCGGCAAAGTATTTGAAAGCGATTATTCAATATTTCATTCGGCAGTATTTTGTAATCCCTTAAAGATCAAGGACGCAACTTATGAAGTCAGCCAGGCACATAGGTTTAGGTGTCGCAAGGGCAGATGGAGTGAGGAAAGATTTTTCCATTACAAGGAGAAGAACAAGGAAATTGGTAAGCTCTTAAAGGCTGTCGACTTTTTTATGAGAAAGCATTACGACTTCAGATATAGCTTAAAAATGGATAATATAACCAAGCTGTACACTAAAACCATCCTGGATGCCATCGAAAGCCTGGAACAGGATAAGAGAAGACGGGCCCGGGTTGAGGTAAAAATCGATGTTTCCAAGCTTGATGGCATAAGATCTTCCGCTTTGGTAACCCAGGAAAGGCTCATCACCGAAAGCGACCTGGAGGATGAGATCCCGGAAGCTGTGACTCCTGTGGATGAATTAAATCCCTGTAACCTGACAGCCACAGAATACGAATTTGTCAAATGCCTTTTAATAGGGGAGGATTACCAGGATTTGCTCAATAACAGCGGGATTATGGAATCCGTCATTGTAGACAGCATCAACGAGAAGCTCTTTGAGATCTTTGATGACAACGTAATCGATTTTAATGGCCTAAGATACGAGGTCTATGAGGATTATCTAGAAGAATTGAAAGGAATATTTATATGAAAGTACCAAGAAGAGTGGCCCAGGTCCTGATAAATTCATTAAAGGGAGGCGTTGTTCCCAGGATTGGCCTGCCCTATATTACAGTTGGCCGTGAAGCTGAGATAAATGCCCTTTTACACGACATAGACATCGTTGGAGAGGGTGGAGCATCCTTCCGCTTTATCATGGGTAAGTACGGCAGCGGTAAAAGCTTCTTGCTCCAGGCAATACGAAACTATGCCATGGATAAGAATTTTGTCGTAGTGGATTGCGACCTCTCTACAGAGAGGCGGTTGCAGGGAACCAGGGGTCAAGGTCTGGCCACATACAAGGAGCTTATCCGAAATATGTCCACAAAGACAAGGCCCGAGGGTGGAGCCCTAACCCTTATCCTGGATCGATGGCTCAGCAATGTTCAGGCCCAGGTGATGAAGGAGAGCGGTCTTTCCTATAAGGATCCTGGGTTTTCCGACCTTGTGGAAAGGAAGATCTTCGAAGTCATAGACGAACTTCATGAAATGGTCCACGGTTTCGATTTTGCCAAGCTCCTGGGCATCTACTACTCCGCCTATATAAACGGCCAGGAAGCGGAAAAGGCCAAGGTGATAAAATGGTTCCGGGGTGAATATACCAATAAGACCGAGGCCAGAGCTGAACTGGGGGTCAATATAGTCATTACCGACGACGATTGGTATGAATACATTAAGCTCTTTGCAATGTTCTTAAAGAAAGCCGGATATAGCGGCCTTTTAATCCTGATTGACGAGCTTGTCAACGTCTATAAGATCCCCAACAGCATATCAAGACAATATAACTATGAAAAGATACTAACCATGTATAACGATACCCTCCAAGGCAAGGCCCGCTATATGGGGATCATCATGAGTGGAACCCCGCAGTGCATTGAGGATAGGCGAAGGGGCCTATACAGCTATGAAGCCTTGAGATCCCGCCTCCAGGAGGGCCGGTTCGGCCAGGAAAATCTGGTGGACTTTTTGGCGCCGATTATAAGGCTCTCCCCCCTTACCAGCGAAGAGATGCTGGTCCTGATAGAAAAGCTGTTACAAATTCACAGCGGTCTCTTCGGCTATAATCCCACCCTAAGCCAGGAGGATCTTATCAATTTCATTAAAATCGAATTCAGTCGAATAGGGGCGGATATAAACATCACCCCCAGGGAGGTTATCCGGGATTTTATTGAGCTTTTAAACATAGTCTATCAAAACCCCAATATTGATGTTACAGTCCTTCTTAATTCAGATGAATTCGAATATGCCAAAGGTGAATTAGAGGAAGAATCAGTGGAAAAAACCTTTGAAGAATTTGAAATATAAGGCGGTGCAAGATGAATATTTATAGCCGCTACGCCCCCTTTATCAGAGATTTTATCTATCAAAACAACTGGGAATCCCTGCGGTCAGTTCAGGTTGCCGCAGGGGATATAATCTTTAATACGGATCATAACCTTTTATTATCCGCTTCTACCGCTTCAGGCAAAACGGAAGCGGCCTTCTTTCCCATTTTAACCCTCTTTCATGAGAATCCGCCAAAATCCGTTGGTGCCCTGTACATCGGTCCCCTAAAGGCCCTCATCAATGACCAGTTTATGCGGCTCAACGACCTTTGCAGGGAGGCCGATATCCCCGTCTGGCATTGGCATGGGGATGTAGCCCAGTCCCATAAGGAAAAATTGCAAAAAAACCCCTCGGGTATCCTCCAGATTACTCCGGAATCCCTGGAGGCGCTGCTTATGCGAAGGCACTCCTATATTCCAAAGCTCTTCTCAGATCTGCGCTTTATCGTTATAGATGAGATCCATTCTCTGATGCGGGGAGATCGGGGCGGGCAAACCCTATGCTTAATCCGGCGTTTATCACAACTCGCCGGAATCAATCCCCGGAGGATAGGTCTTTCGGCAACCATTGGGGATCTGGATGCTGCGGGTGCCTTTTTATCGAGAGGAACGGGTCGGAGTACGGCTGCCCCACAGATCTCCGTCAAGGGAACGAAATGGCGGCTTTCCATGGAACACTTTTTTATTCAAAGCCAACAGGCCGGGGACGATAGGGCTGTATCAGCAGGTCTTCCTTCCGCTCCGGATATAAAAACGGATACCGCACCAGCGGCCGCCGATCCGGGAATTGGCTATATTTATGAACATACCAGGGGTAAAAAATGCCTGGTCTTTGTTAATTCAAGGGAGGAGTGTGAAGCGGTTACCACCACCCTCAGGCAATACTGCGAATACCAGGGTGCACCTGATCGGTTTCTGATTCACCATGGCAACCTATCCGCCTCCTTCCGTGAGACTGCGGAGGCCATAATGAAGGACGATGATGAGTACAGAACCACCGTGACAACTGCAACCCTGGAGTTGGGTATCGATATCGGAAGGCTTGAGAGAGCCTTTCAAATCGACGCTCCCTTCATGGTTTCCTCCTTCCTTCAAAGGATGGGAAGGACCGGACGTAGAGGTCAGCCCCCGGAGATGTGGTTTGTCATACGGGAGGATGAGGCCGAGCCCAGGGCCATGCTGCCTGCCACCATCCCCTGGAAGCTGATCCAGGGAATTGCCCTCATCCAGCTCTATTTGG
>JAAYRX010000214.1 GCA_012518535.1 Clostridiales bacterium | reverse complement strand
TTAAGGGGTATAAGTAGAAAAAGGACCCTATTGACACGAACATGTGTTCGGGTTATAATTTAGAAAAAACATCCATAGTAGTAGGAAACAATCATAATCAAAAATGTTAAATGGCTGAAACGGATCACTTGAAGCAAAGGAAAACAGGGAAGGGGGTATTCTGGCAACAATGTACAAAAATACGAATCAGGAAGTCAGGGATTGGATAAACAAGGGGATATGCGGATTCTTACCCTTTTATCATGAAGATGGTGGCAACTATACCAAGCTAATATTTCTACACAATCCCCCTATGATCGTCGAGAAGCGGATATGTACGGTGCTGATGAGGTTTGCGGGTTTTTTTCTGAAGGATCTAAGGCTGATAAGACAAAAGGCCAGGGAGATTACGGGCCAACGCAGCTTAAATCCTCTGCCCATCAATCATAATATGATTCTGGTACCCTTTAAGATAAGAAAACCAATCGGCAGGGACGATGGGGCAATGGGGTATTTTTTTAGTGATTCTATAGATGATGTAAGGGAGGATGGGGACGGGGTCCGGGTATTTCTAAGGGACGGACAGCACTACAGGATCCTGGAGACCCTGTCTACCGCCAGGCACCATATGGGTTTTGCCCATCAGATATACTTTCACCTGCTTCGAAACGGTGTAGGTGATGATACCTGCTACGATTCATGCAAGGAACCCATGGGCACCTATAACAGCGTCTACGATCAACCTGCAACCAAGGGCGATATGGCCCTGGTCTTTAAGAATATTGGGAAGCTGGCCCATATCCTGGACAAACTTCAAAAATAGTGGTGATAACTATTGACTCCCTATAGCCAAATGGTGTATAATCTCATACAATATTCCAAGGGGGCATAAAAACCCTCTATACACGGATCTGGTTATAAATAGCCGAATATATGGATTAAAGACTATGAACGGGAAAAGTAGGTTTTTGTCGAACCCACAGCGAATCGGGGAGGGTGTGAGCCCGATGGGGGAGGAAAGGCTGAAGTTCTCCCGGGAGTTGCGGGCTGAAGGAGGAATCTTGTAGGCCTGGACGGTAGCCTTTCCCGTTATGGAAAGGGGGATATGTCGTTCCTTTTGTAAAGGGATTAGTATTCCATATTGAGCGGGCTATCTTTATAGCCAAATTAGGTGGTAACGCGGGATCAACCTCTCGTCCTATATATATATTAGGATGAGGGGTTTTTTGTTTCTTTAAGGCCAACTTCCGATGTAATTTGGAAGTAGCCGGAAATAACCATACTCTTCAATGATATAAATTAGCGTTTAATAGTTAAGGTAATGAGCTATTGATAAGCGGATGACTTCATTGATTTGGCTAAGAAAGCTTGGCTTATGAAATGCAGAAAAGCCTTAGTTTTCTCCAAATCAATGGTGGAGAGAGCGGTCAATAGCCATTGCTAGATATACGATTATTAAGGTTGACTAATAATGAAACGTATAGTCATAAAGGCGAAACTGCCAATTTAATAAAAGAAGAAAGATAAAAAGGAAAGAAATAAAGAAAGGTAAGAAAGGAAGTAAATCATGATTATAGTAATGAAAACAGGAGCTACCGAAAGGCAGATACAGGATGTTGAAAAGGTTTTGGAGGAACTGGGATTCCAAACCCATCCAATATATGGGGCCGTAAAGACGGTAATCGGCGCCATCGGCGACAGGAGGCTGGTAGAAGCCCACAGCATCGATCATATGGAAGGCGTGGAGAACATAGTACCCATCATGAGCCCATACAAGCTGGTGGGGAGGGAGCTGATCCACGACAATACGGTAGTAAAGGTAGGAGATGTTACCATTGGGGGCGAGGAACTTATTGTAATGGCCGGCCCCTGTGCGGTGGAGGATGAGGATCAGCTTATGAGCACCGCCCTTAAGATAAAGGAGGCCGGGGCCAAGGTCCTAAGAGGCGGGGCCTTCAAGCCCAGAACATCCCCCTATTCCTTCCAGGGCCTTGAAGAGGAGGGGCTGAAGCTATTGGCAGAAGTGGGTCGTGAAACCGGCCTTAAAACCGTTACGGAAGTGGTGGACACAAGGGACGTGGAACTGGTCAGCAGGTATGCGGATATCCTTCAGGTCGGCGCCAGGAGCATGCAGAACTTCAAGCTTCTCACCGAATGCGGCAAGTCGCAGAAGCCTGTACTCCTGAAGCGGGGCCTGTCCGCCACCATAGAGGAATGGCTCATGGCAGCGGAATACGTTGTATCGGCGGGCAGCTCCAACGTCATCCTCTGCGAGCGGGGTATAAGGACCTTTGAAACCGCCACCCGGAACACCCTGGACATAAACGCCATTCCCGTGGTAAAGGAGCTCTCCCACCTGCCCATAATAGTCGACCCCAGCCATGCTACGGGGAACTGGAGATGGGTGGACGCGGCATCCAGGGCTTCCATAGCCGCCGGGGCCGATGGTCTGATAATAGAAGTGCACCCCGATCCCAGCCGGGCTTCCAGCGACGGGCAGCAATCCTTAAAGCCTGACAAGTTCGCCAATCTTATGAAGAGCCTGAAACCCATAGCCAAGGCAGTAGACAGGGCCCTGTAAACTTATCCGTCTTTGCCCCCATCTTTTCAAATCTGATGTCCGGATTTGGATTCTGTGATATAATTTCAATGTAGAAGAAGGAACTTAAGCATTGGGGGGCTACGGATGGATGAGGTCATCGGCATAATTGAGGAAGTGGTTTTTAGAAATGAGGATAACGGATTCACCGTTATGGAGATAAGGAGCGAAGCCGAAGGTACTACGGTAACGG
>JAAYRX010000213.1 GCA_012518535.1 Clostridiales bacterium | reverse complement strand
CCCTGCAATTATCACAATAGCAGATATTATCCTTGCCCAGGCCACTCCAACTGTTCTCTGCAAAGCTGGCCGGCCTGTACTTTTCAATAATCTCGGTGATAATGGCGGGAAGGTATTCCCGAAAATAGCCGCTATTGACACAGGCTACATATCGGCCCTGGCGAATTACGGGATTGTTGTCCTTGTCACGACAGAACCAATTGGGGTGGGCCTCATAAAATTCCTTTGTGGCCCTGTTGGTGTCCATACGGGCTATGACTACCAGGCCCAGGCTCTGGGCTGCATCCATAAACGCCTTGAAATAATCCCTGTCACCAAGCCCTGCTGCCAGATATTGTTCCTTAAAATCGGTCTTGTAATAGGTTACTATGCCACCACAGTTGACAATGACCCCCTGGACCCGGGTCCTGCGCCACTGCTCCACCCAAAAATCTATATTATTCCGCTTAGGGTCGTCCTCCGTCAGGTTGGTTTGACCCCATCTTCTTACTCTCTCATACCATGGACGTGAATCAGTACTCATATACCTATACAACCTCCCATTTAACTTCTATTTAGAAAAGGGGGAACGCCCTGTCCGGCATTCCCCATTGTTTAAGCTTAAGAGTCTAGCCATTATATACTTCAAGTGCTGCCTCAACAGCCGCACCGACATCCACCCTATGTCCCTGTACAGCCATGGCATCCGCCAAAGCGGCCAATAGGAGTATTACGTTGTTTCTTCTGGAGGATTCACCCATAAATCCTATCCTCCATGCCTTACCCTTAAAGTCTCCCAGACCTCCGCCTATCTCTATACCGTACTTGTCCAGGAGGTAGGCCCTGGCCTTGAGGTCGTCCACATTTTCAGGTATTCTAACGGCGTTGAGGGTTGGCAGCCTGTATCCGATGGGGGCTATCATGGAAAGACCCATGGCCTCTATCCCCCCTACAAAGGCGTCGGAGTTTTGCTGATGCCTCTTAAACCTGGCCTCCAGGCCTTCTTCAAGTACTATCTGCAAGGCCTCCCTCAGGCCGTAGATCATGTTTATCGGTGCGGTATGATGGTAAACCCGCTCCTGACCCCAATAATTCTGGATCATGCTGAGATCCAGGTACCAGCTTTGGACCTTGGTCTTTCTTTCTGCTATGACCTTTTCCGCCCTACTGCTCATAGTCACCGGTGACAGGCCCGGAGGACAGCTGAGAGCCTTCTGTGTCCCGCTATAGCAGGCATCTATTCCCCAATCGTCCACCTTTAGCTCTACCCCACCCAGGGAGGTTACCGCATCCACAACGAATAAAGCATCGTGTTCCTTTGCTATCTCGGAGAGTTCGGGAAGCGGTTGCAGAATACCCGTTGAGGTTTCAGCATGAACCACCGCAATAAGCTTAATGTCCCCAACCTCTTTTGCAATCTTTCTTACATCAGCCGGATCTATAGGCTGGCCAAAGGGTACCTCAACACTATAAACATTGGCTCCACACCTTTCCGCCACATCCCGCATCCTCTGTCCGAACACTCCCTTTACACAGACGATTACATTGTCACCGGGCTCAATGAGGTTGACCATTACAGTCTCCATTCCTGCACTCCCGGTTCCCGACATGGGCAGGGTAAGCCTGTTTTTGGTCTGAAAAACTTTTCTGAGCAGCTCCATGGTATCGTTCATGATATCAAGGAACTGGTGATCCAGATGTCCCAGCAAATTTCCGGACATGGCCCTCAATACCCTGGGTGACGTCTCCACCGGTCCGGGCCCTAAAAGAAGCCTGTATCCGGGGTTTAATTGGCTAAATTCTCTTTCCATCAAAAATCCCTCCAAATTATTGTTACGTTCTGTTCATATGAAAAAGCTGATGCATTGCCTTTGCAAAATGAACCTACTGCCCTGGTTCATTATATCCCAATCCATTTATAGTAATGGGGCTTAACCAGTAAATGACCCCAATGCCTGGGTTAAACTATCAATACTGCCTCAAAACAATCCAGTTTATCCAGCTTAACAGTCAGATAGCCACCCTCCCAGGAATAGTCCAAAATTTTACCCTCGTTCAGGCTGGTTACCGCATCCGGTTTTTGTGAAATGGGTATCCTGCATTCAATTCCATATATAGGAGTGGGCTTGAAAAAGCTGTTCCCATAATGACCATTGTTGTTGATTAAATTGAAGATCCGCTTCTTGCCGTCCCCGCTCCGTAAAAGGGTTGCCTCCACGGTGGGGGGAATATTCCCTTCTATGGATTTAAGACCCATAATCCTTTCATAGACATCGGTTAAGAACCAGAAGGTGTTCATGTATCCCTGGCGGTGGAAATACCGGCCGGGCAGCCAGGGTATATGGATTGCCCTTCCTTTTCCATAGGCATTTACCGCAATAGCAGGGCGGTCTACACTTTCATAGAGGGGGTAACAGCGCTCCGGCGGTCCGTATGGCTGTGGTGGGAGCAATCTCATGTGTTTTTCGACATCCTTATCATATTCCACATAGAAATAGTCCCCATCGATGCTTACAAGATCGCATTGGTTCTCCTTAAACTTTGGAAATGCCTCCTCATCTTCCCCGACTATAAAGTAGGCTCCGCGGGCATTTCTGGCTACTAGTCCGGACTTTATACCCAGGCAATCCAGGGCCGCCCTGTCGCGGTCTTCATACTTCCTATCGGAAAATGAGGTCTTGCCGGTGGCCAGCAGGGTATTTCCTGCAGCAACAAAATCGTCCAGGATCTTTGCCGTTTCATCATCTATTCGATCAAGGTTGGGCAGAATCACATTCTTGTACTTGGACAAGCCCAGCTCCTTAACCTGGGTGATGAACATTACGTCAAAAAGCTTGTGGGTCTCTGTAAGGACACGGTACAGGCCGAAAAATTCCGCCATATCCCCAGAGCCACCGCCGCCCCAATGGGGTTCTGTCAGGACAACGGTATCGCAGTCCCCATGCAGGTTCTTATAGTGCTCCTCGTTCTCTTTATGAAAGTTAAAGGCCCGGCGTATCCCCTCATAACCGGATTTATCGCTATGATTATCCAGCCTGCCTATCAAATAGTAGTCGACGGCTCCGCCGTTGGCCAGGTTTTGGTATAGCCGCAACTCCTGCTGGTATGGGGATACGGAGACATGCCTTGTAGGAAAGTCTATAAAATCCACAGTGGTATTGGTGGAAATAAAGCCGGGAAATGTACCCCGAACCCACTTGGTATTTTCCGAACCGCTATATTGCCAATGGGGCAGGGGTCGGTCCAGGGCGGTATTGGATTCTTGGCGAATAAATCCGCTCTTTTCCGTATATGTATCATGGTTGATCAGGATATCGGGCTTTATGGATTTGATAAACTTGAATAGTCTCTTATTGAATTCCTCCATGGTCTCCTGCTTGAACAGGAGGTATTTTTTGTACACAGGATCGCTCATATCCTCTTCCCTGGGAAGGGGCAGGCCATACATCTCTTTGAACTTCCTTTGACAACCCTGGCATTGGCAGATACCATGGTAGTTTTTACTGTAATCATAGGAAACATAGCCACCCATGTTGAAGAAAATGCCGTCCACATCCAATTCTTCCAAGGTCTCCCGTATGATTTCCAAGGCATATTTTTGCTGGTAATCGCTGTTTATGCAAACATGGACATCCCCGCCATAATCTACGATATTGCCATCCTTATTCACAAAGGCCCACTCGGGATACATCTCGTAGATCTGCCTTCTGACCTTGGAAAAGTCGGTACGGGCTATAACCTTTATGCCGGCCTTATGACACTCTGCTATTATGTCCTTAAGGCTGTCCCCCTTTAGGTATGGACTTTGATAATGAAAAGGTAACCTGGTCTTATAGCTGGCAATGATGCCGGATGTGTTTATCATGGCTACGGTGGCGTTAAAGGATTTCAGATCGGCGACATATTGTTTTGCATCTATATCCGCCATATCAATTTCCCTTAGATTCGTTTGAACAAGCCGCCAGTTGTAGTCCTCCCACCATTTACCCTTACTAGACATAAAAATCCCCTCCCTGGTAATTTAATATCTTTGATAATTGCTGAACACTCGCATCTCAAGTCATGAGAGGCTCAAGAAAATGGGGTTGTCCCCACTCTATCTCATAATATGTATTGTACAGGATATCCCATCAGGTTTCAATTTCAAGACGTAAATTTGCTCCGGTTCAATGGCGATATCCGCCATAAATAATAAAAGCTGCTAAGTAAGCAGCTTCCTAATGATAAACCTATATTCAAGCCCTGGCGACCCCATCGGAATATATGGGTACGATAGGCGCAGTGTCCAGCTTTAGGCAGTCATCCAGGTCCCCCTGGAGGCCTAAATCCTTGAGAATTGAATAGTGTAAGGTTTCAGACAGGGCTCCATGCAGATCATCCTTAGAGTTAAGATATATGCGCTTGGCAACCATCCCTAAATCGTCCAGCTCCGGGGATATGCCCTTGTCTTCCAGGCCTTTTATAAGGGCACCTGCCACCAGTATATCATCCGCCGAGAATTTCCCCATGGTGCCGGCACATATTATGGCTATATCACTGCCTGCGGCAGCAATATATTCATATACGGCAGAAATATTGATAAAGGATGCCAGTACCACTTCTTTGGCGTCCACTGCCCTGGTAATGGCTTTGGTACCGTTGGTGGTAGTAATAAGCACAGTTTTGTTCTCCACCCGTTCCCTACTGTATTCCCGGGGGGAGTTGGACAGGTGAAAGCCTTCTATCTTCACAGCATTTCTTTCCCCGCCCAGGATAAAGCCATCCCTTTCGTAGTTCTTGGAGATGTTAACTGCACTCTCTATGTCAGCGGTAGGTATAACCTCCTTACAACCGTTGTACAGGGCGGTAATAATGGTGCTGGTAGCCCTAAGTACGTCTATAACTACCACTATTCTATCTTTAATATCCCTATCTTCAACATAATCGCTTGTCGGATAAACGCTAATCTTCATAAAGTCCTCCCATCAAGTCCCTGCTTTATATCCTAATATATAGTTACATATTAACACAAGCCACCTGATAAGTCGACAAAATCCAGATAAAATAGTTCTAATTTCCCCTTCCAAACACAATGGTACAGATTATGACAGAGGCCAGCAGGCCGGCCAGATCCGCTAAGAGTGAGCCCCATAGAGTATAACGCATCTTCTTTATACCCACCGCTCCAAAATAGATGGACAGGGTATAGAATATGGTTTCGGTAGATCCCATAACGGTGGATGCCAGCCTCCCTATAAAGGAGTCAGGGCCATAGGTCCTATAGAGTTCTCCCAAAACCCCTAAGGAGGCTATACCGGATATAGGCCTCATAAAGGCCAAGGGCAGAATTTCTCCCGGTATCCCTATAAGGCCGGTGAGGGGAGATATTAGTTTCACCAGGATTTCCATGGCTCCAGAGGATCTGAAAATTCCTATGGCCACAAACATTGCAACCATATATGGAAATATCCGTATTACCGTGGACAGCCCCTCCTTTGCTCCCTCTATAAAGGTGTCGTACACGTTTACCTTCTTTATGTGTCCATAGCCCAGCACAAAAACGATAAACCCGGGAATGGCAAAAACGGACATGATTCTTATAAACTCTATCATTAGGTAGGCCCCCATCCAGTGTTTTAGCTGTTTTACTTGTCCCTGTAATACCTCTTCAGTATTTTTGCGGCTATGATACCCGTCAGGGTGGAGCAGGTGGTGGCTATAAGGCCGGTGCCAATGATTTCAGCGGGATTTTTTGAACCTGTAGCACTTCGAAGGGCAATAACCGTTGCCGGTATCAACTGAACAGACGAGGTGTTAATAATAAGAAACATGCACATATCATGGGTGGCCATATCCTTATGCCTGTTAATGCTCTGAAGTTCGTGCATGGCCTTTATACCCAAGGGAGTAGCCGCATTTCCAAGGCCCAGCATATTGGCGATGATATTCATGGTCATGGCTCCCATGGCCCTGTGTCCGGGGGGTACTCCGGGGAACAATAAGGACATTACTCTCCTTATCCTTTT
>JAAYRX010000212.1 GCA_012518535.1 Clostridiales bacterium | reverse complement strand
GGGTAATATTAAACTGAGCCATGGATTTCATCCTCCTCGGTTTGGTATTTGTTTGTCACTTATATTCTAACCGAGGATATGAGTTTGTGGCTCATTTTCTTTTTACACAATTATAAGGGCTTAATCTGTTTTTTTGTTATGAGTAGCAACATCTTTAATATTCAATGCCATTTGATATAGTTTTTTTCGTATTTTTATGAATTCAATAAATCCTTCATGATAGGTATGGTATATAGATTTACCTGTCGTATACTCATACTTAGTGTTAAGAGAATTAAAATAATCTTCCATTTTGCGTGTATATTCTTCTCTGTCTCCCCCAGCATAGGCCAATCTAATACCGGTATGATAATCAAATTTGTTGTCGATAATATCATATAATCCGTGATGCGCCAGGATGGGGTATTGCATTATTTCCCTGTATAGATGCCATATATCGGGGCGGATTCGTCGAGACTTAAGAAAATTATCAATATCATAATCTGCCCAAACTTTCTTCGCCACTTGATCCAGGATGATTGCGCCGGCGGAAGAATGGTTAACCCTCTCTTTATATTTTCCTCTAATATATGCTTGAAATTCCCTACTGCATTTCCCTAGATCATGGAGAAGGCCTATTAATTTGGACATGCTACCCATGCCTATAACTTCTCCCGTCCTTCCAGAGATCTCCGACACAGTCATTAAGTGGTCTGTTAACAGTTGCCCCCCTAAAGGGGTCTGATCATCATAATGGGCGAGTGGTTTGTTGTTATCAACCAATAAACTACCCCCTTTCAGTTTAGTTCGATATTTATTGCAATTTATCCAAATCAAGCTATGGAATACATAAGTTGCCTATGGAAAAATGTATTTCTTTTTTTATGTATGATAAGTATCTGCGCTGTCGGTAAATTCGATATATAATAAAAATGTACTAAAAAAACGGAAAACCATTACTAAAGAGCAATGGTTTTCCGTTAATGTTTTTCTATGCTGTTTTACCCACTGCCTTTCATACGCAGGGTTTTTATCATTTTTTCTATCTTTCGATATTCTTCATGTTATTAGTACTTCTACATTCGACCAGTCTTTTCCTTTTCTTTCTTGAAAATATTTATAAATTTTCCAGTTAACTGTTCAAATCAATCAAGCTGTCGATACCGGCCCCCGGTGGTACTATGGGATATACCTTATCATCGGGATGAATATCGCACTCTATCAATACCGGCCCATTTAGTTCCAAAGCGCTACGGAGCACTTCCTCTACCTGCTGGTTATTGTCTATCCTAAAGGCCTTGATATTATAAGCCTCTGCTAATTTCACGAAGTCCACGTCCTGCCCCAGGCTGCTGTGGGAGTATCTTTTACTAAAGAAGAGATCCTGCCATTGCCTCACCATTCCCAGGGAATGATTGTTCAGCACCAATTGTATAATGGGAATCCCATACCTGGAGATTGTGGCCAGTTCCGTAGAGTTCATCTTAAAGCTTCCATCCCCAGCGATATTGACAACTCTCTCCCCCGGCCTGCCCAGAGCTGCTCCAATGGATGCACCAAGTCCATACCCCATAGTGCCCAATCCACCTGAAGATATAAAGGAACGGGCCCTGGTAAACTTATAGAATTGAGCGGCCCACATCTGGTTCTGCCCTACCTCTGTGGAAATGATGGCCTTGCCATCCGTCAAATCGTATAGCTTCTCTATGATATATTGAGGACTGAGGGTACCGTTCATCTTATAGGTCAGGGGATGCTCCTGCTTCCATTTCTCTATCTGATCATTCCAACGGTTTTCTTCCTTTGCCTTTACTTTTTCATTGAATAAATCCAGGACCCGACCCACATCACCACATATCTGTATATGGGTAGATACGTTTTTGCCCAGCTCCGCCGGATCTATATCCACATGAACGATCTTTGCCATGGGAGCGAATCTCTCCACATCGCTCACTACCCTATCGCTGAACCTGGCACCAACGGCAATCAGGAGATCACAGTTGGTAAAGGCATAGTTGGAGTATCTGGTGCCATGCATCCCCACCATCCCCATATAATATGGATGTGTGCCGGGAAAGGCCCCCATTCCCATGAGGGAGCAGCTGACAGGTGCTTTTATCCTTTCAGCAAATTCCACCAACTTCTCATTGGCGCCGGCAATATTAATACCTCCGCCGGCATAGATGACCGGTCTTTCGCAATTGTCTATGGCTTCTATAGCTCTGTATACGTTTTCGTCAATTTCTTCTTCACTTGCTCTACTGGAATTATCGCCTTCCAATGGCACCGGTGTATAGTCCACCATAGCTACCTGAATATCCTTGGGTATATCTACCAGCACCGGACCCGGCCGGCCCGACCTGGCAATGTGAAAAGCCCGCCTGATTATTTGGGGTAGCTGCTGTGGATCCTTGACAATATAGTTATGCTTGGTTATGGGGTGAGTAATCCCAGTGATATCCACTTCCTGGAATGAATCCCTGCCTATCAATGAGCTGGCAACCTGACCTGTAAACACCACCATGGGTACCGAATCCATATATGCCGTTGCAATACCCGTAACGGTATTGGTTGCACCGGGTCCCGAAGTTACTATCACTACGCCCACCTTTCCGGTTGCCCTGGCATATCCGTCCGCTGCATGGGTCGCCCCCTGTTCATGGGCGGTCAATACATGTTTTATATCCTCCACATCGTAGAGGGCATCATATATGGGTAAAACCGCACCCCCGGGATACCCGAATATTGTATCCACGCCCTGTTCCCTCAAACATTCTATTAATACCTGCGCACCTTGTAATTTCATCATTTTGCCTCCCTTTCGATTCTAAATGAGGATCAGACCATCCTATTCTTTGGATAAATATAAAAACCTTCCATCCCGCTATGGGACGAAAGGTTATATTCGTGGTACCACCCATTTTCGCTGTTATTTTGCAATAATAGCCTCAGTAGGATACGGCCATAAGGCTTATATCCCTGGGCTGTTACGGGCCCATTTCCGGCCAACCCTACTAAAGGTTTCAGATTGGCAGCTCCGGGATGATCTTCAAAACAGCAACCTGGTATCGGCTTTCACCATCTACCGATTCTCTGGAACCAAGGCTAACAATTTTTACTATTCCCTTCATGGCCTTTTCATATATTACAGAATTTCAAATAATTAAAATACATTGTAATATAGATTCATTAAAAAGGCAAGGAATATTACAAGGATTTTATAAAAATTAGCCGTACTGCAAGATTATAGAGAATTTATAAGTACCTCAGAACGAAATCCCGATAAGACAAACCTACTTGACCAGCTCGGCTATGGCATGGGCGTATATCTTGGCATTCAGGACCAGATCCTCTATCTCAATATATTCGTCCTTCTGGTGTGCCAGCTCAACACTGCCGGGAAATGTGGCTCCAAAGGCAACTCCGGTACCAAGGGCCCTGGCATAGGTTCCGCCTCCAATGGACAAGGGCTTTGCATCTTCATCCCCGGTCTGTTCCTTATACACTCTAATCAGGGTCTCCACCAGGAAATGATCCTTGGGTATATACAAAGGTTTTTGCCCATGCAGGACTTTCACATCAATCCCGGTACCCTGGAGTTTTTCATGGATCTTTAACAGGATCTCCCCCTGGGTATACTTAACCGGATATCGGATGTCCAATACAGCCTTCCCTTCCTCGGTATCGACATCGATTATGCCCAGATTAAGGGTAAGATGGCCGGACACATCGTCTGAGCATTTAATTCCCAGCCCATCGCCGGTGGTATCCTGACCTATAAGCCTGTCCAGATCCGCTATAAACCTATCAAGAGGTCCATTTCCAAGGCCCTTGGTTTTTAGACTTTTCAGTGCCTTGGCTATGGCATTTTCACCCTTGTCGGGGGTGCTGCCATGGGCGGATATCCCCTTAACCTGTATGGGCTCTGCCTCTCCCTGGAGGATGTAGGTGCAGCTGTCGGGGACCATATTGGCCCTGGAACCGCCTTTTATACTCAGAACAGGGGATCTGTCCCCATCCGATTTATCAAAGGTCTTGTAAAGTTCAATATGTACTATTCCCTTCTCTGCGTGAATCACAGGGTAGCTGCCATCCGGGGTTAAACCAAAGTCCGGCATGGGTTGCTCTTTAAAATAGTAATCCATATCAGCCCATCCACTCTCCTCGTCGGTCCCAAGAATAAGGCGCACCTTCTTATTGACCGGTACTCCGGATTCCATAACGGCCTTCATGGCATAGAGGGCTGCCAGGGCCGGCCCCTTGTTGTCGATGGCTCCTCTACCGTAGATCCTATTGTCATGAATTTCCCCGCCATAAGGTGGGTAGGTCCACCCTTCGCCCTCAGGAACTACGTCCAGGTGAGCCAATATACCAAGGGTTTCGCTTCCCTGACCAAATTCAACGAAACCCGCATAACCATCCACATTACCAACCAGGAAGCCCAGCTTTTCACCCAGCTCCAAGGTATATTCCAAAGCCTTGCTTATCCCTTCACCAAAGGGTTTACCCTCTGATGGCTCCCCTTTCACGCTGGGAATTGAGACTAGCTCCTGGGTAGATTTTATGAGCTTATCCCTATAAAAATCCACTATTTTATCCAATGGCATAAACCTGTCCTCCCGTCATTGACTATTTTTCCTCAAAAAGACAAAAATAAAAGCAAGAAATTACTATATTCCATGTTCCTTTTTATTATATCACAGCTTTTCTCTTTTAAAAACAAGCATTAGGGTTTATAATGTATATGAGGCAAAAAACACCAAATACCAATTTATAGTATCATCAATAACAAGGTAAGTTGAACTTAAGTCACATGCTGCTTTATCCAGGACTGGTATAATCCTTTAAAGTAACCTGTCTCATCCAAGTCTGACTGATCTGTCTTCTATGGTGATACCGATATTGCGCTGACCAAACTATTAATAAATTGTAAGGAGGTCTGGGATTTGAAAATAATAATTACTGAAAACATGGGAGAGTTTAATAAGGTCGCCGCTGACATTGTAAGCCGTCAAATCAAGAACAAACCCGATAGTGTCCTTGGTCTGGCAACCGGTAGCACTCCTCTCGGTTTATATGCCATGCTGATAGACATGTATAAGAAGGGAGAATTGGATTTTTCACGGGTAAAGACCTTTAATCTGGACGAGTACAGAGGCCTTCCAAAAGACCATCCTCAGAGCTATTATCATTTCATGTATGAAAACCTTTTTAACAAAATCAACATCAAAGACGAGAATGTGAATCTACTCAATGGAAATAGGGATGAATCCTACAGAGAATGCGCTGATTATGAAGAAAAGATCAAGGCTGCCGGAGGGATTGACCTGCAGGTATTGGGAATCGGACATAATGGACATATTGGTTTCAATGAACCCGGAACCCCCTTTGACTCGGTCACCGACCTGATCGATCTTTCGGAGAGGACCATAGAAGCCAATTCCAGATTTTTTGATTCTCCCGATCAGGTACCAAGACAAGCCCTTTCCATGGGAATCAAAACTATAATGCAATCACGTAATATCGTACTTTTGATTTCAGGGAACAGTAAGGCCAGGATTGCTGCCAAGGCCCTAAATGGGCCCATTACGCAGAATGTTCCTGCCTCTGTCCTCCAACTCCATCCCTTCGTGACGGTTGTTCTGGACAAAGAAGCTGCAGTATATTTGTAACCAATAACACAATCACTACTGCAAGCAGCAGATATGGATTGGGTATATAAGTAAAGCCACCATACACGGATAGGATCCGTGATATGGTGGCTCTTTTACTATCTAGATACTTGAATCCACCTGATCTATTTATCCACTACCTTGGAGTACATGAAGTACTTATATCCAAGAGGTGAAGAATAGAAGCCTTCAAGTTTGGGGCTCTTTAGATATGTGTCTACATAGTAGTAAATGGGTGCCAGCATGGCTTCTTCAAATATAATATCCTCTGCCTGGTGCATGAGCTTCATACGCTCTTCCCTATCTGAGGAAGCCTTTACCTGGGAAATTAAAGAATCATATTCAGCGTTGGACCACTGGGCATCGTTGTTTCCACTACCGGTTACCCACATATCCAAGAAGGAAATAGGATCGTTGTAGTCACCCAACCAGCCGTTTCGAGCTATTTGGTACTCGCCGTTCTTTCTGGTGTCAAGGAAGGTATTCCATTCCTGTGAAACAAGTTCGATGTTAACCCCTATCTCTTTCCACATACTCTGTAGAGCTTCACCGATCAGCAAATGCCCGGTATTCTCATTATAGAGATATTCCATGGTAGGTATTCCTTCACCATTGGGATATCCTGCATCAGCCAATAGTTGCTTGGCCTCTTCAAGGTTTCCTTCATAATCATAAGGATCATAGTAATCTCCGCCTACCTCACGGAATTCCTTGGTAGGATCAGCGTCGGAAAGTCCGATTGATACAAATGCTCCTGCAGGCTGTTGACCGGCTTTACCAATCTGCTCGCAGATATATACCCTGTCAATAGCCAACATTAAAGCCCTACGAACCTTAGGATCATCCAGCGGAGCCTTCTGTACGTTAAAGCTGATATAGTAGGTACCAAGCTGACTTTGAATGAAGAACTCTTCCTTATCCTTCCAAGCATCAATTTCATCGTTGGGGAAGGTGTCGGCAAGAAGAATCTCACCATTTTCAAAAGCAGCCAGAACAGCGCTATCGTCGTCCATTAGTAAGAATTTAATGGCTTCAGGGCCAATCTCATCCTTATTCCAATAGTTGGAGTTCTTTTTAAAGGTAATATGAGCATCGTGTACCCATTCGTCCATTACATAGGGACCATTTCCTATGTAGGTATCTGGCTTTGTTGCCCAACCATCAGGATCAGCTTCCACTATGTCCTTGCGAACAGGGAAGAAGGTGGGGAATGCGCAGAGCTCCAGGAAGTAAGGGGTAACAGCTTTCAGCTTTACCACTATGGTCTTTTCATCAGTTGCTTCCACGCTGAGATTGTGATTTCCTTCCTCAGCATCATAGCCTTCGATGACTTCAAACATATAGGCATAGTCGGCTGCTGTTTCAGGATCAACTGCCCTCTTCCAGGAGTACACATAATCCTCAGCAGTTACCGGCTCGCCATCACTCCACTTTAAGCCATCGCGCAGGGTAAATGTATAGGTTAGGCCATCATCACTAACTTCATAGGATTCGGCCTGTGCCTCTACAGGAACCCCGTCCTTATCAAGATTCATGAGGCCTTCAAAAGCGTGAATTAACATAGTAGCCCCATCGACAGCTGAGTTTAATGCAGGGTCAATGGTATTTGGTTCAGATCCTACTTGGACAACCAATTCTTTGGTACCGGAAGTACCGCAACCAGCTGCCAGCATCCCAAAAGTCATAATAATGACTAACAGCAATGCAATTCTTTTCATACCTTGTTCCTCTCCTTTTTTATATATTCTATCTATTGAATTGTTTTTTTCAATAGATAAAGGCAAAATTATCCAGGGGTGTTAGGCGTAGCCTAAAGGACACCCCTTAATTTACATTTGTAAACTGCCTGTTATTGTACCCTGTCCAGATGATGACAGGCTGCAAAATGTCCCTTGGAAACTTCTCTAAACTCCGGTTCCTCCCTGGCACATAACTCATCGGCATAGGGACAA
Organism: Clostridiales bacterium; assembly: GCA_012518535.1. Lineage (GTDB taxonomy): Bacteria > Bacillota > Clostridia > Caldicoprobacterales > UBA3941 > UBA3941. The sequence goes on along the minus strand of JAAYRX010000212.1, from coordinate 4,642 downwards.
CGGGTGCGGAATCGACAACCGCTTGGTGGATCCAAGGGGCTTGGTACATCGCCTTCAAGGACTATCCTCTGCCTTTGACGGCTAACCTTGGGGTCAGGTACCGGTATTGCCGAAATAAGGGATCTTGTATATGGATGGAGGCTATGAAATGTCAATTCGTAGCTATCGGCCAGCTCAACCAATTTGCCAAGATACATAACCCCTATACGATTGCTTATGTGCTTAACCACAGACAGATCATGGGCTATAAACAGGTAGGTCAGCCCCATCTCCTCCTGGAGTTCCTCAAACATATTTACAATCTGAGCTTGTATGGATACGTCAAGGGCGGATACCGGCTCGTCGCAAACGATAAATTCCGGATCTACAGCCAGGGCCCTTGCTATTCCCACCCTCTGTCGTTGTCCACCAGAGAATTCATGTGGATAGCGGTTGGCATGTTCACTGTTCAGGCCTACCCTTTCCAGCATCTCCATAATTCTTTCTGAACGCTCTTTTTTGGAGTGGACCAACTTGTGAATGTCTATGGGCTCACCCACGATATCCCCTATAGTCATTCTGGGGTTTAGGGAGGCGTAAGGATCCTGGAATACGATCTGCATCTTCCTGCGGTAGGACATCATACCAGCATGGGTGATATCCTCTCCATCATAGAATATCTTACCATCCGTTGGTTCATACAGACGAAGCAAGGAGCGCCCGGTTGTTGTTTTACCGCAACCTGATTCTCCGACTAAACCCAATGTCTCCCCTTTTTTTATATGGAAGGATACATCGTCCACGGCTTTTACATACTTGGTGCGGAAAAAGCCGTCGCTTACGGGAAAATATTGTTTTAGGTTCTTTACCTCTATTAGAGGGCGTTCGTTTTCCCTTATATCAACTTGACTGTCGTCCAAGTGTTTTTCCATTAGTTTTCACCTCCAGCGGCGGCCTCAAAGGCTTCCTTTTGCAAAAGCCAGCAAGCGCACTCATGTGTATCGCTGAGTTTGGTATACTCGGGCATTTCCCTGAGACATATCTTCATACATTTATCGCAACGGGGGGCAAAGGGGCATCCCGCCGGCGGATTAAGCATATCCAAGGGTGTCCCTTCAATGGGCACCAGTTTTTCGTGGTCCTTCGTGTTAAGGTTTGGAACGCTGCGAAGCAAACCCTTGGTGTACTCATGTTTTGGGTTATAGAAGATTTCATCGCTGGTCCCGGTTTCCACGATCTTACCGCCATACATTACTACGATCTTATCGCACATATTGGCTACTACACCCAGATCATGGGTGATAATAATGATGGACATATTGATCTTTTCCTTTAGCTCCATCATCAGCTCTATTATCTGAGCCTGTATAGTTACGTCCAAAGCTGTAGTAGGCTCATCGGCAATTAGTAGTTTGGGTTCACAGGCCAGAGCAATTGCGATCATCACCCTTTGACGCATACCGCCCGACAGTTCATGGGGGTATTGCTTTAACCTCTTTTCGGGTTCATTTATACCAACCAAGGTTAGTAGTTCCAAGGCTCTTTCATTGGCCTGTTCCTTATTCATATCCGTATGGAGGAGTATTACCTCCCGGATCTGGTTACCTATGGTATACACGGGGTTAAGGGATGTCATAGGATCTTGGAATATGATGCTCACTTCATTTCCCCTAATCTCCCGCATCTCTTTTTCAGTCATATCATTTATTCGATGCCCATTAAAATCGATGGTGCCTCCAATAATCCTTCCCGGAAAGGGAACGAGGCCCATTATAGAATAGGCAGTTACGGATTTACCGCTTCCACTCTCACCCACGATGCCCAAAACATCACCTTCATGCATCTCAAAGGTAACATCGTTCAAGGCCTTGACCTCTCCGGCAGGGGTAAAGAATGAAAGCCTGAGGTTTTTTATATCTAATAGTACGTCACTCATAATTTTTCCTCCCTAGTTCTTTAACCTTGGATCAAAGGCATCCCTAAGGCCATCCCCGAGAAGGTTAAAGGACAAAATGATGAGGCTTATAGCTACTGCAGGAACTAATAGCCTGTGGGGATATGACCTAATACCGTCAACCGCTTGGGCGGCCAAGGAACCAAGACTGGGCATAGGTGCGTTTACCCCCAGACCTAAAAAGCTAAGAAAGCTTTCGGTGAATATTGAAGAGGGAATCTGCAGCGTGGTCGTTACGATTAGAGTACCCACACAATTGGTCAACAGGTGCTTTCTGATTATCCTGCCATGGGAGGCCCCCAAGGCTCTGGCTGCAGTTACAAATTCCTGTTCCTTCAGAGTCAGGATTTGTCCCCTGACGATTCGTGCCATACCTACCCAATACAACAATGAAAAAACGATAAATATGCTTATAAGTCCAGTTCCTACTACATTAATCCACTCAAAACCCGGAACATTCTCGGCAAGCTCCTTCAATGGATGCTTTACCGTTACCATGAGGAGTATTATAACCAAAATATCCGGTACAGTGTAAATGATATCCACTATACGCATCATGATCAGATCGACTTTTCCGCCAAAGTACCCTGCGATAGCACCATAGGTAGACCCTATGAACAGTATAATGCCGCTGGCTATTATCCCAACCAAGAGTGAGATACGGCTACCCATCATGACCCTGACTGCCAAATCCCGTCCCAGGCTGTCGGTACCCAATATATGGGGAAAAACCTTCTCCCCGGCTTCTATGCGGGCCAGCTCCTCTTCTGAATATTCCATTACGAAAAGATTTTCGCTGCCTCTTATCTGCTGTTCATATGAATATGGATAAAAAGTAGGCACAACAAAGGCCAAAATCATAACTATTATGATGACAATGAGAGAAGCCATAGCCAATTTATTCTTCACCAGCCTCTGGAATCCGTCCTTCCAAAAGCTAGTGCTCTCTCTCATAATATCTATACTCTTTTTTTCCTCATCATCTGCAGGCAAAAAGTCAGAAACATCCAAATGTAGGCTTATCCCAGGTTTATCTTTTACATTCATCAGCCCACACCCCCTACTTCAACTTAATTCGTGGATCTACTATCTTGTATACTATATCCACCACGACGTTCATAATTATAATCAAAGACGCTAGAAATATTGTAGTACCCATGATAAGAGGATAGTCCCTATCGGTAATGGAGCTTATAAACTGACTCCCCAGACCGGGAATAGTAAATATCTTCTCCACTACAAAGCTTCCTGTCAGTATATAGGCAAGCAATGGACCTAAATATGTGATAACCGGCAATAAAGCGTTTCTAAGAGCATGCTTAAACAGGGACTTAAATTGGGACAATCCCTTTGCCCTGGCTGTATTCATGTAGTCCTGTCCCAAAACATCCAGCATGCTGGATCGAGTCAACCTGGAAATATAGGCTGTTGGGTAGAAGGCCAGAGCTACTACGGGCAACACATAATGCCTGGGGGAACTGAGCCCAAAGGTAGGTAAAATATTCAATACCACCCCAAAATAATACATGAGTGTAGAAGCAACTACAAACCCTGGCACTGCAATGCCAAGTGTTCCCATAAACATAATTAAATTGTCAAACCATTTCCCTCTGTTAAGTGCGGCCAGAGAACCCATGGTTATCCCCACGACTACGGCCACCAGGACTGCAATACCCCCAACCCTGGCCGATACCGGAAATCCGGTACCTATAATGTCGTTGACAGTCCGGCCACGGAGTTTCATTGATAAGCCTAAATCACCTTTAAGCAGGTTCTTCATGTAGTTAAAATATTGAATATGAAGAGGTTTATCCAACCCGTATTTCTTCTCAAGAGCAGCCATTGTTTGGGCAGAAGGCGACTTCTCCGCAAGGAAAGGCCCTCCGGGAACCAAATACATAAGGAAAAAAGTTATTGTTGAAATCAGAATAATTGTTACTATTGCGGCAATTATCCGCTTAACCATATAAGCGGCCAATAAACCCACCCCCACGAAATCGAATGAATGTTTTCTTTAGAAAACCTTAGAACTTAACATAAATCAATCTTAACAAAAGCTATGATTACAAAAAAATAACCCGTTGGTTGAAGTTTCAAAAAAACGGTGTCATGTACTCTATACTCTATCCAGTCCATCGGACTTTCTGTTTTTTGAGACTTCCCTAATATATGTCTTACGAAAAACCCCCTATATTATATAAGATACAGTAAAGATTTTTCTTATACGCTGTGTAGAAACACTCAATAAACACCAGCTCGTATAAGTTAACTCTCATTGCATTTATAGAACTTTCCGCAACGCATATAATCCATGATTTATATTTTTAAATTATATATGTATATTAGCATAATGTCAATTGAATTTCCTGTATTTCTGGACTTTCCATCATGTAAGTTTATTACAGCACCAAGGTCAGAATACCATCTTTAGGATAATATTGGTGTAATATGTCACATACTGGCGACAGAACCAGCCATTATAACCTACATTAAAAAACTTGGGTTCCCCGGCCTAAGGACATCGCCTTGGCCGGGGAACCCGGATCATTCCATTATAGTCGCTTATAATTTGCAGAGTACCTTAAGTTAACCTGTTGTGCTAGTTAAATCTTCTGGTAGATAATACAAATAGAAAAACCCCGACACATTATGTTAACCTATTATTAAAATCTGACTTAAAATAATAGGGGGTATAACATATGCCGGAGT
>JAAYRX010000241.1 GCA_012518535.1 Clostridiales bacterium | reverse complement strand
TAAAAGAAGAAGAAAATAATGTATGTATTAGCTTTAAAAATTATGCACCTAATATAGATAATGCAGAGGCTGAGAGGCTATTTCAGCGCTTTTATACTACTGATAAATCTAGAACAAAGGGAACTACGGGATTAGGTCTGGCTATTGTAAAGAACTTGGTTAATATAATGAATGGAGAAATTAAAACCTATGTCGAGGATTCATTTCTTATTATTAATATAATTTTGATTACCAAGTAGAAGTATTAGTAAATGAAGTGTAAATCCTGAAGGAGTGATATTTATGATTGGACCTGATAAAAACAAACTTTATCCAAATGAAAGTATAAAGACTGTTTGCTTTATAAGTAATCTACCTAAAAGATTTAATGTTGAGATTGGGGAATACACATATTATAGTGATAATACAAAATCCCCAGAGAAATTCTATGATAACATAGAGCCCCACTATGAATTTCTAGGAGATAAACTTATAATAGGAAAATTATGTGCAATTGCAGAAGCTGTTAGGTTTATTATGAATGGCTCAAATAATAGAATGGATGGAATGACAACCTATCCTTTTAATATTTTTGGTGGTGGTTGGGAGATGATTACTCCTACAATAGAGCAACTTCCTTTCAAGGGAGACACAGTGATAGGGAATGATGTGTGGATAGGTCAAAATGTTATAATTATGCCTGGTGTTAAAGTTGGTGATGGTGCAATTATTGCTGCTAATTCAACTATAGTGAAAAATATTGAACCTTATACAATATATGGTGGGAACTCAGCCAAATTAATCAAGAAACGATTTAATGAAGAAAGAATAGAATTTTTATTAAAGCTTCAATGGTGGAACTGGGATGAAGGGAAGATATTTAATAATCTTGAAAAGCTAACATCAGAAAGTGGGTTAGATCAATTAATTAATGAACAAAACAACTGCAACTTTACATAAAGGGGTTGGTTATAAATGGCTGGTGTATTTGTCAACCGAAAAGTGTACCATATAATAATCGAAAACTGTACCACTTAGGATAAAAAATTAATTGGTTTCTTCTAACCATTCCCTAGTTTCTTTAATCCTATAAGAATCACCATTCATATTTATTACATAAGATTTATGGGTTAATCTATCAATTAATGCAGCTGTCAAAACTGGGTCATTGAATATCTCATTCCATCTATCAAAGGATAAATTAGTAGTTATTATTGTAGACTTTCTCTCTGCCCGGAGGGAGAGAAATGTAAAAAGCAATTCACTTCCTTCTTTGTCAAAAGAAATATATCCTAATTCATCTGCCACGATTAAATCATACTTTTCAAATCTTTTTTCAAAAGTATATAATTTCTTGTCACTTCTGGATTCTTTCAATTCATTTATTAGGGATGCTACTGTTGTAAAGTACACTTTATAGCCCGTATTGCAGGCTTCTATGCCCAGTCCTATTGAAAGATGGGTCTTACCCGTTCCTGGATTTCCTGCTAGTATTATATTCCTACCTTCCTCTATGAAATTAAGTGTTTTAAGCTCTTTAAGCCTCTTTCTACAGTCTTCTGGTAAATATTCTACCCTTAGTTCATCTAGATACTTTTTGTAGGGAAATCTAGCATTCTTAATTCTGTTTTTCTTGCCATTTTCCTTTCTCATATCATAGGCTTCTATTAAGATATCTCTTAAGAATTCTTCATAGGGTTTATCAAATTTGTATGCTTCTTCAATGCTCATCTTTAACCCTTGATTCACACCTGGAATCTTCAGTTCTGACACATACTTTTTAATTTCTTGTAATATTTCATTCAATTTTCATACCTCCCTATTGGTTTCAAGTTAAACAAATCATTTAATATTGAGATTTGCTTTAATGATGCATTTTGTATTGATATATCCTTAGTTTCTAAGGATTCTTTATCCATTGGAAGTTTGAAAATTATATTTTTAATATTATCTGTTGTTACTAATTCTTTCTTTATTTTCCTTAATTCTTCTACTGCTTTTAATACGCTG
>JAAYRX010000242.1 GCA_012518535.1 Clostridiales bacterium | reverse complement strand
TAGAGATGGTAATGCCCGGTGACAACATTGATATGGAAGTTGAACTTATCACTCCCATCGCCATTGAAGAGGGTCTCAGGTTCGCTATCCGCGAAGGCGGCAGAACCGTTGGAGCCGGCGTTGTTGCTAGCGTTGAAGAGTAGTAGGGAGTCGAAAAAGTATTATTCTGCTTTGCTGAAAGCTGTGAATTGGAATAAGAACTGCTTCGAAGATTTTAAATAAGGACTAAAGGGCGGCCGCTGGTCGCCCATGTGCTGTTTGGAATCAGGCGACTCAAGAGACTGGCCGTATCTGCCAGTCTCTTATTTGAGTTATTTTGGTAAACAATTTGGACAGGCAGAAATTTGTTGACACCAATGACCATATATGATAAATTAATTAGGTATTTACACGTAAGGTAGGTGTTTTGTGTGAGAGTAAAGATAACATTGGCTTGTACGGAATGTAAGCAGCGCAACTACAACACCATGAAGAATAGGCGTAACAATGCTGACCGTCTTGAGATGAGGAAATACTGCAAGTTTTGCAAGGGTCACACCATACACAGGGAAACCCGTTAGAGATATCCATCCATTGGGAAGACTTGGTATAACATCGGTCAATATGGCTTAGAATAAGGATGTGAATCATTATGTCAAAGGGCAAATCCGCAGCCAAGACAGCCAAGGCAGCAGCGAAAGCAAAGAAGCCCAGAAAAAGCATTATAAGGTATTTCCGAGAGGTTGTATCCGAGTTAAAGAAGGTATCTTGGCCAAGCCTTAAGGAGCTTACCAATTATACAATTGTTGTCGTGGTTTTGATTTTGATCTTTGCCGCAGCTATTGGAATTGTAGATTTCGGGCTGGGAAAACTGTTTACTCTGATTTCTTAAGTAAGGAGGTAGGGGTCAGGAAGAAAAGCTTGGCTCTTAGATTATGTCTGAGGAAAAAAAGGACCAAGGAAAATGGTATGTGGTCCATACTTATTCCGGATATGAGAATAAAGTAAAGGCGAATCTCGAAAAGATGGTAGAGAACCGGGGCCTGGAGGATCTGATCTTTGAGGTCCAAGTTCCTATGGAAGAACACATCGAGGTCAAGGATGGCAAGAGAAAATCTGTCATGCGGAAGATATTCCCGGGCTATGTAATAGTTAAGATGATCATGACGGACGAATCCTGGTATGTTATTCGCAATACCCGGGGTGTTACCGGTTTCGTAGGGCCGGGATCAAAGCCTATCCCCCTTACCGATGACGAGATAAGAAAACTGGGTGTGGAAGATATTCCGGTAGAGCTCAAGGCTGAAGTAGGTGATAACGTCCGAGTTATATCAGGGCCTTTGGAAAACTTCATCGGAGTTATCGAAGAGATATATCCCGACAAGCAAAAAGTACGAGTATCTGTGTCCATGTTTGGAAGAGACACCCCAATAGATTTGGAGTATCATCAGATACAGAGAATTTAATGGAAGGTATACCAACCTTTCCGCAACTACACTACAACTTGAGGAGGTGCTAATATGGCAAAAAAGGTAACAGGAATTATAAAACTGCAGATCCCGGCTGGGAAAGCAACTCCCGCGCCGCCAGTAGGCCCGGCCCTGGGTCAACACGGTGTTAATATAATGGGATTTTGTAAGGAATTCAATGAAAAGACTGCAAGTCAGGCGGGCCTTGTCATTCCCGTAGTTATTTCAGTATATCAGGATCGCTCCTTTAGTTTTATTACAAAGACTCCTCCGGCCGCTGTTTTACTAAAGAAGGCCGCCGGTATTGAGTTGGCGTCTGGAAGACCTAATACAGAAAAGATTGCTACCGTTACAAAAGGGCAGATCCGGGAGATTGCTGAACTTAAGATGCCTGATTTAAATGCTGCCAGCGTTGAAGCTGCGATGAGCATGGTTGAAGGTACCGCAAGGAGCATGGGAATCGTTGTAAAGTAAGACCATCAGGACATTAATTAAGTGGGAGAAAGAGCAAATCTTTCGAAAGTACCACAAGGAGGTAATAAGATGAAAAGAGGAAAAAAGTATCAAGATAGCCTTAAACTGGTCGATCGCACCAAGTTATATGACATCCAGGAAGGCATCGAACTGGTTAAGCAGACTGCCAAGGCTAAATTTGATGAAACTATAGAGGCCAGTGTCAGGCTGGGTGTAAATCCAAGACACGCCGATCAGCAGGTCAGAGGGGCTGTTGTACTTCCCCACGGGACAGGTAGAACTATCAGGGTGCTTGTGTTTGCAAAGGGCGAGAAAGCCAGAGAAGCTGAAGCAGCAGGCGCTGATTTTGTTGGCGCAGAGGAAATGGTTCAAAAGATCCAGGAAGAGAATTGGCTGGACTTTGATGTTTGCGTTGCAACCCCTGACATGATGGGTTTAGTGGGTCGTCTGGGCCGAGTTTTGGGACCCAGAGGGTTGATGCCAAACCCCAAGTCCGGAACCGTAACCATGGAAGTTACAAAAGCAGTTCAGGATATCAAAGCGGGTAAGGTTGAGTACCGAGTCGACAGAACCGGTATCATCCATGTTCCCATTGGAAAGGCTTCCTTTGACGCAGAAAAGATCAGCGAAAATCTTTCAGTGCTTATGGACGCTATCGTAAAGGCCAAGCCGGCCTCGGCCAAGGGCACCTATTTGAGAAGTGTAGTCCTTGCCAGCACCATGGGTCCTGGGATTAAATTAAATCCCGGCTTATTTTAGGATTGACAACTAGAGAATTCTATAGTAAACTTTTAAAGAATTAAATAGCTTATACCTTTCTTGCCGTAGACAGCAGGTACCGTTTTAAGACGGTTTAATCCACAGGCCTGCCGAGGTGGAAGAGCAAACAGGATATCTGCCCTCTTACCATCTGGTATTGTGCCAAACGGAAAGAGGGTATTTTAATGCGATTCAAGAGGAGGTGTGACCGGCTATGTCTATAAGAGAACAAAAAGCCCAGGTTGTTGAGGAACTGAAGGATAAGTTTACCAAAGCCAGCAGCGCTATCTTAGTAGATTATAAAGGCCTGAACGTACAGGAGGCAACCGAGCTTAGGACCAGCTTCCGTGAGGCGGGTGTTGACTACAAGGTATATAAGAACACTTTGACCGAGATTGCGGCTAAAGAGGTGGGTTTAGAGGATTTGATCCCTTTCCTTGAGGGACCTACAGCCATTGCCTTTAGTGAAGACGATCCCGTAGCTCCTGCCAAGATCCTGACGGAGGCCATTAGGAAATATAGGAAAATTGAGTTCAAGTCCGGTGTTGTGGACGGTAAGGTAATCGATGTGGACGGCATTAAGGCCTTAGCGGACCTTCCCTCCAGGGAAGAACTCCTTGCCAAGCTTTTGGGCAGCATGAATGCGCCCATTGCCAACCTGGTGGGGGTATTAAGCGGTCCCGTACGGGCATTGGCCTATGCTCTTAATGCCATTAAAGAGCAAAAAGAAGCGTAAAAATTTATTAGAAACAAATTAAGTCTAAAATGGAGGTTTATGAAAGATGGATAAAAATCAAATTATGGAAGCTATCAAGGGCATGACAGTCCTGGAATTGGCTGAACTGGTAAAGGAACTTGAAGAGGAATTTGGCGTAAGCGCAGCTGCTCCTATGGCAGTAGCCGCAGCACCTGCAGCAGGTGGAGCCGCAGCAGCGGAAGAAGAAGAGAAGACCGAGTTTGACGTTGTTCTGGCAGGCGTTGGTGACCAGAAGATTAAGGTTATTAAGGTTGTCAGAGAGATCACCAGCCTTGGCCTGAAGGAAGCCAAAGACCTGGTTGACAATGCTCCAAAGCCTGTTAAGGAAGGCATCAGCAAGGAAGAGGCTGAAGAGATTAAGACCAAGCTGGAAGAAGTTGGCGCACAAATAGAAGTAAAATAAGCTGTTTGAGTAATTTAGGATAAAGGACTTTTATTAGTCCTTTTTTCTTTATTTCTATTAGGAAAAACAGTAAGTTTACGCTTTGTGCCAGTCAATCATATGCCGGTAATGGCTATTGATCGCAAGGCGGATATAAATCAAAAGTCGCTTCCAATCCGGCGGCCTGCCGGAGGGAAGCTGCTTTAAGCGTCCTGCTTAAAGCTACGGATTTTCTCCATTAGCCAAGTTTTCTTAACCAAATCAATGAAGTCATTCGATTATCAATAGCTCATTACCTAAGATTATGAAATGGCACAAGAGTTTAATTTCATAGCGGAAAACAATAGGGGAGGGATTGGATGTTTACCAGGAAGGGACAAAGGTTGATATTCACCTATGATTCGGAGAAGTTGTGGATCGAACCCTGGGGCAGTGATGCCCTGCGTATCAGAGCGACCAAGATGGCTCAGATGCCGACGGAGGACTGGGCCCTGTTAAGCCCTGAAAGCAGCCAGGCGGAGATCAACATTACACCCTACGGTGCAAGTATAGTCAACGGGAAGATCAGGGCGGAGCTTAATACTGCCGGCAAGATCACCTTCTACAATCAAAAGGGAGAGCTTTTGCTGGAGGAGTATGTAAGAAATCGCAAGGAATACAAATTCCAGCCCGGCGTGGAGCCAACGGGGTTTGCTTCAGCCCTGGATATAGAGGCACGGGAATTTAAGCCGATTCTTGGGGGAGATTATTCCATTACGGTACGGTTTGAGTCCAACCCGGATGAAAGGATCTATGGCATGGGGCAGTATCAGCAACCCTTCCTGAACTTAAAGGGTTGTGATTTGGAACTGGCCCAGAGAAACTCCCAGGCCAGTGTTCCCTTTATGATATCCAGCCTTGGTTACGGACTGCTGTGGAACAATCCGGCAGTTGGCCGTGTCGCCTTCGGCAAGAACCTGACCACCTGGCAGGCATATTCGTCCAAGGTTATGGATTATTGGATTTGTGCCGGTGATAATCCTGCAGAGCTTGTGGAAGCCTATGGAAAGGCTGCTGGCAGGGTTCCGATGATGCCGGATTTTGCCATGGGTTTTTGGCAAAGCAAGCTTCGCTATCAAACCCAGGAGGAGCTCCTGGAAGTTGCCCGTGAATACAAGAGGCGGGGACTTCCCATATCCGTTATAGTAGTAGATTTTTTCCATTGGACCATGCAGGGCGAATGGAAGTTTGACCCGGATTATTGGCCGGATCCTGATGCCATGATAAAGGAGCTCAAGGAAATGGGCATTGAACTCATGGTATCCATCTGGCCTACCGTTGACCATAGAAGCGAGAATTATGAAGAGATGGTCGAGATGGGTTACCTTATCAAGACCGATAGGGGCCACAGGATAGCCATGGACTTTCATGGAAATACTGCCCACTTCGATCCCACCAATCCCGGTGCCAGGGATTATGTATGGCAGAAGATAAGGCAGAGTTATTATGACAGGGGGATAAGGATTTTCTGGCTGGATGAGGCGGAGCCGGAATATACCTACTACGACTTTGACCTGTACAGGTATCATCTGGGGCCCAATGTTCAGATAGGCAATGTTTTTCCGCTGATGTATGCCAGGACCTTCTTTGACGGTATGCAGGAGGCCGGCCAGGAGAACATTATAAACCTTATAAGGTGTGCCTGGGCCGGTAGCCAGCGCTACGGAGCGCTTCTGTGGTCCGGGGATATCCATTCCTCCTTTGAGAGCATGCGCAATCAGGTAGCCGCCGGATTAAATGTGGGGCTTGCGGGAATCCCCTGGTGGACAACGGATATCGGAGGGTTTCATGGCGGGAATCCCGACGATCCCAAGTTCCGGGAGGTCTTTATAAGGTGGTTTCAATACGGAACCTTCTGTCCGGTCATGCGCTTGCACGGGGATCGGGAACCCCATTCAGAGGCACTTGGAACCTCCGGTGGAGGGGTTTGTACTTCAGGGGCGGCCAATGAGGTGTGGAGCTATGGGCCCGAAGCCTATGAAATTTGCAGGAAGTATTTGATGATCCGTGAAAGGCTAAGGCCCTATATAAAGGAAGCCATGAAAGACGCCCATGAAATAGGCACTCCCGTTATCAGGCCCATCTTCTATGACTTCCATCAGGATGGGGAGGCATGGGAGATAGAGGATCAATACATGTTCGGCCCGGATCTTTTGGTAGCTCCGGTCTTATATCCCGGGGCAGGGAGCAGGAGGGTCTACCTTCCAAAGAGCAGCCGCTGGAAGGATGCATGGACCGGCCGGATGTATGATGGGGGTCAGTTCATCGATGCCTCGGCACCCATAGACACTATTCCTCTCTTTATAAGGGAAGGTTCAGACTTGTCCATTAACCAGGGTTTAGTTTGATTGGATACCTGTTCGGTTCTATTATACAAATTCAATGTGCCCTTTGAGAAAACCCTTCGGTCTTCTTAGGTCGAGGGGTTTTCATTATAGACAATGGTCAATTCCAGGAGTACGAAAAAAATCTTTCATTATAACTTGCAAACAAATCTTTTACATGATTAAAAAATCCTTGACAGGGTATATATGTTGTGGTATCATATTAAATTGCATTAATGTATGTATTCCTGCCGGTTTATGGTAACATAATTAAGTAAAAAAATAAAAGGTTTATTGTTTAATTATGAGGAATAAAGACTATAAATCATGGCAATAATAAACAATAATGCTCCTTGGCAAATTTGCCCAACGGGACTTGGGTCAAGGGGCTTTTAATATTTAAGTGTTAACAAAAAGATAACTGGTCAGTTGAAGTTTCAAAAAAACTTGATTACAGCATTATAGCCTGACCCATTTCATTTTGTATATTTTTTGGAACTTCCTTAATGGTTATAAATTCTTAAGGGGTGAGATGTTGCATGGTACATCCAGTTAAGATGGGAAAAAAGACTCGTATGAGTTATTCCAGGATTGATGAAGTTCTGGAAATGCCCAACCTCATAGAGGTACAAAAGCGATCATTTCAGTGGTTTCTGGAAGAAGGTCTCAAAGAAGTGTTTAATGACATTTCTCCTATTTCCGACTATACGGATAACCTGGTTTTGGAGTTTGTTGACTATCAGCTAGGCGACGATCCCAAGTATTCCGTAGAAGAATGCAAGGAAAGGGACGTTACTTATTCAGCGCCACTAAAGGTCCAAGTCAGGCTCATTAATAGGGAGACCGGAGAAGTCAAGGAACAGGAAGTCTTCATGGGGGATTTTCCTCTTATGACGGAACAGGGAACTTTCATTATAAACGGAGCCGAACGAGTAATTGTAAGTCAGTTGGTAAGATCTCCCGGCATATATTACTCAGATGCAATAGATAAGACCGGGAAGAACCTTTATTCAGCTACAGTAATCCCCAACAGGGGAACCTGGCTGGAGTTTGAAACCGATTCCAATGAGATCCTGTATGTAAGGGTCGATCGTACCCGTAAGCTGCCCATAACAGTTCTTTTAAGGGCTATTGGCTTTGGTACGGATGCCCAGATCAAGGAGATCATGGGGGAAGAGGAAAGGCTTTTAAAAACCCTTGATAAGGATAATACCACCTCTCACGAAGAAGGATTGTTGGAGATCTATAAGCGCTTGAGACCGGGAGAACCCCCAACAATAGAAAGCGCCAGACAGCTCTTTAATTTGCTTTTCTTCGACGACAAGCGGTATGATCTGGCTCGTTTTGGCAGATATAAATTCAATAAGAAGCTTGCTCTTGCATCCAGGATATCGGGTAGAATAAGTGCAGAAGACATTATCAACACCGATACAGGGGAGATCCTCGTTAAGAAAGGCGAAAGGATCAGCTATGATAAGGCCTGGGAGATACAAAACTCTGGTATAAACCAGGTATTGCTTGATCTGGGCGAGGATAGAACCGCCCATATTCTGGGCAACAATTTTGTCGATGCAAGCTATCATTTGGATCTGGATCTGGAGGAAGCAGGGATCAATGAACACGTGCATTATCCCACTTTAAGGGAAATCCTGGATCAGGATTTGGATGAAAAGGATCTGAAGGAGGCATTAAGGGAAAATATCGACAGGCTGATCCCCAAGCACATCATAGTGGATGATATTGCTGCCTCTGTTAACTATATAATTTATCTTTTATACGATGTAGGATATGTTGACGATATAGATCACCTGGGGAACAGGCGACTGCGTTCTGTGGGCGAACTCCTTCAAAACCAGTTCCGGATAGGACTTTCCAGGATGGAGAGGGTGGTCAAGGAGAGGATGACTATCCAGGATGTGGATGTCATTACGCCCCAGGCCCTGATAAATATAAGGCCTGTAACCGCCTCCATCAAGGAGTTTTTCGGCAGCAGTCAGCTATCCCAATTTATGGACCAGACCAACCCTCTGGCGGAACTTACCCATAAGCGAAGGCTCAGTGCCCTTGGACCGGGTGGTTTAAGCCGTGAAAGGGCAGGGTTTGAGGTCAGGGACGTTCATCACTCCCACTACGGGCGCATGTGTCCCATCGAGACCCCGGAGGGGCCCAATATCGGCCTCATTGGTTCCCTGAGCACCTATGCCAGAATCAATGAGTATGGATTTATCGAAGCCCCCTACAGGAAGGTGGATAAGGAGAGGAACGTTGTAACCGATGAAATAGTCTATCTTACCGCCGATGTAGAGGACGAATTCATTATAGCTCAGGGTAACGAACCCCTGGATGATGAAGGCCGTTTTATAGACGATAGGGTTATGGCCAGGGTCAAGGACGATATCTATGAGGTTGACAAGAACAACGTGGACTTTATGGACGTATCCCCCAAGCAGGTGGTCTCTGTAGCTACCGCCATGATTCCCTTCCTTGAAAACGATGACGCCAACAGGGCCCTCATGGGAGCAAACATGCAGCGTCAAGGGGTACCCCTGATTCGGACGGAGGCCCCCATCGTAGGTACGGGGATGGAATACAAAGCTGCCAGGGATTCAGGTGTGGTTGTTGTAGCCAGGGAGGACGGTGTTGTCGTCAAACTTTCGGCTGCCAATATACAGATCAGGAATGACAAGGGTGAAATCACAACCTACAAACTCCATAAGTTTAAGCGATCCAACCAGGGTACCTGCATCAACCAAAAACCCATAGTAGAGTTTGGGGAAGAGGTAAAGGCAGGTCAGATTATCGCCGACGGATCATCCACGGATAACGGAGAGATAGCCCTTGGCAAGAATGTCCTCATGGGCTTTATGACCTGGGAAGGTTATAACTTTGAGGACGCCATCCTTATAAGTGAGAACTTGGTCAAGGATGACGTATATACATCCATTCATATAGAGGAATATGAATCCGAGGCCCGTGATACCAAGCTGGGTCCCGAGGAGATAACCAGGGATATCCCCAATACAGGTGAGGATGCCCTAAGGGATCTTGATGAGAGGGGTATCATAAGGATTGGAGCAGAAGTAAGGGCCAATGACATATTGGTAGGAAAAGTGACCCCTAAGGGGGAAACCGAACTCACCGCCGAGGAAAGGCTGCTTCGGGCCATATTCGGAGAAAAGGCCCGGGAAGTCAGGGATACTTCCCTCAGAGTTCCCCATGGGGAAGGCGGAATAGTTGTTGATGTCAAGGTTTTCACCAGGCAGAATGGAGATGAACTGCCCCCCGGAGTCAACGAGCTGGTAAGGGTCTATGTAGCCCAGAAGAGGAAGATCTCCGTAGGGGATAAGATGGCGGGACGTCATGGGAACAAAGGGGTTATCTCCAGGATACTCCCCGAAGAGGATATGCCCTTCCTACCCGATGGGACTCCTCTGGAGATAGTTCTCAATCCCCTGGGTGTGCCCTCCCGTATGAATATTGGACAGGTGTTGGAGACTCACCTGGGCATGGCCGCCAAGGCACTGGGTTGGGAGGTTGTTACCCCCGTATTTGACGGTGCCAACGAAGATGATATCATGGATACCCTGGAGATGGCAGGACTTCCAAGAGACGGGAAGGTAACACTGTATGACGGACGTACCGGTGAACCCTTCGACAGCAGGGTCACAGTAGGTTATATGTACATGTTGAAGCTGGCCCATCTGGTTGACGATAAGATTCATGCCAGGTCTACCGGACCGTATTCACTGGTGACCCAGCAGCCCCTGGGAGGTAAGGCCCAATTTGGAGGCCAGAGGTTCGGTGAGATGGAGGTTTGGGCTCTTGAAGCCTATGGTGCTGCTCATACCCTGCAGGAGATCTTGACCGTAAAATCCGACGACGTGGTAGGCAGGGTAAAGACCTACGAGTCTATAGTAAAGGGTGAGAATATACCGGAGCCCGGAGTGCCCGAGTCCTTCAAGGTACTCATTAAGGAACTTCAGAGTTTGGCCCTTGATGTAAAGGTACTCTCGGAAGAGAGTCAGGAGATCGAGATATTGGAAGATTTTGAAGATGAATACGATGAGCTGGATGTCAACATTGAGGGACGTGAGACCGGAGAAGAAGACGTTGAAGCCGAAGAGGATCTGGAAGACTTTGATTTGGATTCCATTATAGACATTCCCGATCTGAACGACACCCTTTTCAATGACCTGGACGTGTTGGCGGATACAGCGGACGATGATGATAGAGAATAGGAAGGGAGAGAGAGTCCTTGTTTGAATTGAATAATTTTGATTCAATCCAAATTGGTTTAGCCTCGCCGGATAAGATCAGGGAATGGTCCAGGGGAGAGGTAAAAAAACCGGAAACTATTAACTACAGGACCTTGAAACCAGAAAAGGATGGACTTTTTTGCGAAAAGATATTCGGCCCCCAAAAGGACTGGGAGTGCCATTGCGGTAAATATAAAAGAGTGAGATACAAGGGCATAATCTGCGACAGGTGCGGTGTAGAGGTAACCCGTTCAAAGGTCCGCCGGGAGAGAATGGGACACATTGAACTGGCTGCACCGGTCTCCCATATATGGTATTTTAAGGGGATTCCCAGCAGGATGGGACTTATCTTGGACATATCCCCAAGATCCCTGGAGAAGGTCTTGTATTTTGCTTCCTATATAGTTATAGATCCCGGCGATACTCCCCTGTTAAAGCTCCAGCTTTTAAACGACAGGGAGTACCGGGAGTATTATGAAAAGTACGGTAACGCTTTCAAGGCCGGAATGGGAGCTGAAGCCATTAAGGAGATCCTGAAGGGCCTTGACCTTGATAAGATGGCCAGGGAATTGAGAGAAGAGCTGAGGACTGCCACAGGTCAGAAGAGGGTAAGGGTGGTAAAGCGCCTGGAGGTAGTGGAGGCCTTCCGCAAATCCGGAAACAGGCCGGAATGGATAATAATGGACGTAATCCCTGTAATACCGCCGGAGCTGAGACCCATGGTACAACTGGACGGTGGACGCTTTGCTACATCGGATCTTAACGATCTTTACAGAAGGGTTATAAACAGAAACAATCGCCTGAAGAGGCTGTTGGATCTGGCAGCACCGGACATCATCGTCAGAAACGAAAAACGGATGCTTCAGGAAGCGGTGGATGCCCTTATAGACAACGGCAGGAGGGGGCGTCCCGTAACCGGGCCCGGAAACAGACCCCTTAAATCCCTGAGCGATATGCTGAAGGGAAAGCAGGGCAGATTCAGGCAAAACCTTCTGGGTAAGAGGGTTGACTATTCAGGCCGTTCAGTTATCGTGGTCGGACCTGAACTAAAGATGTACCAATGCGGGCTTCCCAAGGAGATGGCCCTGGAACTCTTTAAGCCCTTTGTAATGAAGAGACTGGTAGAAAAGGGATTGTCCCATAATATAAAGAGCGCCAAGAGGATGGTTGAAAGGGTCAGGGCAGAGGTATGGGACGTACTGGAGGAGGTTATTACGGAACATCCGGTACTTTTAAACCGCGCCCCCACCCTACACAGGTTGGGAATCCAGGCCTTTGAACCTGTATTGGTTGAAGGACGGGCAATACAGCTTCATCCCCTGGTATGTAACGCCTATAACGCAGACTTTGACGGAGACCAGATGGCTGTCCATGTACCCTTGTCCGTTGAAGCCCAATCGGAGGCACGGTTTTTGATGCTGTCTACCAACAACATCCTGAAACCCTCCGACGGCCGACCGGTTGTCAGCCCAACCCAGGATATGGTCATTGGGATTTACTACCTGACCAGCCTCAAGGAGGATGCAAAGGGCCATGGCAAGGTGTTTGCTTCATCTGATGAGGTTATAATGGCCTATGGATCCGATGTCATAGATCTTCACGCCCCCATTAAGATGAGGGTCGAAAGGGAGATTGACGGGGAGAAGGAAACAAGGCTTATCGATGTTACGGCAGGCAGAGTTATCTTTAACGAGGCAATACCCCAGGATTTAGGTTTGAAGGATAGAACAAACCCGGATGAGATGTTCGATCTGGAGATAAACGAAGTGGTGGACAAGAAAGTCCTGGGTCAGATAGTAGACAGGTGCTACAGGAAGTATGGAGCGTCCGGGACCAGCATCGTACTGGATAAGATCAAGGATTTGGGCTTCCACTATTCCACCAAGGGGGCCGTTACCGTCAGCGTTTCGGATATAGTGATACCTGAAGAAAAGCATGAGCTACTTGAGGAGGCGGACAGCCAGGTCCTTGATATAGACAGGCAATACAGAAGGGGCCTGATTTCAGATACCGAGCGTTATGAAAAGGTTATAAATACCTGGAACGGCACCGTTGATAAGGTGACCAGGGCCTTGATGGAAAGCCTGGATCATTTCAATCCAATATATATGATGGCAAATTCCGGGGCCAGGGGCAGCATCAACCAGATAAGGCAGCTGGCGGGAATGCGTGGGCTCATGGCCAACCCGACGGGAAAGATTATCGAACTTCCCATCAGGGCGAATTTCCGTGAAGGGCTGACCGTGCTTGAATTCTTCATATCCACCCACGGTGCCAGGAAGGGATTGGCCGATACGGCCCTTAGAACCGCAGACTCCGGTTACCTGACCAGAAGGCTGGTTGATGTCAGTCAGGATGTAATCGTGAGAGAGGCTGATTGCTTTGCCAAAGACGGGCTGAAGCCTCAGGGAATCACCGTGAGTGAGATAAGGGATGCGGATGAAGTTATCGAACCCTTTGTCGATAGAATAATAGGCAGATATGCCTCAGAGGATATTACTAATCCCAGGACCGGTGAGATAATAGTAAAGGCTGATGAGATGATTGATCATGATCTGGCCGAAGAAATAGCCAGGGCAGGTATCGAATCAGTCAACATAAGATCCGTTCTGACCTGCCGCACGGAACATGGTGTATGCTCCAAGTGCTACGGCAGCAATATGGCTACGGGAGAACCGGTGAACATCGGAGAGGCAGTGGGGATTATTGCGGCTCAATCCATAGGTGAGCCCGGAACCCAGCTTACCATGAGAACCTTCCATACCGGTGGAATAGCCGGAGAAGACATTACCCAGGGTCTTCCCAGGGTTGAGGAGCTATTTGAGGCACGTAAGCCCAAGGGATTGGCGGTTATATCCGAAGTTTCCGGTACAGTCAGGATCAATGAAACGAAAAAGAAGAGGGAAATCGCCATTGTAGGCGATGATGGAGACACCAAGACCTACACCATACCCTATGGTTCCCGCATCAGCGTGGAAGAAGATCAGAGGGTGGAGGCCGGCGACGAGCTGACCGAAGGGTCCGTAAATCCCCACGATATTCTGAAGATCAGGGGAGTCAAAGGGGTTCAAAGCTACCTGCTCCATGAGGTACAAAAGGTGTACAGGATGCAGGGTGTTGATATAAACGACAAGCATATAGAGGTTATTGTAAGGCAGATGCTTAAAAAGGTAAGGATTGAGGACGCAGGGGACACCGATATGCTGCCCGGCGGACTGATAGATATCTTCGAGTTTGAAAGGGAGAACGAAAGGGTAGTAGAGGAAGGCGGCCAGCCGGCATATGCCAAGAGGGTGCTGCTGGGTATAACCAAAGCCTCTCTGGCTACGGAGTCCTTCCTGTCTGCAGCTTCCTTCCAGGAGACAACGAGGGTCCTTACCGAAGCATCCATAAAGGGCAAGGCCGATCCTCTGGTAGGCCTTAAGGAAAACGTTATTATAGGGAAGCTGATCCCCGCGGGGACAGGTATGAGCCGGTATAAGAATATCGAAGTATTTAGCGATGAAGAAGAGCCTGAAGAGCTAATTCCCGTGGACGTTGAAGAAGATGCAGTCCTGAATGCCTAGGGCCGCAGCTCCTATATGTCTATGATAACTAAACAAATCATCCTCCCTGTTTATCAGGGAGGATGACTTTGGTTTTTTTGTTAATCCTATATATAAAAATGTTGACATTGGTTTTGTGGAATGATAAAATACTTGAGTGCGTATTTGACGCGTACCCTAAAATAGATATTTAGGAGTTGAATAAAATGTTGGAAGGCCTTAGGGAGGCTTCGAACAAGACAGTGGGCACGAAGCAAACTCTTAAAGCGGTTCAAGGGGGATTGGCTTTGAAAGTCTTTCTAGCCGAGGATGTCGACGACTATGTATCCCAAAAAATTAGGAGTGAGTGTCAAAAATACAACACTGAAATTATTATGGTTGATTCTATGATGGAGCTAGGTAAAGCCTGTGGAATAAGTGTTGGCGCTGCAACAGCCGCCATCTTAAAAGTTTAAGATCAAAAGATTTGACAGCAGTTATTGTGAAAGGAGGTGGCAGGATGCCTACAATTAGTCAGTTGGTTAGAAAAGGCAGGAAAAAAGTTGTTTACAAATCCGACGCACCCGCACTTAAGGGAAGTCCTCAAAAGAGGGGGGTCTGTACTGCAGTTAGTACCCGTACACCCAAAAAGCCCAACTCAGCCCTAAGAAAGCTGGCAAGGGTCAGACTGTCCAATGGAATGGAAGTTTCGGCTTATATACCTGGAATAGGACATAATCTGCAGGAGCACTCAGTGGTACTCATTCGTGGCGGGAGAGTTCCGGACTTGCCCGGAGTACGCTATCATATAGTACGTGGCGCTTTAGATACTGCTGGAGTTGCTGATCGTCAGCAAGCCAGATCCAAGTATGGTGCCAAGAGACCTAGAAAGTAATGAACTTTAGGTAGTCCTGTATAGAAGGAGGGAAGGATATGCCAAGAAAAGGCCATGTGCCCAAAAGAGACGTATTACCCGATCCATTGTATGGAAACAAGGTTGTGACCAAGCTCATCAATCAGGTTATGCTTGACGGGAAAAGAGGAACAGCCCAACGAATTTGTTATGGTGCTTTTGATCTTATAAAAGAAAAAACGGGTAATGACCCTATGGAAGTTTTTGAACAGGCTATGAATAATATAATGCCAGTGCTTGAGGTTAAGGCCCGCAGGGTGGGTGGTGCTACCTACCAGGTACCTATGGAGGTCAGGGCAGAAAGAAGACAAACCCTGGGACTTCGCTGGCTGGTAAGCTTTGCCCGTAATCGCGGGGAGAGAACCATGAGAGACAGATTGGCAGCGGAAATTATGGATGCCGCCAATAACATGGGTGGTGCAGTGAGAAGGAAAGAAGAAACCCATAGAATGGCAGAAGCCAATAGAGCCTTTGCTCATTATCGCTGGTAACCTATAAAGCCACTGGCCGAATATCAACCGGGACGCTGCAGTCCCATTATTTTAGTGAATCGTCAACTGAAAGGAGGAAGAGAGATGCCTAGGCAATTTTCGCTGGAAAATACCAGAAACATAGGAATTATGGCGCACATTGATGCTGGTAAAACAACTACATCCGAGCGGATTCTGTTCTACACCGGAAGGGTTCATAAGATGGGCGAAACCCACGAGGGATCGGCTACTATGGACTGGATGGCACAGGAACAGGAACGGGGAATAACTATTACCTCGGCCGCAACTACCGCACAATGGAAAGGATACCGTATCAACATTATAGATACGCCCGGGCATGTGGACTTTACCGTGGAAGTTGAACGGTCGCTACGCGTATTGGATGGCTCAGTGGCAATTTTTTGTGCTAAAGGCGGTGTAGAGCCCCAATCGGAGACCGTATGGCGACAAGCGGATAAGTATCAAGTGCCCAGAATAGCATATATAAACAAGATGGATATAGTGGGTGCAGACTTCTTCAATGTAATTAAGATGATGAAGGAGCGCCTTGGGACCAACGCTGTTCCAATACAGCTACCCATTGGCAAGGAAGATAATTTTAAGGGTATAATCGACCTGGTAGAGCAAAAAGCTATCTATTATACCGACGATTTAGGCACCCATAGTGAGGAAACCGATATCCCGGAGGATATGATGGACCTGGTTCAGGAGTACAGGGATATCATGCTGGAGGCTGTAGCCGAGAGCGACGAAGACCTTATGATGAAATACCTGGAAGGGGAAGAACTGTCCACCGAGGAAATCAGGGCAGGAATCAGGAAGGCAACGATATCCGTAGAGATAATACCGGTGCTGTGCGGTTCGTCCTATAAGAATAAGGGGGTACAACCCCTCTTGGATGCAGTTATCGAATACATGCCGTCACCCTTGGAAGTAGCATCCATCAAGGGAATGATACCTGGAACAGACGAGGAAACGGAGAGGCATTCCTCTGACGAGGAACCCTTTAGCGCATTGGCCTTTAAGATTATGACAGATCCCTTTGTTGGGAAGCTTGCTTTTTTCCGGGTCTATTCAGGCACATTGAAATCGGGCTCTTATGTATATAATTCTACAAAGGGGAAACGCGAGAGAATCGGAAGAATTCTACTTATGCACGCAAACCACCGCGAAGAAGTCGATGAAGTATACGCGGGAGACATTGCGGCAGCCATAGGCCTCAGAGATACCACTACCGGTGACACCCTGTGCCTTGAGGATGAACCGGTCATTTTAGAGTCCATGGAGTTCCCCGATCCGGTAATCCAGGTGGCCATCGAGCCCAAAACCAAGGCCGGTCAGGACAAGATGGGAGTAGCCCTTCAGAAGCTGGCAGAGGAAGACCCCACCTTCAGAACCTATACAGACGGGGAAACCGGGCAGACTATCATTGCCGGCATGGGAGAACTTCACCTGGAGATCATCGTAGACAGACTGCTCAGGGAGTTTAAGGTGGAGGCCAACGTTGGAAAACCCCAGGTTGCCTACAGGGAAACCATTCGCAAGGCTGTCAAGGCGGAAGGCCGCTTTGTTCGTCAGTCAGGTGGAAGGGGTCAATACGGCCATGTATGGTTGGAGATAGAACCCTTGGAGCCGGGAAGCGGTTACGAGTTTGTAAACAAGATCGTAGGCGGCGTAGTTCCCAGAGAATACATTGGACCGGTGGATCAGGGAATACAGGATGCCATGGTCAGTGGTGTTCTGGGAGGATATCCCGTTGTGGATGTAAGGGCAACCCTGTACGACGGATCCTATCACGAGGTGGACTCTTCTGAGATGGCCTTTAAGATAGCTGGTTCCATAGCCTTTAAGGAAGCCATGAATAAGGCGAATCCGGTTCTTATGGAGCCCACCATGAAGGTAGAAGTTACAGTACCCGAGGAATATATGGGAGATGTAATGGGAGATATCAACTCCAGACGTGGGAGAATTGAGGGGATGGAGGCCAAATCCGGGGTTCAGGTTATAACAGCCTATGTGCCCCTATCGGAGATGTTTGGGTATGCAACGGATCTACGATCCAAGAGCCAGGGAAGAGGCGTATATACCATGCACCTGTCCCACTATGAGGAAGTTCCAAAAAATATAGCTGAAAAGATTATAACTTAATAGAAATCTGAATGCAGATTAATTGAGGAGGAAGAAGGAAAATGGCAAAAGAGAGATTTGAAAGAACTAAGCCCCATGTTAATATAGGAACCATTGGGCACGTTGACCATGGTAAGACCACCTTGACCGCGGCCATCACCATGGTATTGTCCAAGCTTGGCAGATCCCAGGCTGCAAAATATGACGAGATAGACAAGGCACCCGAAGAGAAGGAGCGCGGAATC
>JAAYRX010000211.1 GCA_012518535.1 Clostridiales bacterium | reverse complement strand
CTGAATGAAAAATAAGGATATGTATAGCTTGTATATTCAAGTCTACTACACTTTTTAGGTATAATCAACATAGATAAAGGGATTTACTTTGACTGTAAATCCCTTTGTTTGACTGCATAAGGTATTTAAATTATGTGGATTTAAGATTATTGAATCAGTCTGGGTATCCCCTTCACATCTGGGTTATAATAATCTTTGGGATACTTACCGTTGTAGATATCATAAATTCCTGTAACGGTTAGGCTTAATTTTTTATCTTTTTCGTCATAGCTATCGAATGTGGCCTCAAGGAGAACCAGGTCTTCTTTGGGTATTCTTTGTTTATTGTCCAAATTCTTATAGTTACCCTCCTCTATAGCTTTGTTCGTTAAGCTAAAAATATATACGGTTTTCTTTTCGGGATAGTTCTGGTTAAATATATGCTGTAGTTGAGTTTTTATGTTTGCGACTGTCCCTTTTGCTACCAATATTCCATCCTTATATAATATTTCAAAATATACTCTATCCTCGTCATTTTTGTGGTGTATCACGTATCCAAACTCTAAACCATCCTTATCATCATCGTCTTTTTCCTCTAATCTTCCGAAAACACCAGCCCCCTCTTTTTCCCATAAAGTTATACCCTTATTAATATCATATTTATCGGATACATTTAAAAAAGGTAGAGCCTCGCCACTCCATTGGGAGATCTTCTTTGCAACCGCCCGTGCCGATACGTTGGTGCCCTCTAGACCCAAGACCCTGGCCAAGGTATACCGGACATCCTTTGCGCATATAACTTCTATTTTGTCTTCATCCCCATCATAAGGGGCTGTAGCAGTTGTATCGTCCCTTTCGATACCGTTATGTTCAGCATAATCCTTTGCCTTACCTATGGCAGCTTCAAAACTTGGTAGATCTTGTGCACCTGCAAGTGCTGCTGCATCAGCAGCATTCTGCGCCTTGGCCCTGGCCGCATATGCCAGACCTGCATCTATAACCAGGGCTGCGATACCTATTAGAACTATCGCCAGTAAAGCAAATAGCACAAGGGCCTGCCCGCTTTCGTTTTTACTGAATCCTATGATAAACCTTTTCATAAAATCCCCCCATAAAGCACTAGCCTTTATAATCATCCCTTCCTATTCAGATCAAACATTCTATTATATTATAATGTAATCATTAGTTACGTTGATTAAATTATACCTTTTATTTCAATTTATGTAAATTGAACTTAATGTCGGAGGATAACTATTATCATCGAATTGTGGGTAGTACATGAAAACCAGTAACGGGTTGCCCTTGGTTATATTCATTTTGTTATTCTGTCATATAGTGGTTCTTATATATTTCTAAACTAGTTTCTCACCACAGGCTGCGCAAAAGCGCGCATCGAAGGCAACAGCGGAGTCGCATTTCCTGCAGAACTTTACCTTTGTAGTAGTTTTGTATATCAGCGGAAAATCTTCATTGGGCACGGCGTCGGATAGAAACAGCCAGTCAATGTCCTCCCCGTCCTGGCATAAGCCAATGGCTCCAGTGGTGGATACCACAAAAAAGCTGTCCTCGTCGATGGGGTCTTCACTGT
>JAAYRX010000210.1 GCA_012518535.1 Clostridiales bacterium | reverse complement strand
GCTGGATGAACTGAATAAGGACATGGAAAACCTAAAATCCAGTGAGAAGGCTACAGAGGCCGATATATCCAAGCTGGAAAACGAGATACTTAAACTGACGGAGGATATTGCCACCCTTGAATCTGAAATATCTGAAACGGAAGATCAGATTACAGACCTAAAGGATAAGGCAAAGCTTTTGCAGAACATTTTGAACAATCCCTCATTAAAGTCCAGGACAGGTATCTATGTACCCTCCAGCACTAGCGGTGGCAAGAACATAATAAATAAAAAGCTCAAGGAAATCTTTGACCTTACCAGGGAAAAATACGATAATGATATGATATTTATTGCTATCCACTGCAATGCTACAGCAGGCGGCACAACAACTGCTTCCGGAGTCCAGGTATATTATAGGGACGGCAGCTCCGAAAACGGATACGCAACAAATCAGAATTACTACAATAATTATAATAACAGCAAGCGCTTAAGGCTAGCCAATGCCATGCTGAAGAATACCCGTAATAATACGGATTTCAAGGGAAGCTGGTCTACACCTTTTAGGAAGGATTTCCATGTTCTTAGGGAACAGAATCTACCGTCTGTTTTGATGGAGATTGGGTTTGTTAACAATCCAGACGATGTAAGACTTTTAAATCAAAAACAAACCCGGGAAAATGCCGCAAAGGGTATGTATTTAGGTATAGTAGAGTACTTTAAGCAATAAATTTATCGAATAAGGTTATCAATAAAAGGTTGGGGGCACCGATCCCCCAATCTTTTATCTTTTATAGGAGTCAAAAAACGAAATAGTCTTTCCATCAAGAAAAGATAAGTTTTAAATAACTAGGCTTTGTGCTATAATACAAGGAAAAGGGCCCCAGATGTAAAGGGGATTATTGCAGATTATTGGGAGGAATAGGGACATGGCAAGGAGCATGACCGGGTTCGGAAGAGCAAAAGTCGAGAATCAGAGCCTGGGGTTTACTGTAGAGATAAAGACATTAAATCACAGATATTTGGATATAAATATGCGGATTCCGAAAGTTATTTATTTTTTAGAAGAGGACCTAAGAAAACGGATTCAGAACAGGCTTGATAGGGGTAGGGTTGAGGTATACATACAGGGGTCATCACAAGCCAGCGACAAGATCGAAGTACAACTGAATGAACCTCTTGTTGAGTCCTACATAGGCTGTTTTAAATATCTTACCGATAACTATAATATTAAAGCAGACATCTCATTATCAGCTTTGACTGGTATTCAGGATTTGTTTCAATTAGTGGAAAAGGAGCAAGATGAAGATATCGTCAAGGAAATGGTACTTATGGCTTTGGATGAAGCTCTTGGTAAGGTATTGGAAATGCGAGATAAGGAAGGATGCAGGCTTGAGAAGGATATAGTGATGCGTGGACATTTGATTAAAGATATGTTAGAGGATATAGAGGACAGAGCTCCGGCAGTAATAGAGGAATATAGAGTAAAATTGAAAAGCAGGATTACGGAGCTTATTCAAGGAGCTGACCTGGACGAGAATAGGTTTAATATGGAAGTAGCTTTCTTTGCCGACAGATCTAACATCACCGAAGAAATCATCAGGTTAAGGAGTCATCTGGATCAATTGGATGAAATTTTGAAACAGAAAGGATCCATCGGGAGGAAATTGGATTTTCTGGTACAGGAGATGAACAGAGAAGCTAATACTATTGGATCAAAGGCTAACGACCTGAATATTACTAACCTTGTAGTTGATATAAAGAGTGAGGTCGAAAAGATTAGGGAACAAGTACAAAATATTGAATGAAAGGAAGTACAAAAATGAATATAAAGTTAATTAATATAGGTTTTGGAAACATTGTTTCTGCTAACCGACTAATTGCCATTGTAAGCCCCGAATCAGCACCCATAAAACGAATTATACAGGATGCCAGGGATAGAGGTATGTTAATAGATGCAACCTATGGGAGAAGAACCCGTGCGGTTATAATAACCGACAGTGATCATATAATATTGTCGGCTGTCCAGCCTGAGACAGTAGCACATAGGTTAAATATTAAGGATAGCCAATCCGTATCGATATCAGAGGACGAGTGAAGGGAGATCTATGATGGGGGGAAAAGGCCTGCTGATTGTAATATCCGGACCATCGGGGGCCGGTAAGGGCACAGTATGTCAAGAGTTCTTAAAGAGGCACCCGGAAACCCTTCTTTCCATATCTATGACCACTCGACAGCCTCGTAAAGGAGAAATCGATGGGGTTAATTATTTTTTCAGGGATATCAAAACCTTCGAAGGATTGATTGAAGAAGGCGGTTTTTTGGAGTATGCAAAAGTTTATGGTAATTACTATGGGACTCCCAGGGGTTTTGTAAATCAAAACCTATTATCAGGGAAGGATGTTATACTGGAAATTGATATCCAGGGAGCTCTACAAGTAAAGGATAAATTTGACGAGGGAATATTTATCTTTATTGTACCGCCAACTATGGATGAGTTGAGGAGAAGGATTGAGGGACGGGGTAGCGAAACACCGGAGGAGCTACTAAGAAGATTTAAGAGCTCCTATAGTGAATTACAATTCATAACTCGCTATGATTATCTGGTAATTAACGATAGTGTTGAAGATGCTGCGACGAAAATTGAGTCAATTATCACTGCAGAGAAATGCAGGGTAGATAGAAATATGGACTTTTATGCTAAGTTAAAAGGAGGTATAGATAATGATTTATCCATCTTTAGATGAATTAATAGATAAAGTGGACAGTAGGTATACCTTGGTGGTACAAGTTGCCAAGAGAGCCAGACAACTGGTGGACGGACAAGATCCAATGGTATCAGTCGATTCTGATAAGCCTGTTACTGTTGCTATACATGAAGTAAGAGCGGGGAAGGTTCATTACAGCAAAACAAAAGAGGGAATAAAATAATGAATAGCTCGTTTACAGGGAAAAACATATTGCTGGGGATTTCCGGAGGAATAGCGGCCTACAAAGCAGCTGATTTAACCAGCAGATTGATAAAGCTTGGATCCAATGTTAAGGTGGTTATGACAAAAAATGCTACCAGATTTATTCATCCATTAACCTTGGAGAGTTTATCCGGGAATCAGGTATACCACGATACTTTTCAGTCCACGGAACGCTATGATATAGAACATATTGCCCTGGCTAAATGGGCGGATGTCTTTGTTATAGCTCCGGCGACTGCCAATGTTATAGGAAAAGCTGCTTGTGGTATTGCGGACGATCTATTATCAACAACGATCTTGGCCACAGAGGCAAAGACTATCTTTGCGCCTGCAATGAACACCGTAATGTATCAAAAAAGAGTAGTTCAGGATAACTTAAAAAAACTAGAGGATTTTGGTTATGTCATTATTCCACCAGGTAAGGGAAGATTAGCCTGTGGGGATTGGGGAGAAGGAAAACTCGCTGATGTGGATGATATCATAAGTGCTTTGGAAGAAATCCTATGGGAAAAGAAGGATCTAGTGGGGAAAAGAATACTGGTTACGGCCGGGCCTACCAATGAGACTATAGATCCTGTTAGATTTATCAGTAATAGATCTTCCGGAAAGATGGGCTATGCCATTGCAAAAGCTTGTGCTATAAGAGGGGCTACAGTAGACCTGGTGACCGGGCCTACGAGCATAGATCCCCCGAAAGGTGTTAATATACACTCGGTGGAATCTGCGAAGGAGATGTATAATACTACAATTGGACTCTACAGTTATTCAGATATAGTGTTTAAAGCCGCAGCTGTGGCGGATTATCGGGTTCAGGAGGTTGCCACCGATAAGATTAAAAAGGGATCCGAACCCATAACCCTAAAGCTGGAGCGTAATCCGGATATATTACTGGAACTGGGCAGAACAAAAAAACATCAGATTTTAGTGGGATTTGCTGCTGAAACCCAAGAATTGGAGCAATACGCTCTAAGGAAGCTAAAGGATAAAAATCTGGACTTTATTCTGGCCAACGATGTTAGCACTAAAAGATCCGGATTCCAAAGCGATTTCAATCAGGGTATTCTATATTGCATAAATGGAGATGTAGAAACCATACCCTTAATGGACAAAGAGGATTTCGCCCACAGAATAATTGATGAAGTAATAAAATATATTTGAGCTAATGTACTAGCTCATATAATTACAGATATTTGATTAACGTAACTTTCCGTATTTGTATCGATGCGGTTAATACACAATAGACATTTTATATTACAATAGGTCACAGCTGCTGTTGTAGTCAATTGTTATATTGGAGGCGAGGTTCTTGAGTAAGGAGATTGGGGAAGCTGTGTCAGACATACTTTATGCAGGTGTTATAATAGACCAAGCCCATCCTGCCTTGGACAAAGTCTTCCACTACCGAATTCCAGAGGATCTTATGGCCGACATACAAATAGGAATGAGGGTTTTGGTACCTTTTGGGGCGGGAAATAGGAATATAGATGCCTATGTGGTGAGTCTGGATAAAGAGATTTCCATTTCCCATAACAGGGTTAAACCCATAAAAAAAATATGTGACGATTTTTCCGTTCTTCTACCCGAATTGATCCCGCTTGTCTGGTGGATGAAAAAGGAATATCATTGTCTTGCCATAGAGGCTATCAGATGCTTTATTCCGCCGGGTCTTCGAAGAAATATGGATGGGAAAGTGGAAAAGCTGGTCTACCTCAATGTAGAAACCAATATAAATGAAAAAATAGATCAGGTAGAAAGTCGTTCAAGATATATGGGAGAGATTCTAAGAATCCTTAATGAAGGGGATGGCATTTTATTACCTGAGCTGGCGGATATGGCGGGAGGTGCCCCCCTTTCCAGTTTCAAAAACCTTGAGAAAAGAGGATGGATTTATCTGGAGGACCAGGAAGTATACAGAGACCCTTGGGATCAGCCACTGGATTTTTTGGAAACTAAACCGGAACTCACCCATGAGCAGACTGTAGCTATCGAGACCATAGGAGAAGGTATAAGAAAATCCCAGGGGATTTATCTTTTACATGGAGTAACGGGTAGTGGAAAAACAGAGGTATATATGCACCTGGTGGAAAGGACTCTGATAAATAAAAAAAAGGCTATTATCCTAGTCCCTGAGATCTCATTGACTCCACAAACAGTAGAGCGTTTCAAAATCAGGTTTGGTGTGGATGTAGCGATACTCCATAGCAGGCTTTCTCCAGGTGAGAGATTTGACGAATGGAGAAGAATCCATAACGATCAGGTTAATATAGTGGTGGGGGCTAGATCAGCTATTTTTGCACCCATACGAGAGTTAGGTCTTATTGTTATAGATGAGGCTCACGAAGACAGCTATAAGTCCGAATCCAGACCCAGGTATCATACTGTAGGTTTAGCTATACAAAGGTGCAGGGAACAAGGAGCGGTTCTGGTACTTGGCAGTGCAACTCCTTCATTGGATGATTTCTATTATAGTCAAAAGGGCCATTATACCAGAGTTACGATTGATCATCGAATAAACCAAAGACCATTACCCAAGGTTAATATTATTGATATGCGCCAGGAAATTAAAAGAGGCAACCGTAGCATCTTTAGTCAAAGTCTGTATGATGAACTCAGAGGGACTTTGTCCAGGGGAGAACAGGCTATAATCCTGTTAAACAGGAGGGGTCACGCTCAGTTTGTAACCTGTAGATCCTGCGGATACCTGGTAAAATGTGACAATTGCGATATATCTTTAACCTATCATTCAAAAAGCAACATACTAAAATGTCATTATTGTGGAGACATAAAGCCCTATCCAAGAACTTGTCCGAAATGTAGGAGCACCTATATTAAGCACTTTGGGATAGGAACTCAAAGGGTGGAGCAGGAAATCAGCAGGCTTATACCATCGGCCAGGATAATTCGGATGGATATGGATACTACATCCAGAAAAGGTTCTCACCAAAAGATTATAGATGCCTTCAGGAAAAAGGAATATGATATCCTATTGGGAACCCAAATGGTTGCCAAGGGGCTGGACTTTTCCGATGTAACCTTGGTAGGTGTTGTTACAGCGGATACTTCCCTGAATCTACCTGATTACCGGAGTAGTGAAAAGACCTTTCAACTCATAACCCAGGTGGCGGGGCGTGCAGGTAGAGGTGATAGGGAGGGGAAGGTTATAATACAAACCTATCATCCGAAACACTATGCTATACAATTTTCCGCAAAACATGATTATTTGGGATTCTATAATGAAGAGATTAGAATAAGGGAACAATTCAAATACCCACCTTTTTCACATATAGTCAGGGTACTAATCACCGGAGAAAAAGAGGAGGGCGTTATTAAAACTGCCATGGACATAAAAAAATGGTTGGAGGGTGGGAAGGCAGAGGATCCCATAGTTAAGTCGGGAACCTTAGAATTGGGTGCATATCCAGCACCACTTGAAAGAATTAAGAATAGGTTTAGATGGCATGTTTTGATCCGTATCCGAAACGAGAGAATCTTCAGGGAACGGTATCATAAAATAATGGATGATTGTCTAAAAGAGTTTATCAATTCGGCCAGCACAATCGTGGTTGACTTCTACCCAACCAGTTTATTATAATGATTGGAATGCCATAATGATATGGGAAATTTCCCTTTTATATCAGTAGGTTATTGGTCGTATCTCAAACGCATGTGTAGAAGTTGACCTAACAATGGCTTCTTATATTTATTAGGTTTGGTAATATAATAGATGATTTATAAAAGGGGTGATAATATGGCGATAAGGGAAATCAAACACTATGAAAAAGATGATGTGTTAAGAAAAAAAGCAAGACCAGTGGATAAAATAGATAATAGGATACTGTTATTATTGGATGATATGGCTGAAACCATGTATAATGCGGAAGGCGTGGGTTTGGCTGCGCCCCAGGTGGGAGTATTAAGGCGTATAGTTGTAATCGATATTGGTGAAGGAATTATAGAGTTAATAAATCCCGAGATAGTAGAAGAACAAGGTGAGCAGGCGGATATGGAGGGTTGTTTAAGTATCCCCGGTATTACCGGATTAGTTAAGCGGCCTGCAAGAGTCAAAATAGTGGGACTCAATCGCTATGGTGAAAAAGTTGAGCTGGAAGGTGAGGATCTTCTGGCCAGGGCTCTTTGTCACGAGATTGATCACCTGGATGGTGTTTTATATATAGATAGGGTAGAACCGGGAACCCTAAGAAGAATCGACCAGGAAACAGAAAATAGGGGATGAGTTATAGTGAGGATTATATTTATGGGAACGCCGGACTTTTCAGTTCCTTCATTAGAAACTATTGCAGCTGAAGGATATGAACTAATTGGTGTTGTGACCCAACCTGATAGACCGAGGGGTAGGGGTAAACGCTTGTTACCCTCACCTGTAAAAAAATGGGCTATTGAAAAAGGTATCGATATATATCAGCCGGTAAAGGCCCGGGACGAAGAGTTTATTACTCAAATTAAGAGATTGGCCCCTGATCTTATAGTAACTGCTGCTTATGGGCAAATCCTTCCCAAAAATATTTTGGACATTCCACCCCTTGGCTGTATCAATGTACATGCTTCCCTTTTGCCTAAATACAGGGGTGCCTCACCTATACAGCAAGCCATTATGGATGGGGAAAGCAAGACGGGAATAACCATAATGTATATGGATGAAGGGATGGATACCGGAGACATCATATTGCAAATGGAAACACTAATACATCCTGATGAAAATGCCGGGGATCTTCATGATCGGCTGGCAGCACTGGGAGCTAAAGCCCTCAGTGAAAGTCTTGAACTTTTTACAGTTGGAAAGCCTGAAGGAATACCCCAAATCCAAGAGGACGCTACCTATTGTCAGAAGATAGATAAAGATATGGGCAGAATCAATTGGGATATGGATATAGATAGGATAAGAAATAATGTTAGGGCTCTGACACCGTGGCCCGGGGCCTATACTTATATTGGAAGCATGCGGCTAAAGGTATGGGAAGCAGGTCAGGTGGAATACTCTGACTTAAAGGACATTACTCCGGGGCAAATTGTCTATGCTGATGAGGAACACGGACTGGTGATATCCGGGTCCGATGGATTAATCAGATTGTCCAAAGTACAGGCTCCAGGTAAGCGGGCTATGGACGATGTAGAATTCTTACGGGGAAACCGTTTGAAGGTGAATACTGTTTTGGATGGTGGAGATAAAGTATAAGAGTTTAGATGTTTAGATAGATGATAGGCTTATTGCATATCATATGAAAGCGACAAACAAACTAATTTGGAAGGTGGGATAAAATGCCTTTTCTTTTCTATGATTCTACTATGTTGATTTTATTACCCGCCCTTATTCTGTCCTTTTATGCGCAATACAAGGTGCAAAGCACTTTTAATAGATACATCAGAATAGCCAATTATGGTGGATATACTGGTGCAGAGGTAGCGAGAAGGATCTTGGACGCCATGGGTCTGGGAGATATACCCGTTGATAGAGTAGGAGGATATCTGTCTGACCATTACGATCCTAGGAAAAAGGTTCTCAGGTTATCAGACGAGGTGTATAATGGCAGGTCAATAGCCTCTATAGGGGTAGCTGCTCATGAGGCAGGACATGCAATACAACATGCCAAAGGATATGTGCCCTTAAGCATTCGAAACGCAATTGTGCCCATTGCTAATTTTGGCTCCCAAGCAGCCTTTCTGTTTATTTTTTTAGGCCTTATTATGGGAGCTATGGCTATGTTGGATATAGGTATCTATCTCTTCCTGGCCGTCGTAGCTTTCCAATTAATCACACTACCGGTAGAATTTAATGCTAGTAGTCGTGCTGTTGAGCTACTAAGTATCCAGGGCTTTGTTACCAGGGATGAAGAAAAAAGTGTTAAGAGGGTACTAAACGCTGCAGCTCTCACCTATGTGGCGGCAGCGGCATCAGCAGTAGCCCAATTGTTAAGATTACTGTTGTTAAGGGATAGGAGAAGACGATAATAAAAGAAGGGCATATAAGCCCTTCTTTTGAATATAACGGAGGGGTTATGGATAAAGTTCGTAAGACTGCCTTGATTATTCTAAAACAAGTCAACGAAGATGGTAAGTACGCCAATATCTGTCTCAAAGAGAACCTGGATCGATTTAGGTTTGAAGATCGGGATGCCGCCTTTATAACTCAATTGGTATACGGTGCGCTGGAGAATCAGGTTTTTGTAGATGATGTATTAGGAAAGTTTGCCAGGATGAGAGGGGTTAATCCATGGGTTAAGAACATTCTCAGACTTGGTTGTTATCAGATACTCTATTTGGATAGGGTACCTGATTCGGCTGCCTGTAACGAATCCGTTAAGTTGTGTACCGGATTTGGCTTTAAACCTTTGAAGGGCTTTGTCAATGGTCTTTTGAGAAACATATCCCGGAACAAAGAAAGAATAATGTCATCAAAACAAACTCCTACCGACACAAAATCCCTGGCTTCTCTTTATGGATTCCCCTTATGGCTGGTGGAGTTGTGGGTGGAGGAATATGGGATACAGTTATCTAAAGATATAATGAAATCCACTCAGGGCACCAACTATACTACCGTTAGGGTAAATGGAATTAAGATGACAAGTGATGAACTGGTAATGGCTTTTCAACAACAGGGGATAAATAGTAAGAAGAGCCCATATTTCGATAATGCCTTAAGAGTGAGGGGAATAGGGAATATCCAGGCAAATCCCTTGTATAAGAATGGTATGTTTACCGTACAGGGGGAGAGTTCCATACTTGTTTGCAAAATTCTGGAACCAAAACCGGAGGAAAGGATCTTAGATACATGTAGTGCTCCGGGAGGCAAGGCCATCTATATATCTGAACTTATGGATATGAGGGGTAAAGTATTTGCTCATGACATACATGATCATAGGGTAGATCTAATTAATAAGAATATAGAGAGAATGGGTATGAAGAATATTGAGACCCAGGTACAGGATGCGACCATATTCAATCCAAGGATGGAAGACAGTATGGACAGGGTATTGATAGATGCTCCCTGTTCCGGTTGGGGTGTACTTCATAAAAAACCGGATATCAGGATGAGAATCGAAGAAGAAAGTATGGAATCTCTATACCAGCTACAATGGAATATATTGTACAATTGTAGAAGATATGTTAAACCGGGAGGAATTCTGGTTTATAGTACATGTACAATTAATCCTTGGGAGAATCATAAGGTAATTGAAAGGTTTGTTAGGGAATATCCCGAGTTTGTTATGGAGGATTTCAGTCGGGATTTACCTCAGAACATTGGAGATGCAATTATAGGTGAGGGAATGATTCAATTATTCCCCGGCCGTCATGGTGTAGATGGATTCTTTATTGCAAAGATGAGGAGGACCGTATAAAAGCAGTTATGAAACAAGATATATTGGATAAATCACCGGAAGAAATCACGGATATATTAAAGCAAATAGGGGAGCCGAGCTTTAGGGGTAAGCAGCTACTTAACTGGCTGTATAGAGGAACAAAGAGTTTTGAAGATATGACCAATCTACCTAAGCACACCAGGATAAAGCTGAAGGAAAGATACATGATTGGGAGAGTAAAGCAAATAAAAAAAATGACTTCTGATAATAGCGATACGATAAAATATTTGTGTTTACTCCATGATAGTAATATAATAGAATGTGTTGTAATGAGATATGATTATGGGAACACCCTATGCTTGTCCACCCAAGTTGGCTGTAGAATGGGCTGCAGTTTTTGTGAATCCACCAGGCAGGGCCTCATACGTAATTTAGAGGTAGGGGAGATGGTGGGGCAGGTACTGATGGTAAATGCCGATCTGGGTGAAGCCGAAAAACGCAACATTCGTAACGTAGTCCTCATGGGTAGCGGTGAACCCTTGGATAATTATGATAATGTCGTAAAATTCCTGAATCTGATACACGATCCCAATACCCTAAACATAAGCTTTAGAAATATAACCCTTTCCACCTGTGGTCTGGTGCCCAGGATGAGGGAACTGGCTGACATGGATATGCCCATTACTTTGGCTGTATCCCTACACGCCCCAAACGATGAATCAAGGCGTAGAATTATGCCAGTGGCTTCGGCTTACAGTGTACGAGAAGTTGTTGAAGCGGCAAAATACTATTTTGAAAGAACTGGGAGAAGGGTGAGCTTCGAATACTCCCTCATGGAAGGTGTTAACGATGGAGTGGAACAAGCGGAGGAATTGGGTCGGTTGCTTGAAGATTTTCCCTGTCATGTGAATATCATTCCCATAAATACTATTGAAGGTGCACCATATAGGCGAAGTCCGGAGGTCAGAATCCAGCTTTTTGAAAAAAGTCTCAGATCTGCAGGTATTCAGGTGACGAGACGGAGGGAACTGGGACATGAAATAGGTGGAGCATGTGGTCAATTAAAAAGGGGATATGTAGACACTTTACAAAGATAAACCCGGGCCTTGTTCATATTGGGCATTGGGAGTGTTAAAATGATTTATATCCGTATGAAGGATAATAGCTGTCAAACTACGAGCAATCAATCTGCATTGTAGGGTGAATCCTTGATTAGAGGATGGTAAATCCATCGGTTAAAGGAGCAACAAGGTGAGGTGGGGTAAGTGTTATTAGAATATGGTGGATATAGCCACAAAGGTATGGTTAGAAAATCCAATGAAGATTATTACTATATTCCAAGTACCAATAAATTCCAGAACCTGGCTTTGATAGCCGATGGTATGGGGGGACATAACGCCGGAGAACTGGCAAGCCGCATGGCTGTGGAAACTATAATAGATTACTTGTCTGTTAGGATGGGTAGGGATGAAAATACTCATGAGCCTTTAGGGCTCATTGAAGAGGCTATCAAGGTTTCCAATAATAAGATATTTAAGGTGTCCCTGTCCAATGAGTCATACAATGGAATGGGCACAACCTTGGTCTCGGCATATTTTTCCAATGGGGTCCTCTACCTGGGTCATGTTGGGGATAGTCGGGGGTATCTTATTAGAAATGGTCAAATAAGGCAATTAACCAAGGATCATTCCCTGGTGCAGGAATTGTTGGACAACGGCACAATTACGCCGGATGAGGTAGATAAGCATCCTCAAAAAAACATTATAACCAGAGCTCTGGGCACTGAGAATGATATAGATATAGACTGCCATAAAATCCCGCTGGAAGAGGATGATATCATTCTTCTGTGTACCGACGGATTAATCCTTCATGTAGATCTGCAAGAAAACATTGATCTAGTTGAATCGGCTCATTCTATGCAGGAGCTTGCCTCTGGCTTGGTTAATCAGGCTGTGGAAAGAGGAGGCTTGGATAACGTTACCGTTGTAGCCATCAAATATATCAACATGAAGAAAGAGGGGTGATGCTGTTGCTGGGTGAAATTCTTGGCGGGAGATACGAGCTGATTGAAAAAATAGGTGCCGGAGGAATGGCCATTGTATACAAGGCAAAGTGCCGTCTCCTGAACAGATTTGTTGCTGTAAAAATACTTAGACCGGAATTGGTAGAAGACGAAGAGTTTGTATACCGCTTTAAAAGGGAGTCCCAAGCAGCAGCAAGTCTATCCCACCACAATATAGTTAATGTCTACGATGTCGGTCAAGAGGACGGAATATATTATATAGTAATGGAATATGTTTGGGGCAAAACCCTTAAGGATTTTATAAGAGAAAAAGGGAATCTGGAATCCAAAGAAGCGATCAGAATAGCCCTGCAAATAGCGGCAGCACT
Source organism: Clostridiales bacterium (assembly GCA_012518535.1). Lineage (GTDB taxonomy): Bacteria > Bacillota > Clostridia > Caldicoprobacterales > UBA3941 > UBA3941. Next base: position 16,847 of record JAAYRX010000210.1, on the reverse strand, counting down.
GGAACATGCCCATGAAAACGGAATAATTCATAGGGATATCAAGCCACAAAACATATTGATAGGGAATGATTATACGGTTAAGGTGGCGGATTTTGGAATAGCCAGGGCTGTAACCTCATCTACCGTAACCTTGGCAGGTCCGAGTGTAATAGGATCTGTCCACTATTTTTCACCTGAGCAGGCCAGGGGTGGGTATATAGATGCAAAATCTGACCTATACTCCCTGGGCATAGTTCTCTATGAGATGGCTACCGGGACTTTGCCCTTTGAAGGTGATACCGCTGTTTCAATAGCCATAAAGCACATTCAGGAAAGGGTACAGCCCCCTGGAGAGATTAATCCGAAGATTTACAAGAGTCTCCAAGCCGTGATACAAAAAGCCATTAACAAGTTACCAGAAGAACGCTATCAGAACGCAGGGGAGATGATTAAGGATCTCAAACGGGCCCTGGAGGAGCCAAATGGTGATTTTGTTGTCGCTAATTATAATAGTGATGCACCAACACAGGTATTAAAGCCAATCAATATAGAAGATCCCTTGGAAGCCGAGGATGCCTTATCCGAGGGTGAAGATATAATAAACCCAAAAAGGAAGCCTTGGGTAAGGGCAGTCGTGATGATATTTCTTTTTATCTTTATAATGGGATTAGCTTTCTATATAGGTATGCGTGTATATAACAACAACTTTACATCAAAGGAAATTGAGATTCCCAATGTAGTTGATTGGACCTATGACGATGCAAATCAATATTTGAGGGAGCTTGGTTTGCACCTTAAAGAGGATGGAAGTGCATATGATGAGAACGTGGAGCCAGGCCGTATTATTTCCCAGAATCCGGATATGCGTACCAAGGTAAAACCGGATTCTACCGTGAAAGTGATCATAAGCCTGGGTCCCGAGACCGTGGTTGTTCCTAATGTTGAACAAAGGACCATCCGCGAGGCGGAGATAATTCTTGAAAACGAAGGCTTTATAATTGGTGAGCATCAATATGTAAACAGTGAATACCCCAGTGATACAGTCATAGGCCAATCTCTGGAGGAAAATACAGAAGTTCCTAAAAACTCAGAGATCTGGTTGACCATAAGTCTGGGCCCGGAGGAAAAAGTAGTAATCGTAGGAAACTATGTAGGCCAGAAACTCGATGTGGCAAAGCAGATGATCGAGGGGGATAAGCTGAAGTTTGGAAAGGTAAAGGAGGAAAGATACCACGAAACAGCCAGCAAGGGTACTGTAATCGAACAGAGCTTAAAGCATGGAGATGTAGTTTCGGAGTACAGGGTGATTGACCTGGTCCTAAGTTTGGGACCGCAACCTACCTATCCTAAGGAAATTAGTATTGACCTTTCCACCATAACTGATAGGATAACGGTTAATATAGTTGTCAAAAAGACCCAAAATGGTAAGACTAGCGAAGTCTATAATAGATTTCATACGGTAAGTGAAGAAGAGCTGATTATTCCGCTGGTAGGCACAGGTGTAGCAGAATATAAAGTTTATATAGATGACGAGTTGTCCTTTGAAACAACAGTAGATTTCACAAAAAAAGGGGGAGATGCTGATTAATGGAAAAGGGTGTAATTACAAAGGGTGTAGGTGGTTTCTACGATGTTTTAATCAACGGTGAGATCCTTCGATGTAGAGCTAGAGGCATATTCAGAAAGGATAATATTGTACCAATGGTAGGAGACAATGTCCTTGTGTCAATGGCAGATAAGGCCATCATAGAAATACTGCCCCGAAAGAATCAACTGCTCCGTCCTGCCGTGTCGAATATAGATATTTTAGGAATCGTTATTGCACCTACCCATCCTATGCCCGATTACTATTTGGTGGATAAACTCATGGTAAGTGCCGAATACAATGAAGTGGAGGTACTACTGTTAATAAACAAAACGGATCTGGTGGAAGCTGGCACCATAGATGAAATCATTGACATCTATAAGTCTACCGATTATCCAATTATGGCTCTATCCTGCAAAGGGAGAATTGGATTTAAAAAACTTCATGAAACCATCAGAGGAAAGGTTGTCAGTTTAGCAGGCCAATCAGGTGTAGGGAAGTCATCAATAATAAATATCCTATATCCAGAGAAGCAGTTGGAAACTGGTGATCTTAGCTATAAGATTAACAGGGGTAGGCATACCACCCGGCATACCAAGCTATTGAGCCTGCCTTCTGGAGCTATGATAGTTGACACTCCTGGATTTAGCACTATGAATATGGATGAACTGGAACCCCAGGACCTGGCATATCTGTATCCTGATTTTCTCGATTATAATCATGAATGCAGGTTCAATGGCTGTGTTCACGACCAAGAACCCGGATGTAGGGTAAAGGAGGCTGTATCCGAGGGAATGATATCGGAGGGGCGCTACCAAAGATATATAGGAATACTAAACGAATTAAGGGAGTTCAGGAGGAATATATGGGGATAAAGATAGCACCGTCAATTCTTTCGGCTGATTTTTCCAGATTGGGAGAACAGGTTGAAATGTTGGATGATGGAGGAGCCGACTACATTCATATCGATGTTATGGATGGGCATTATGTGCCTAATCTAACCATTGGGCCTATTGTAATAAAAGCGTTAAGGAGCAGAACGCGTCTACCCTTTGATGTTCATCTAATGATGAATAATCCTATGGATTATATAGACGATTTCGTTGATGCCGGAGCTGATATAATAACTGTCCATGCAGAGGTATTGCCACATTTACATGGAGCTATCCAACAGATAAAGCGAAGGGGTATTAAGGCAGCGGTATCTTTAAATCCATCAACTCCCTTGGAAGTTTTGAATTATGTGCTGGACGATTTGGATATGGTCTTGCTTATGAGTGTTAACCCCGGATTTGGTGGGCAACAGTTTATACCGGCAATCATGGAAAAGATTAAAGATCTTAAAAGGATAATCTGCAAATCGGGTTTGGATATTGATATTCAAGTAGACGGGGGGATATCCATCGATAATATAAGGGAAATAAGATTGGCCGGAGCCAATGTTTTTGTAGCGGGATCAGCCATATTCAAATCCCAGAATCCAAAAGTTATGATTAAGAGACTGAAAGAAGTAGCAGAAGGTATTTAGCAATCATAATATGACCCTGTGGTAGTACATCTTAAACCCCGCTGTCACACAAGCTATGATAAATGCATAGAATAAAGCATATGTAATATACGGGGAAGTGAAACTATGATGAACCGGTATTTTAAAAGAAAGGCCCCTTTTTGGGATAGACTAATCTCTATTGTTTTAATCGCAGGTGGAGTGTTGTTAATACTTATATATATTCCCATATGGGCTTGGATGGTTTTATTTGGCCTTTTTCTGATTGGTTTGGGAGTTTTAATTCTGATGGGGCGGAGGTGAGCCCTATGAGAATCTATGTCATAAAACTACCGGAGTTTCTAGGTAGATTGATAAGGAAGTTTTGCCGCAAAGATTACAGATAGACAAAAAACGTGCTGGTACGCACGTTTTTCTATGCCCTTTATTAAAGGGCTCTTTCTACTTTTCCTGACTTGATGCACTGAGTGCAGACCTTAACAGTTTTAGGGCTGCCGTTTACTATGGCCCTTACTTTTTTTATGTTTGGTTGCCAAAATCTATTGGTTTTTCTGTTAGAGTGACTGATGGTTTTTCCGGACATTTTTCCTTTTTCACATATATCGCATACTCTTGCCATTTCCTACACCTCCTTAAAAACAATGGCGTAAAAGATTCATTTGGACTACATCAATTAAACAAACATAGACATTGTACCACTAAGAAGATAATTTGACAAGAAAAAACGGAATATAAAACTACAAATTAAGTCTAGCAGATTCAACGGTTGATAAATATTGCATATTATACATACCACTAGAATATAGTAATAGGATTCCACCTTTCTTGCCGGGTCATATAAGGGAATACCATATTCTAGTGCTTAAGGTTTTTAATACTTGCCAAAATGAGTTAATGGGTATATAATTAATTCATTAAGTAAGCTGCTTACTATTCCTAATATCCTGAGTTAGTAAATAAATTTTTGATAAAGCAATCTTATTAGCAATTTATTGTACTAGGCAGAGAACAAGGGGGAATTGTAGACTATGGCTACAAATCGATCACTTAGTAGGCCACTTGGCAAAACTAACCTAAAGAAAGAAATATGGCGTAACAGATATTTTTATTTAATGCTTCTTTTACCGATGGCGTTTTTCATTATTTTTAAGTACCTTCCCCTCTACGGTTTACAACTAGCTTTCAAGGAATATATGCTAAATAAAGGGATTACGGGAAGCCCCTGGATTGGGTTTGATCATTTCAAGCGTATGACAGTTGAACCGGAATTTTTTGTTGCTTTTAAAAACACTATTATTATATCCCTTTACAGGATTATTTTTGGTTTTCCAGTTCCGATAATCCTTGCCTTGATGATCAATGAAGTATATTTTAATCGTTTCCGTAGATTTACTCAGACAATACTTACCTTTCCTCATTTTTTATCTTGGGTTATAGTTTCAGGACTTGTCCTCAATATGTTCGGAGACAGCGGTGTAATAAAGAAGGTTATTGCCCTTATTTCTCCCGAAATGGCAACGAACTGGAATATGCTTTATTCCAAGTCCTCCTTTAGATCCTTCCTCATCCTAACGGATATATGGAAAGAAGCGGGCTGGGGAACAATCATATATCTTGCTGCAATAGCGGGAATTGATCCTTCATATTATGAAGCAGCAACTGTCGATGGATGCAATAGGTTGCAACAAATATGGCATATAACCATTCCTGGTATTATGGGTATTATTGTAATCCAATTGCTACTCCGCGTGGGTTGGGTTATGGAGGCAGGTTTTGATCAGATCTTTAACCTATATACGCCGCCGGTATATCCAGTGGCCGATATCCTTGACACCTATGTCTATCGTATTACCTTTGGACGTGGGGTTTCTATGGATATGGGATTTCCTACTGCCGTAGGATTGTTTAAAAACGTTATCAACTTCGTCCTAATAATGACCGCAAACTCAATTGCCAGACGAGCCGGTCATGACGGTATAATTTAAGGAGGTGACGTGAAATGGCGGATACAACACAAAAAGCTCCCTTGGATATTAAAGTTCCAAAAAAGAATCGTATACGCAGATTTAGTGTTGGAGATGGAATATTACTGTTGATAATGTCGTTACTCTCCTTATCTGTAATATTACCCTTTTATAACGCTGTTCTGGTATCGTTGGTACCCCAGGCGGTATATGTCAGATCTCCTTTGCTTCTGTGGCCTAAAGAGGTTCTCTGGGACAATTATAGGTTTATTTTTGATTTTCGTTTGATATGGCACGGAATTGGAAATTCAATTTTCATAACCCTGGTAGGCACATTTTACAGCATGCTTCTAACCGTCCTGTGTGCTTATGCCTTAACCAAGAATATCCCTGGAAGGCGAGCTATTAGATTCTTAATAGTCTTTACCATGTATTTTTCAGGAGGTATTATTCCGTACTTCTTAATTATTAATGGTATTGGTTTGACTAACAGCCTTTGGTCAATGATCTTGCCTACAGGAATAAATGTTTTTTATATGCTTATTGTTTCAAACTTCTTTACCGGAATACCCCCATCACTTGAGGAGTCGGCTAAAATAGATGGAGCAGGGGACTTCACTATCTTGATTCGTATAATTTTACCCCTTTCCCTACCGATTTTAGCTACTTTTGCACTCTATTATGCGGTAGACAAATGGAATGAATGGTGGCATGGGCTACTCTTTATAAGAAAGGTAGAAAAACAGCCCCTTCAATTGATACTAAGGCAAATAATTCAGGATGCACAGTTCCTAAGCCAACAGCTACTGCCAGGACAGGAAAAGCCCGATGTATACGGGGATTCCATTAAGATGGCTGCGGTTGTGGTTACAATGTTTCCCATAATGATGCTATATCCGTTCCTACAGCGATATTTTCTTTCAGGTTTAACACTGGGGGCCGTTAAGGAATGACCAAATTTGAGTAAAACCCGGTGTTACAAATACCGGATTTACTGTATAAATAATATATGGTGACAAGAATGAAAGGAGTGTCTCAAAATTATGTCAACTAAAAGGCTATTATCTTTGTTAGTTGCAATGATTTTATTGTTGGGTATCATTGCTGGTTGTGGAACAAGCAAGGAACCTGACAAGACCGATCCTGCTGATCCTGGTGATAAAGAGGTAGTGGATAAGGATAAGGAAGATGAGGAAGAACCCTCAACTTCTGATCGGGAAATTATTACTGTTTCAATGAACGTAATGGATGCCGAGAAGAACGGCAACAATCCAAAAATGGATTACGTTAAGGAAAAGTTTGGTCTAGAGTTCGAGTATTGGCCTGTAAACTGGGGTGATTGGAACGAAAAGATTAACAACTGGATAAGTGTTAACGATACTCCAGACCTTATATGGTGGGATCTAAAAGGAGCCCAATCAAACCAATACAAGACCTGGGCTAAACAAGGTGCCTTTACTCCTATTCCATATGATATGATTGCCAAGTATCCCAATCTTCAAGATAGGGTTGACAACATGGAATCATTCAAGCATCTGGAAGTTGATGGTGAGTTGTATGCATGGCCATCCTCAAGAAGATATGATCCAATGGTTAAGAACACCTATACCTCTGTATGGCTATATCGTAGGGATTGGGCTAAAGAAGTTGGGCTTTACAATGAGGACGACGTCTATGAATGGGAAGAATGGAAGACTCTTATTAAGACAGTCATAGAAAAAGATCCTGGTGGAAATGGTGCTGGGAATACAGCTGGTCTGGTAATGCCTCCATGGGCTTTCCCACATGCATCGGTACTCTTTATAGGATCTGTTCCGGCTGAAGGAAATGAGACCTGCGCATACATCAAGGTAGATGATGAGTGGGTATGGCCACCAACCCTGGACAGCTATAAAGAAGAAGTTGTTGAAACCTGGAAGATGTACCAGGATGGCCTCATCTGGAAGGATAATATGGGCTTTAGCGGTGGAGAAGATGAAGAGCTATTCAAAGGTGGCCGCGCTTTTGCCAGATATCAGGGTGGCGTAGGCGTATTTAATGACTTCAGTAAGGAAATGCTAGAAAATGGAGTCATTGAAAAAGATACAGATATGGGTCCGGCAATTGTTAAAGACCGAAATGGCGATGTTTGGCTAACCCAAACCGAGGACTATTGGACAGTTACCGCATTTTCCAATAAAGTTGATGAGGAAAAAATGGATCGCATACTCGAATTCTGGGATTTCCTGAACTCCGAGGAAGGATTACTCTTCAACGAATTGGGATTTGAAGGTCAAGACTATGAAATCGATGCCAATGGTGAAGTTAAGGTACTTTGGGAAATTGATCCTGAAACCGACAGATATGTAAGTCCTTATGCAGATTATGCCTTTGGCGCATTAACACCTGCTACCTTGGTACCGGAGATTAATCATACCGCCATGGAATATGGTATCAATGAGTTTGTAGGCCTGTATGAAAAACTGAATGAGCTGAACTTTAAGGTTAAGCCTGTAAATTACGATATGGCATTCTTCTCAGCTCCTGAAAAGGATAAATACGGCAACTTCGGTATGGATGCGAAGACAAAGCTATCAGAGATAATCGCTAATCCAAATGCTGATCCTGCCGCAGAATGGGAGGCATGGGTTGAATCCATGATGCCAAGAGTTCAGCCTGTATTGGATGAATTAAACGAAGGTCTAAAGTAAATTGTACTTAACCAAAAACCTGGTAGAATTTCTACCAGGTTTTTTTTGGAGTTTTTTTACTTACAGCAAACTATGCTTCATTTTATCTTGTAATATTTGACCAAATACTTTAAGATACATAGTGTAGGGACTCTGAGAATAATGATATTTTTTATCCGTAAGGTTTGCATTAAAGGGTGTATCAGGCTGTTAAGTATAGGAGGGAAGAGCCAATGATGGACTATAAAAGCTTTAGAGACTGTCCTATGGAATATCGTTCAGCACCGTTCTGGTCATGGAACCACAAAATGGATGGAGATGAAATAATTAGACAAATTCATCAAATGCATGAGCAGGGAATAGGCGGATTTTATATGCATCCCAGGGGTGGACTAGTGGATGAATATCTTGGTGAAGACTTCATGAAGGCTGTTAGCACTGCAGTAAATGAGGCGGATAATTTGGGAATGAAGGCATGGCTCTATGATGAGGATAGATTCCCAAGTGGCAGTGCGGGGGGTATGGTTGTAGAGGATAATCCGGAATACAGTGCAAAAGCTTTGGAGATGCTTGAAGTACCATACAATAAGATAGATGAAATAGATTCGAATTTAAAAGTATATATACCTCGTGGATGTGGACAAGAGCTTTTATATGAAGATATCACAAACATTCCAACGAATGATGCAGATAAGGAAGATACTCCGGTATGGGTTTTTAGAATTGTGTATATGGATAAACTGGGCAGATGTAACAACAAGCCATATACTGACCTTTGCTATAAGGCTGCAGTAGATAAATTTATCGAAATCACTCACGAAAAATATAAGGAGGTTTTGAAGGAACATTTTGGGGATACTATACCCGGAATCTTTACCGATGAGCCTAATTTTAATGTAAATACAGCGGGTAAAAATTATTTACCCTGGACTTATCAATTCGAGGAATTCTTTAGAGAACAGAAGGGGTATTGTATTACAGATCATTTACCTGAATTGTTTTTTAAGATAAACAATTATAAGAAAATCAGGTTCGATTATTGGGATGTCATAACCAGGCTCTTTAATGAATTCTTTGTACAAAATATATACCAATGGTGTGAAAGAAATAATCTTAAGCTAACGGGTCATTATTGGGAACATGCATTTCCTAATCCAACCCATAGCGGCAGTGTAATGCCCCATTACGAATTTATGCAATATCCTGGTATAGACATGCTCTTTAACACCAAGGATGAAATAGAGCAGGTGGGGAATGACCTAATAGTCAAGGAAGTATCCAGTGTCGGTAACCAGTTGGGAAAGGAACGGATTCTATCCGAGACTTTTGGTGCATCCGGCTGGGATCTGGATTTTGCAGAGATGAAAAGGGTGGCAGATTGGCAATTTGCACTGGGCATTAATCTTATGTGTCAACACCTGGTCCTTTATTCCATAGAAGGGTATAGGAAGAGAGATTTTCCACCATCATACCTGGATCACCAACCCTATTGGGATAGCTACCATATCATAGCGGATTATTTGGCCAGGATGAGCTATATTATGTCCCAGGGAGAATATAAGGCCGATATTTTGGTGTTACACCCGTCAAGTTCCACTTGGACAGAGTTTGATGTGCTAAACGATAATAACCCAAGCCTTGAAAAGATATCTAATTCCATAAAAGGGCTAGTTCGTACCTTGTGTCAATCCGGTTATCTCTTTGATTTAGGTGATGACATTATCATTGAAAGGCATGGGAAGGTTGATGAGGGGAAATTTGTATTAGGAAAGGGCAGATATTCCATTATCATTTTACCGGATATGACGGTTATGAGGAGAACGAACCTTAAATTGTTAAGGGAATTTATCCAAAGTGGTGGCAAAATAATTACAACCGGAACCACTCCCAGCCTTTTGGATGGAAACTATGATATAGAATTGGTTGACTTCTTCAGTGGAGATTATATAATTAATTGCAACATTGACGATTTAATAGGTGATTTATGTGCATTTAATCTCGAGCGTATCCTGGTGGAAGACTTAAGCGGGAGTAAGGTTCAGGATATATACACTCATAAGAGGATAGTGGGTAATAGGCAAATAGTCTTTCTTTGCAATTATAGCAGGGAAAAGAGGCATGAAATACGCTTGCAGGTTGAGCCAACCGTTGGGAGAATTGAAAGCTGGGATCCTACAAGTGGAGAAAAAGAGGAGTTGTTTTCCTATATGAAGGATGACAAGAGATACGTAGACCTGATTCTTTATCCTGCAGGGTCTCACCTCTTGATAATGGATGGAGGTTCTTCTGCTTTCATAGGTATTGATTGTGAAAGTCCGGTAAAAACCTTAGTAAAGGAATTAAAAATAAATGATTGGAAGGTAAACCGTAAGGACTATAATGCCTTGACAGTCAATTCCTGTAGTGTTTCAATAGACAAAGGCCAATGGACAGAACCCCAAAATGTGGTGGCAATTCATGATGAAATCAGAAAGCAGTTGGGACTGGATGACAGTAATATATTTGCACCACAGCCCTGGACCTATACCCAGGAGGAGAGAAATAGGGTTTTCTCGTTAAAAACAAGGTATTCCTTTAAGTTAATGGAGGAAATCACGGGCGCTATTCGTTTAGCTGCTGAATCTACGGATTTATTCACCGTATCCGTCAACGGGAATACAGTGAGACCTCATGATTCCACCTATAAGGATAGGGCCTTCCAGGTATACGATATAAAGGATTACGTAATAGTCGGGGAAAATGAAGTTGTTCTATCAACAGATAGTTACGGTGTATTGTCAAGTATAGAAAGCATATACATAATAGGGGATTTCAAAATCAGACCGGTAAATGGTGAATTTGCAATATGGGAAGAAGACAGTATAGCCTTGGGGGATTGGACACAGAATGGATATCCATTTTATTCCGGGAAAATGGTTTATCATCAGGATTTTACATTTGAAGGGGAATTGTCCAGCGATAAATGTATTCAGTTGAGTTTAGATGAGCTATGGGGAGTTGCTTTTCGAATATATATAAATGGCAAGGAGGCCGGAATTTTAGGTTGGGAACCGTATGAATTGAACATTACTCAACATTTAAAAACGGGGAACAATAAAATAGAAATTGAAGTCATGAATTCGCTGCAAAACCTTCTTGGACCCCATGATTATCAGGATATTGAAGGAATTATAACGCCAGGTTCTTTCTATAGCGATAAAAGGATAAAATTTACAAAAAGCGGTTTTAGCGGTGTTGGTTCTATTAGAGTGTACTCAAAACAACTTAAATGATTTTCATATTGCAGGATACATGATTATAATATAGAATATAACATAACATTTGAGACTGGTTTGACCTATCGATGCTCGATAGGTTGCTATAATGCTTGTGATTGGATCTAAATACTAGGTAGAGGAGAGGAGGAAGGTCAGTGAGTGCAAGAAAAACCAATCCTTTAGGTGAAATGGTTATTGCAGATGAGGTAATTGCCACCCTTGCAGGAGTATCCGCTATAGAGTGTTATGGAATTGTAGGAATGGCATCAAAGCGGGCTACAGACGGTATAGTTGAACTTTTGGGCAGGGAGAATCTTTCCAAGGGTGTTAAGGTATATACTCAGGACGATGAAATTGTTATAGACCTTTTCATAATCGTAGAATATGGTATTTCAATTTCTGCGGTGGCCAAAAATATTATTGAAACAGTAAAATATAATGTTGAGAATCTAACAGGCATGAATGTTAAAAAAATTAACGTAATGGTAGAAGGTGTCAGGGTATAAGTTTCTGTCGCCAAAGGAGGTAAAGCATTGGGTATTGAATATATAGACGGAATTAAACTAAGGGAAATGTTTTGGGCGGCTGCACAGTTTTTAGAAGAGAACAAACAAGCATTAAACGCCTTAAATGTTTTTCCTGTTCCTGATGGAGATACAGGAACCAATATGTCCCTGACCATGATGGCTGCGATAAAAGAAATGCAAGGTACAAATGCAAACACAGTTGCACAAGTAGCAGATGCTATTTCTAAGGGATCTTTAAAGGGAGCTAGAGGAAATTCTGGTGTTATTTTATCCCAGTTATTCAGGGGGTTTTCCAGGGCATTACAAGACAAAGAGAAGATGTCTACCCGAGAGTGTGCAATAGCCTTTCAAGAGGGTGCAAAAACCGCTTATAAAGCTGTTATGAAACCGACTGAAGGGACTATGCTGACTGTCGCCCGGGTAACCGGTGAAGAGGCAATAAAAATTAGCAAAAGACATCCAGATTTTGAATCTTTTAGTAGTGAAGTTATAAAGATTGCAAAAAGCACTCTTGATAGAACACCGGAAATGTTACCTCCCCTTAAAGAGGCAGGAGTGGTAGACGCCGGAGGAATGGGAGTCTTGTATATACTAATTGGTGCAAGCCATGCCCTTGATGGTACCTTGGATATTGGCTTAATGCCTATTTCGGAAGAGAAAATGGCCGATATAAGCCCTGAAATAGAGATTGAGGCAGATATACGGTTTGCGTATTGTACTGAATTTTTCATAAAAAACTTGTTTTCCCATGTAACCGAAGAAGATATAGAAAAATTGAAGAGCAGGCTCTCCAACCTGGGAGACTCCATCGTAGTGGTAGGGGATTTGGATCTTATTAAGGTTCATGTACATACCAATATGCCAGGGAAGGCTCTGCAACTGGCTCTGAGATTTGGTGAATTATCAGGGATAAAAATTGATAACATGAAAGAACAACATCGTCATGTAATAATAGAGACAAAGCAAAAGGAATACGGCGTTGTGGCAGTAGCTATGGGGGATGGGATAAGTTCCATTTTTAGAGATCTGTCTGTTGATTACGTTATTGAAGGGGGACAGACAATGAACCCCAGTATTGAAGACATTTCCAAGGCAGTGGAACAGACCAACGCTAAAAATGTTTTTGTCCTACCTAACAATAGCAATATTATTTTGTCCGCAAAACAGGCACAAGAAATAAGCGATAGTAATATTGTTGTAATACCCAGTAAGTCGATTCCCCAAGGTTTGGCAGCCATATTAGCCTTTAATCCAGAATCAGATATAGATACAAATATTACCAATATGACTGAATCTATGGATAGTGTTAGTTCCGGTCAGGTGACCTACGCTGTCAGGGATTCGGAATATAATGGGATAACCATCAAAAAGGATGATATAATAGGGCTGGCAGACGGAGAGATTGTTACAGCAGGTAAGGATATTAGAGAGATAACGACTTCGTTATTGGAAAAGATGCTGGACGACGATAGCGAGATTGTCACCTTACTGTATGGGCAGGATATTGAAGAGGAGCAGGCGGAGGAAATAGTATCCTATTTAGAGGAAAACTACCCTGATTTGGACATTGAAATGCATCCCGGAGGTCAACCATTATATTACTATATTATATCTGTTGAATGATTAACTGTATAATTTCTATAGGTTTGTCAAATAAGGACAATAAAATGCAGGCTGGGGAAATACTTCCCAGTCTTTTCTTTAATTTCTATACATGTATTGTAGGTGAAATAATATGAGTCTGCTGGAAAAATCAGTTAACATAATAAAGGGGATTGGACCCAAAAAGACTGAACTCCTGGCAAAGATGAATATCAAAACATTAGAGGATGTTCTGTACTTTTATCCCAGGGATTATAAAACACACCCGAAGATATGCGGTATGAAATCAGTTATAAGTGGAGAAATAGTATCCTTGTGCGGAAAATTTGAGGGCAAACCTAAGTTAATTAGGAAACACAGAGGTTTGTCCATTTTGGAATGGACTGCAACAGATGGGACTGGAGAGGTAACCTGCATATGGTTTAATCAGCCCTATAAGGCAAGACAGTACAATACGAATACCCAATACTATATATATGGAAAGGCAGTAAGATTTTATGGTAAGGTGCAGATTCAAAACCCAATAGTAGAGGAATACAGACCGAGTTTTCATAATGTGGAACGGATTGAACCAATTTATTCCTTGGTAGAGGGATTGACTCAGAATGATTTTAGAAACCTGACTCAGAATATCATTGGGATAATTGAAGAAAATATAGATGAAGATCTTCCTGAAATCATTATGAGGAAATACGATTTAGCTGGTAAGGCTTATGCACTCAGAAACATACACTATCCCCAGGATCAGGCTGCCTTGGAAGAAGCAAAGAGACGTTTGATATTCGGAGAACTGTTCTTAATGCAATTGGCCCTCCATGGTCAGCGGGAAAAGCGAATAAAGAAAAAAAATGGATTGTTAATCAGGTGGGATAATGATGCGATGGCCGATTTTGTAAGGAAGCTGGGTTTTCACTTGACCGGAGCACAGACAAGAGTGGTAGGCGAAATATTCCGTGACTTAAAAAGCAATGTACCTATGAACCGTCTTGTATATGGGGATGTCGGTTCAGGAAAAACAGTTATTGCAGCTATAGCCTTATATGCGGCTAATTTGGATGGATACCAGGGGGTTTTAATGGCTCCTACGGAAATCCTGGCCAGACAACATTTGGAAACCTTGGAAAGACTTTTCATGGGAATGGAGGTTAGGGTAGCTCTTCTGACCGGGAGTATGGCAAAAAGAGAAAAGGACAGGGTTAAAGAGCTCTTATCCAACGGTGAAATAAATATAGTTGTAGGAACACATGCGATTTTACAGGATGATGTAGAATTTCATAGACTTGGATTAGTTGTCACTGATGAACAGCATAGGTTTGGTGTGAGGCAGAGAGCCACCATTGTACAAAAGGGCAAAAAGAATCCACATATCCTGGTAATGTCAGCTACTCCTATACCAAGAACAATGGCCTTGATACTCTATGGAGACTTGGACATATCCGTAATAGACGAATTGCCTCCGGGTAGAAAACCGGTCAAGACCTATCACGTTCCATCTTCCATGAGGAGTCGTATATATGCCTTTATATGCAGGCAGGTAGAGTTGGGCTATCAGTCGTATTTGGTATGCCCATTGGTAGATGAATCACAGGAGATAGATGCCGAATCGGCAACAGAGATGTTTAATACCCTAAGAAAAGGCCCTCTTTCCAATCTAAGACTAGGCCTTATTCACGGCAGAATGAAAGCGGATGAAAAGGAAGAAGTTATGAGTTCTTTTCAAGGTGGGAATATAGATGTATTGATATCCACTACGGTTATTGAAGTTGGAGTAAATGTAGTCAACGCCAATCTGATGGTTATTGAGAACGCTGATAGATTTGGATTGGCAGCACTACATCAATTGAGGGGGAGGGTTGGCCGAAGCAAGGACCAGGGATACTGTATACTTATAGCCGATGCAAATAGTGATAATGCCAGAGAAAGAATGGACATTATGGTAAAAACCAACGATGGCTTTAAAATATCACAAAAAGACTTGGAGCTTAGAGGACCTGGAGAATTTCTTGGGTTAAAGCAACATGGACTGCCTCAACTAAAAATTGCCGATCTTCTTAGGGATGTAGATATACTAAATGAAACAAAGGAGGCGGTAGAAGAAATAATGGAGCTGAGGGATTATGAATATAAAAATGCTATACTACAAAGAGCCTATAGCAAATTTAATCGGAGCATGGGGGAAGTTGTGTTAAATTGATTGGAAATTCTTTCTGTACAAGACCCCATGAAGGATTGAAAAAACTTTATTTACCAGTGTAAAAAACATATTTTTGGACAAATTAATACTACATTCGACAACAGGAGGTGAAGATATTGCCCACTAGTAATCAGAAAGTCGTTCCAGCAGCTAGAGACGCCCTTAACAACATGAAATTTGAGATTGCCAATGAGATAGGTATTAATTTGAAACCAGGGTATAATGGGGATTTAACTTCAAAGCAAGCAGGCCATATAGGCGGACAGATGACAAGGAGATTGGTTGCGATGGCTCAGCAGCAGATGAGCGGCCAATAACAGATAATGATAATAATTAAAAGGAACGGGTAGGTTATCCGTTCCTTTTAATATTGGGCTAATTCAGCCAATCCACATTATCTATTATACTTGTTCCCTATTTTTATCTATGATAAAATAGGAACTAGCTTTGGGGATAACAGAACCCTAGAATACATTAATCCCAGAGTCTATAGGAAAAACTTTATTAGAATGTTATGTACCTAAAAAGATTAGGAGGAAACCCTTTGCGCATAATAGCCGGACGCTCTAAGGGCATGCCATTACAGGCTGTAAGAGGAAGGAACACGAGGCCTACTTCAGATAAAGTGAAGGGATCAATATTCAATATTATACAGGATAGGATTCTGGACAGTGTAGTATTGGATCTTTTCGCCGGAACGGGTAATTTGGGTTTTGAAGCCCTCAGTAGAGGTGCAAGAAAAGCGGTTTTTATCGATAGGGACATAAATGCAGTAAAAACCATAAGAAGGAATTGTGAGAGTCTGGGTTACCAAGATCAATCTGATATATATAGAGGTGATGCCTTAGGATTATTGACTAGGATAGCCAAACATGATATCCTCTTTGATATAATCTTTATAGATCCACCGTACAATTATGGGTTCGGGGATGCCTTATTATTTTCTATAAACGATTCAGGTATCTTACATGAACATGGTATTATTATTTTAGAACATGATGCAAAGTCCCTATTGCCCGATAGGGTAGCAGATCTTCATTGTTTCAATAGGAGAAAATATGGCGGGACTGGAGTTAGCTTTTATAGGAAAGGATGAAGCTTAGATGAAAATAGGCGTATACCCCGGCAGTTTCGATCCAGTCACTGAAGGGCATATGGATATCATTAAACGTTCAGCAAAGATGTTTGATAAAGTGATTGTTGCAGTTGCCAGGAATTATAGCAAAAAACCCCTATTTACAGCTGAAGAAAGAATGGAGTTGATCCAAAGGTCACTTCAGGGTTTGCCCAATGTCGAGGTAGACAGTTTTGAGGGCTTACTTATGGATTATATACATAGTAAAGATGCACAAGTAATAATTAAAGGATTACGAGCTATATCCGATTTTGAATATGAATTTCAGATGGCCCTGATGAACAGAAAACTTGATTCCAAAGTTGAAACAATCTTTATGATGACTAGTTATAAGTATTCTTTTTTAAGTTCCAGCATGATAAAAGAGGTTGCCAGTCTGGGCGGATGCATATCAGGTTTGGTGCCGGAAAACATAATAGCTGATATTT
>JAAYRX010000029.1 GCA_012518535.1 Clostridiales bacterium | reverse complement strand
TAGCTCATCTCATATTGGAGAGTGAATCCAATGATGTCAAAATTAATCAAAGGATCCCTGGTCTCTAAGGAAAACAGGGGTATCTTGTTTTCCCGCATCTTCTGCTCCATGTCTACCCAGGGAGCAAATACCCTTTCACAATAAGCATCATCCCTCTGGTTTATAAGGTGGTAGAGGATCTTCATTCCCATATGGGACATCCCTACCTCATACACATCGGGAAAAGCAAAAGCAAAGCGAATGTCTACCTCACTTGTATCCTTAATCACCATATTATATTCATTGCCCATATACCTCACCGGTTTCTCCACTTGGGCTATAAGCCTGTCCAGCAATTGTTTGTCCAATATCCAAGCCTCCTCATTTGTCTTTATATAACCATATCGTTAATAGCGCAGAAGTATCACCTATAACACACTGTCTTAACCCAAAAAAATAGGACCTAATCATGATTTCCACGCCGCAGTAATTTACCAATCCGTGCATTTACACCATATTCCAAAACTCCGTTTAGGATCTCCGTTTCGTCTAAATAGCCCCAAACCCTGAGACTATGGTCCACCACCTTAACAAAATGATAACGATGGGGAACAAAGTTATTGATAACCGCCTTTAAGGACAGGTCGTATAGTACTACCAGCTCCTTGGCTGCTAATAGACCTTCCTTTGATATCATATCACGTTTGAAGGTTATGTCCCTGATGAATATATAGGAAGCCGTCCTCTTTTCCTTAAGGGCTGAATATACAAGAAATCCAGATATCAGAAAAAAATTTGGGTTAAAGATCTTTATACTCAGGGCATAGATTCCAGTCATGGCAAAAAACAAGGCCAATATTATACCTCCATAGGAGGCTATATTGGTAGCCTTTTTAAAGCCTATCTCTCGAGCAAGTATTGCCCTTAATACCCTGCCCCCATCCAGGGGAAGTGCCGGTAGCAGATTAAAACCCGCCAGTATAAGATTGGCCTGTATAAAGATATCGTTTTCCTTTACACCTACAAGACCCAAGGTTTGAAGGGCCGAATATCCTAGTAACAGAATGATATTTATACCCGGACCTGCTATGGCTATATATATTTCATTGGCGGGATTAAGTTCAAAAACGCTCTCTACTCTGACTGCTCCCCCGAAAGGAAGGAGCTCGATCTCCGCCACCCTCATCTTCAAGCTCCTGGCTACCAAAACGTGTGCCGTCTCATGGGTCATAAAAACAAAAAACATTACGGCAATCTCAGCACCACTGCCCAGGAATACGGCAACAACAATTAATATCACCAAGGTTATACTTATTTTTACATCAACATCAAAGATAGATCCTATCCTCATTATTGTCTTTACACGCCCCATCGATTAATTGCCTAAATCAATTAGTTTGAGGGGATCCACGGCTTCATTATCCACTTGCGCTTCAAAGAACAAGGTATAACCTTCTGGAGTGCTGCCGCCCATTATGCCAATATTTTGACCCTTGGTTGTTCTCTCTCCGGTCTCTACAAGAACCTGAGAACAGCCCTTATACAGGGTTCTTATATTCTCGCCATGATCTATCCTTATGTATTTAAGTCCTTCTGCATCATCCCCCACGTCCACGACAATTCCATCGGCCACCGCATACACATTGTTGTTTTTATTGCCTGATATCGTTATTCCGCTATTTCCTGGGCCAAACCTCCTAATCACCTTTCCTTCAGCCGGTATGAAAAAAAAAGGGGCTAAATTATCCGATTTGTCAGCCTCCCCGTCTTCATCTCCCAGTTGCCCACCGAATACTGTAACACTTTCAGGTAAGTAATCGCTAACGAATTTCAATTTACCCAAGGCCGTATCTATATCCATTTGATTGGTTATAGCGTCCCTTACATAACCAACTACAAGCTTTGAAAAATCGGTATCCATATACTTTAATGCCAACACTAGGGCAATAATAACAGCACATATAAAAATCTTGCGGAACAAGGATGAAGTCCTGTCAACGTCCCCATCTTCCATATCGGCCCTTCTTCTATTGGTAGGATCCCGATATCTGACTCTAGGTACAGGTAAGTCCAAAGGTAATTTACCTGGGGTTTTTCTCTGCATTTTGCTACCCTCCCCCGAATAACTTTAACCTATAATCAACGTAATACAAAGTGGAATATGGCTGCTTCTTGTATACCTGGTGAATTTTTTTTCGGTTATCACCTGACAAAGGCTATCCATATAATAAATATATTGTATGGGGACGGGTATTATAACCTAAAATACGGTCTGCTTTCCTGGTTCAATTAACTATAAAAAAATATTTAATCCATCCTTTCGTACTATCATTGCAAAAATCTTGCCCAATATCTAGGATAACATTTAGAACTTATCAGCTTCCTAAAATTTAATTTTTTGTCTTCGCATCCCGACATTGAGAACCAAACCAAGGGCAATCATATTTGTCCACATAAAACTACCACCATAGCTCAAAAAGGGCAGAGGGATACCGGTTATTGGCATGATTCCCATAGTCATTCCGATGTTCTCAAATATATGTGCCATCTGCATGCATACTACCCCAATCACGATCAATTGACCAAATGTGTCCTTGGCCTTTCCGGCTATCTGAATGGAGCGAATAATTATCGTCGCATAGAGAATTATTACTGCCAATCCACCAACAAATCCCAGGGCTTCAACGATTACAGAATAAATAAAATCAGTATGGGGTTCAGGCAGATAATTAAGCTGGCTTAAGGTGTTACCGGACAGCAGGCTCTTGCCTGTTATACGGCCGGAACCAATAGCCATAACGGATTGAATAACATTGTAACCATCACCGTTGGGATCCAACCCGGGATTTAAAAACACCCTTATGCGATCCTTCTGTTCCTGAGTTAAGAAGTTAAACCACATAATTGGTGCTGCTACAGCGCCGGCGCCTAAAAACCCAAAAATTAACTTATAGCTCATTCCCATAACGAATAGCATACCCATCAAGATTATTATTAGAACCATGGAGGTGCCAAAATCATGCTGTATGACGAATATGACAGGTATCACGAAACGAACTATTGCAGGCAAGAAATCCTTAAATTTCCTTTCTTCGGCTTCAATTTTGGATAGGGTTTTAGCACCGATAATAATACATGCTATTTTTGCAAACTCCGGTGGCTGGAGGGAAAAAGGTCCAATAGCTATCCATCGTTGAGCCTGACCCCTGGCAACGCCGGCTACCTCGACTATTACTAACAAAGCTATAACAGTCCAATAAAACACTTCAGCGTAATCACCTATGGTGTTATAATCCATACTGATAACGATAATCATTAAGAACAATCCTGTGATGAGCCAAAAGAATTGGAGTTTAACGTGCCTTAAGTTAAAGCTTTTGAGGATGTCAATTAAGCTGTCTCCCCCTTCACTAGGCAAACGTTTTGCAGCACCAATCCCGAATATACCTATTCCTACCAGCAAAATTACAATAAATATCAGAAAAAAATCTAAATTCTTAATTAACCTTTTATCAAACATCGTTCCTCCCGAAAGGATACAAATAGTAAAATAGGCTTATATCACACCGATTCAATAAATGCATCACATAAAACCCTAAAGGTTTTATCACCTTAATCGCATTTATTATATCATACCGCTTAAGGTAATAATAGAGGAATAGATTGAGAAATGGCAAAGGAAAAGGACAGAGCCCGCGTACTCAAAGGCCTGTCCACCATCTGTAAAATATCCTTATGTAAAACATAGTCAACCAGAGTTTTTCCCGATCTTTTTCATCTTCTTAATGGGGATGTTCGCAACTAAAGCCGAGCTATAATCGCTTTCTCCATTTTGAACCTTGGTTATGCGAATATCTATTTCATCCACATCAAACTCTAAGTAATCGGATATTACTTTTATAATATCCCCCTTTATAATATCCAAAAACTTGGGAGAAACATTAGCCCTATCATGAATCAACACCAGCTTCAGCCGTTCCTTAGCGATATTCTTGCTAGAACTCTCTTCTTTCCCGAAAAACCTAAAAAAATCAAACAAGCCCTTTCCCCCCATCGATTCTATTTTTTCCCTATTCCAAATAAGCGTTTCAACTTGTCAACAATTGAACTATCCTCATCCAAATCCATAGTGGGTACATCAAATCCCTGTATCCGCTTTGCTATATTGATGAAGGCCTTACCAGCCAGGGAATTCCTGGTTGCTATAACGGGTTCTCCTCTATTGGTGGAGATAACAATGTTTTCATCATCGGGAACTACACCCAAAAGGTCTATTCCCAGAATATCCATAGTGTCCTCTATATTCATCATATCCCCTCGCTTTACCATATCAATTCTCAAGCGATTTATGACTAGCTCGGGATAGTGAAGATCATTAGAGGCCAATAATCCGATTATCCTATCAGCATCCCTGACTGCCGATACCTCCGGAATAGTAACCACTATAGCCTTGTCCGCACCGGCTACAGCGTTCTTAAAGCCCTGTTCTATACCTGCAGGACAATCTATCAGAATATAATCGAATTGTTCTTTAAGCTCATTACACAAATCCTGCATCTGCTTTGGAGAAACAGCATCCTTATCCCTGGTTTGGGCTGCCGGTAATAAGAATAACCCATCAAATCTCTTGTCCTTTACAAGGGCCTGTTTGAGTCTGCAGGCACCTTCCACTACATCTATTAAATCATAGACAATTCTATTTTCCAAGCCCAATACCACATCAAGATTCCTGAGCCCAATATCGGCATCCAAAAGTACAACGCTATTCCCCTCCATAGCTAAGGCTGCACCGATATTGGCCGTAGTTGTAGTTTTTCCTACACCTCCCTTACCAGATGTGACTACATATACCTCTCCCATTTTTGTATCCCCCATTTCTATCTTCTAATACTTAATCTTTCCTGGCAAATATGGTTCGATAAACAAATTATTTCCCTTAAGGTATGCGATCTCGGGATAATGGGGCTTTTCTGTTTCATCTTCCGGGGATCTGGTGATAACATTGCCAATTCGAAGCTGAGTCGGTTGTAGACATAGGGCTATTACTATAGCCCTTTTGTCTCCGGATACACCCGCATGAGCCATTCCCCTCAAATTACCCAAAACTATGATATTACCACCAGCCACTATCTCTGCACCGGGATTTACGTCCCCCATTACGATAATATTACCCTGGTAATCGATACGCTGACCATTACGGACAGTACCCTTATAAAACTTTGTCATACCCTCATCTGTGCTATAGGTTGCAGCATCCATCTTAGCTTCTTCCTTTTCAATTGGAATATTGAATTCCACATTCCCAACATGGATCTTCTGCGATATGAACCCAACTAATTCGTTTCTTTCACTTTCATTAAGCTCTCTGCCAGTGAATACAAGGTTTACTTCGGTATCTTTGAAAAAGCTCTTACTGGAATCCAGTTTTTGTCCCAGTTCCTTCATTATGCTTTCCAGGCCAGCATCAGGGCCTATATATACCTGTAAGCCTCCTAGAATTCCTTTAAGGAAAACTTTATTTTCCTTCATGGTCCAGTGCCTCCATGTTGAAATATTATCATTATGGTTATATTCGTCAAAATTCCTCAAATCCCTCTATGTTTCTGCAATATTATTTATACTTTGATAAAGTCAGGGTTGTAACTGGTTCATCTGTGGCAGGGTGTTTTCCCGCCTTTGGTCGTTCAGCCTATAATATTCCTCAATGATTCTACGGGCCACTGGTGCGGCATTTCCCGCAGTCCGTCCATTGGGTATAACTACAACCACGGCTATTTCAGGGTCCTCATAGGGTGTTACTGATACAAACCAGGCATTATTTTTGTTGGGGTCGTTGCTTACTGTCTGGGCAGTTCCAGTCTTTCCAGCTACGGTTATACCTGGATCCAAGTCGCTAAAATATGCGGCTGCAGTTCCCCCGCCATCATTTTCTCCCCTGGTGGGGTTAGGATCGTTGGCTACCTTCCACATTCCTTCCAAGGTGGCATCCAGATATTCCTGCTTTATTTCCAACTCCCTTATTATGGTTGGTTGGGTTTCCTCGACGGTTTTCCCTTCTGCATCGATTACTTTTTTTACTACGTGGGTTTCCAAAACCTTCCCACCGTTAGCGATTGCCGCTATATACCTTGCCATGGCCAAGGGACTTATACTAACATAGCCCTGTCCTATCCCCGCTCTTATGGTGTCTGAGGGTGTCCATCTCTTGTAATAGGATAGTATGTCTCTTCTGATCTCGTCCGCTGCCTGATTGGCTTTTTCGGTATAGCCCATAGCCTGTATCATCTCCGATAGTTCCTTAACCTCTTCTAATCCAGCCTCCCTGGAACGATCCTTGGAAAGAGGGAAGTCTATCAGCTTCTCTACCTGCTCCCTTTGCTGATCCGTTAAGTCATCATCAAAGTAGCCATACCTTTTCATGATTCTGGTGATATCCCTTCTCATATCCTCTCTATGGGCTTTAATCTTAGTCTCTTCGTTGGGAATTATGTTTTTGTCCCTGTCGGGACTTAATATCTCTATACCGGTCACACCATCTAGTCCAAACAATTCAGCCCATTTGGATATGGCATCAACACCTAAACGATCGGCTACCTCATAAAAATAATAGTTACATGAATGTTTCAGGGCATCGGTATATGATTCCCAGCCATGTCCGGACTTGCGATTACAGCTAGGTGGTCTCTTTGTATCATACTTGGTATAATAAACCTTATCATAGATCCTTTCATTTATTGTGACATCCCCCTCCATTAATCCCGCTATACCAATGAGCATTTTAAATACCGATCCCGGCATAAAAGTACCTTGGTAGGCGAGGGAAAATTGCTTTCCGTCCTTGCTGGGGGTATTGGGGTCGAAGGATGGATGGCTTACCAGGGACAAGATCTCGCCGGTGTTTATATCCAGTACGACAGCGGCTCCTTCCTTGGCCAAGGGGGCGATATTTCTCTCCCCATATGGGGGCAACCCTTCCCCCATCTTTTCGATTTCCTCTTTTAGTATATTATTTACGGAATTTTGTAGCTGACTGTCTATGGTCAACATCACATCATGGCCATTCCGCGGTGGAATTTCATCCAGTACCCGAATAACTCTCCCAAATGAATCCTTCTCGGCTTCCAGTTTTCCCAACCTATCACCCTTGTTTCCCGTCAACCATTGTTCACCGTAGGACTCCACACCTATCTGCCCAATCTTGTCGCTGGATATGTCATATCCCAGCTCCTTGTACTCCTCAATCTGATCCTTGCTAATGCTACCCATATAACCTACTATTTGGGCAAAGGATTCATCCATAGGATAATAACGCCCACTTCCTATGTGGGTTTGTATTCCAGGCATATCAGGTGCATAGGTTTCCAGTTGCACAACGGTTTCCGGGCCAACTCTCTCAGCAACGGGTATTGGCTCGTATTGGGTAAACCTTTTCATATGGATATTGAGTCTGATTGATATGATATCAAGGGCTGTGGTATCAGGAATTGTATCGTCTAATTCATAGCGTTCTTTTCTGAGATACTCCATCATCTCTTCCGCTGTTAGTTCTCCTTTAACTCCAATATCTTGAATCCAACTATTATATCGTTTATCCCGTATTTCCTTTTCTTCACTATCCCATGTGTAGCGAAGTTTCCCAGTATCGGGATCTAATACTATAGGCATTGGATTCAATAATGTGTCCTTATCTCCATTTTTATAAATGATTTCCAGCATCTGCAGTAATATATCGTTAACTTCCTCATGGCTCGACGGCAACTGCTGTCTGTCCAATTGTACTGTATAAATCTGGCGGTTTACCGCCACAGGAATACCATATCTATCTACAATATTACCCCTTGTGCCCTTGAGTTTCAATTCTACTCTCTTTTTAACCAGGGACTGCGCATATAGTTCGTCCCCTTTTTCTACTGTTAGATATGCTAGCTGTCCAGCTAATATAGATAGGCATATAAGACAGATCATGCCCAACTGTATATTCCGTTCCTTTAGGTGTTTTAACATGGTTTCTCCCTTACTTCATTAAATAAGCAACCCAGTTTTCCGTGTCAATCAAGGTTTATCGATGATATTGTATCATGTTTTTATCCTATAAAAAAGTGGATTAAAATACAAAACAAAAAAAGAATAGAAAAACTCTATTCTTATAATCCATATCATATGATTTTTATAACTCTTTTCGGAACCGATATTTTTTTTTCATGAATTTGTTATGGTACAGCCAGGTAATCCCATAAAAGATCAGGGGCGTCAGGAACATCGTATATATGGTTTCAGGAACAATAATCTGTGAAAAAGCTCTACCTGGCGGTATCCCCGATCGAACAAAGAAGTTATAGGTCAGCATAATAGCCTCTTTTATCATGTTTGCTACCATAACCACCACGAGGGGTACAAAAAACTTGTCCACATAAAGTTTTCCATGCAATATTCCTACTAGATATCCCACTATCATGTACTGAAGGGCATGCAACCCAATATTGCTTCCAAAGAGTATATCCTGCAACAGTCCCCCTAAGAAACCGACAAGAATTCCGGTGGGATTGCCTGCCAACAGAGCAAATGAAACTACCAGGACCAGGAGGGAATCGGGTTTTACATTCACTATTTCTATGAAGGGAAAAAGGGCCGATTGAACTGTTAAATTCAGCAATAATATAGCCAAAATAACTATTTCCCTCATGTAAAACCACCCCACAGTATCAAAATGATTACTACCCCAAATCTAATCTATGCTTCATCGGTTACCACCAAAACTTCCTCTAATCTTTGGAAATCAACTCCTGGCTTGACGATTGCTGTCATATAGAGCTCCCTGGTATCTTTTGTGACTTCTATGATTTCACCTATATATATGCCCTTGGGAAATATTTCACCCAGGCCGGAGGTAAGAACCTTGTCACCAGCTGTTACGTTGGAATCCTCGGGTAGATATATCATCCTACAAAGACCATCCTCTGACCCCAGGCTATTGTTACCTTTTAGCAAGCCGTTATCCCTATTTCTTTGAACAATACCACTGACTGCGCTCTTTCCATCTACAATGGTACGCACTTTTGCCCAACCGTCAGCTACTTCAATAACCCTGCCAACCAATCCCTGGTC
>JAAYRX010000209.1 GCA_012518535.1 Clostridiales bacterium | reverse complement strand
ACTACATATTCCTCCAGGGGCATATCCTCCAGAGTCTTGGTATAGTGGTTATACAGGGTAATGGTAGGCTCTATATATCCCTCGTTGTTATTTTGAACATGGATAATATCCTTATCGCTTTGAGCCTGAAAATCGGGTGGGGACTCGCGGGGATCCTTTGTAGAGAACAATCCGATCACCAATGAAGGCAGGATCAGTATAATAACAATAATCAACAATAATATATCAATCCAATATCTCATAGGCCTCGCCTTTCATATTCGAATTCCTGTAATTTTTGCCAGATACTATTTAGGATATGATATGTTTGTTGTGTTTAGAACATGAAAATAGAGGCCTGTTTACCGGGATTAAAAAGATGGCTTGAATAGGGAGGTGAATGAGGAAGCCGGAGATTAAGGGATGCGTTGGATAGTCGCCCCCAAATCGGCAAACTTTTCTTCGATCCTGTAATAGCCCCTGTCTATATGATAGATGTTGGATATCTCCGTTTCACCCCTGGCAACCAGTCCGGCCAGAACCAGGGCTGCACCTGCCCGAAGATCCGTTGCCCTAACCTTTGTGCCGGTCAGCTTTTTTACTCCCTCCACTATGGCACTTCTGCCTTCGATCTTGATATTGGCACCCAGCCTTTTTAGCTCGCTGACATGCATAAATCTATTTTCAAATACGGTTTCTGTGATTATACTGGTTCCCGGGGCCAAGGCTACCAGGGCCATCATCTGAGCCTGCATATCCGTGGGAAATCCGGGATAGGGCAGAGTCTTTATGTCAATTGGGTTTAGAATATCCGGACCGCACACCCTTATTCCGTCTCCCTCTTCCACAATAACGGCTCCTGCCTCCTTTAGCTTGGCCTCGATAGGCTTTAGATGGTCTATCAGGGCATTTTCCAGCAATATATTTCCACGGGTCATGGCTGCCGCTACCATAAAGGTACCGGCTTCTATCCTATCGGGGATTACCGAATGCATGGCGCCTCGCAGGGTTTTTACCCCCTCTATCCTGATGGTTCCGGTTCCGGCCCCCCTGACGTTTCCCCCCATGGCGTTTATAAAGTTGGACAGGTCCACTATTTCCGGCTCTTCTGCCGCATTTTCGATGATGGTCTGCCCCTGGGCAAGGGTTGCCGCCATCATGATATTCTCAGTGGCACCTACGCTGGGAAAATCCAGATAGACCTTGTTGCCCTTGAGCCCATTGGCCTTGGCCTCGATATACCCGTGTCCCAGGGTTATCTCGGCACCCAGGGCGGAGAAGCCCTTTAGATGCAGGTCTATGGGTCTGCTTCCGATGGCACACCCCCCCGGCAGGGATATCCTCACCTGTCCAAAACGGGCCAATAATGGTCCCATAACAAGAAAGGAAGCCCTCATCTTTTTTACAAGCTCATAGGGGGCTTCCCCCAGGTAAATGTCCCTGTTATCAATAGTAATGGTATTATTCCAAATATTAATCCTGGAACCAAAACACTTAAGTACCTCACCGGCCACATGTACGTCTTCCAGCAGGGGAACTTCCTCCAAGGTGCATACATCGCTGGTAAGCAGGGAGGCGGCCATAATCGGGAGTACCGAATTCTTTGCGCCGTGGATTCTTACCGTCCCCGTAAGGGGCGGGCTTTGCTTTACAAGTAATCTAGCCACTACTCTCCTCCTTATGTTAATTCAAGGGATTGCTCAGACAATATTTCGTATGTTGGCTCTATATTATCCTTTAATCCGTTTGTAAAAACCGGGGCTGATCCCATTTAAAAGGCCTATATGATTTAATTACAAACAAGCTATATAATTTCTGTAAATCAATACTCTGTGCTTATAAGAGGGGTGCCTATCCAAAGATAGGTCTTGTCCATAAATTCATTGTATCTGGATGCGATTTGAAAGTTGATGCCGTCCATAGGTGTTGTATCTATCATGGGAGAATATCCGGCTATGCTTACCAGTTGGTCATCTTCCATGATTTGAATGGCTGTCCCCTTTATTCCCCCGATTAAATCTCTTGCCAGGGCCGATCTCTCATCGGTCGATAACTTTCCCTGGATGTCACCTGTGAAGCTGGCGGTTATATGGGGACTTGCCTTGATGCTGTGAAAGTACTCTTCCAGTTGGTCCATAAGGGTTCGACTATCAGACAAATGGCCATAGTTTTCCACGTTTATGACAATATGGGTATTCCTTCCTCCGGCAATGATTATATCATATTTCAGCCCATTTTTGCCATTCCCCTGTAAATTTATTCTCCCGGTTTCTTCACAATATTTCAAGGTGTTATTGGGCTCAATATCCATATTCAGGTAGCTGCCGGCATCTGTTAATATCCCTTCCAGGTCCTCATCTGATATATTGCCCAAATCCACAGCAGCCCAGGCACTTATATCAGTCCTGGTCCAATTGAATCCGGCCCTTTTAAAAAGCTCGTCCACTATATCCTGTCCATTGCTGTCGTCACAAGCCCTGGCATACCGTTCTTCCCGTATATGCCCTGTGTGGAGGATAGTGCATAAGACCAGAATAAAGACTCCAATAATCCAAAATTTATACTTCAAGGCTATCACCCGCCAACCCGTACTTATATTTGGATTATTGCCGAAATAAAACATTATATACTTTTTAAGAGCCGGAAAATATAAACTGAGTCATGATATCCACAGTTAATCCAATTGTACTCCATCAATCTCAGCCAACTGGGTCATCAACACCTTCTTATCTATATGCCTGGGCATCTCCACCAGAAAATCCACAACTGCCCACTGGCCGTCGCCGGGTACTATTTTGATTTCTCTAATTCTAACGTTAAGTGCGCCCATGGCATCGGTCACACGCCCTATTATCTCCGGGGTATTGCTAATTTCCAGAGATATTTTGGTAGAACCCCTGTCGTGAAAGAATGACAGCTCAATCTTCTTAAGGAATATCAAAATTATATATACCGCAATCCAAGTTGCCAGGGCACCCAAATAGAAGCCTGCTCCAATTGCCAGGCCCAGACAGGCTACAACCCAAAGGGTGGCGGCGGAGGTGAGTCCCCTGACACTGGAGCCGTAATGTATTATGGTCCCCGCTCCCAAAAAACCTATGCCGCTGATCACCTGGGCAGGCAGCCGGGTAGGATCCAAATTTACAAGATGATGATACTTGTCAAAAATAAATTCTGAAGTCAGGAAAACCAGAGCCGACCCCACACAGACCATGGTATGGGTTCTAAAACCGGCGGGCCGATCTCCCCTTTCCCTCTCTGCACCTATGGTCCCCCCAATTAAGAGGGCAAGTGCCAGACGCAATGCTACCTCCTCCCACCTCATACACATCAACCTCCTGACTGCATTATAATTCTATCTATTCAGATCTCCGAAAAATATGATAAAAAAATGCAGATTCAATATGAATCCGCACTTTTTTCCTTACGCTCCTCTATCATTTCCTTAACCTTCATAAGCCTGGTGCGGCTGCTTCTCTCATCCTCATCCATCTTCATGGTTATATAGCGGATGGTCTCCTCCAATTGAGGGATCATGATATATTCCAGGGCATTGACCCGCCGCCTGGTCTTCTCTATCTCATCAGCCAGCATCTGGCAGGTCTTCTCTATTTCGGCCAGCTCCAGCATGCGGGATAAAACCCCCGACAGGGTTACTATGGCCCCGTCCAGTTCAGCGGAGGTGGCCACAAATCCGTAAGGGTATGAGGACAAGCCCTCCTGGCTTTTTTCCTCATAATCTATCCTGGGCACGTCCACATTCATGATATTCCGCTTTGAGATTGTCAGCTCCACCTCCCTGGTAGGATACATAACGGCCTCTTCCAGGACCTCCGGAGACATAACCGCTCTTGCCATCAAAAAATCCCCCAGGGCACTTGTAAGTTCTGCCTCCACTTGCTCCCTCAGGGTCTTATTCTTCCTGATCAGCTCAATGAAGCGCCTCATCATCTCGTCCCGCTTATCCTTCAGGAGCTTGTGCCCTCGCACGGCCACTGCCAAGCGTTTCTTGAGGCGACTAAGCTCCACACGGGTAGGGTTCACTCTCAGTACAGCCATGGCCTATTCATTCCCTTCCTGGGCTTGGGGCAGGTACTTGTCAAGGTATTCGTCCCTGATACGCCTCAGCTCCGTCCTGGGCAGGATGGATAAAAGTTCCCATCCCAGGTCCAAGGTCTCCTCGATGGAGCGATCGGTATCGTAACCTTGGGATACGTAGCGCTTTTCGAACTCGTCGGCAAACTCTGCGTACAGCTTATCCACATCGCTTAGGGCAGCATCGCCAAGTACCGCTGCCAGCTCCTTGGCCTCCTTACCTCTGGCATAGGCTGCAAACAGCTGGTTCATGGTATCCGCATGATCTTCCCGGGTCTTGCCTTCCCCAATCCCCTTGTCCTTCAGCCTGGACAGGGAGGGAAGTACATCGATGGGGGGCACTATACCCTTGCCATGAAGTTCCCTGCTTAAGATGATCTGCCCCTCGGTAATATAGCCCGTTAAGTCCGGGATGGGATGGGTCAAATCGTCCTCGGGCATGGTCAGGATGGGAATCTGGGTTATGGAACCCTGCTTGCCCCTTATCCTGCCGGCCCTTTCATACATGGTGGCCAGGTCAGTATACATATAGCCGGGATATCCACGCCGGCCGGGAACTTCCTTCCTGGCTGCAGAGATCTCCCTTAAGGCATCTGCATAGTTGGTTATATCAGTGAGGATGACCAGGACATGCATCCCCAAATCGAAGGCCAGATATTCCGCTGCCGTAAGGGCCATACGGGGAGTTGCTATACGCTCAATGGCGGGATCGTTGGCCAGGTTCATGAACAGTACCGCCCTATCTATAGCTCCGGTCCTTCTAAAGTCCGAGATAAAGAAGTCCGCCTCCTCGAAGGTGATACCCATGGCCGCAAAGACCACGGCAAAGTTGCTCTCACCGCCCAATACCCTGGCCTGACGGGCAATCTGGGCCGCCAACTGAGCATGAGGCAGACCCGAACCGGAGAATACCGGCAGTTTCTGTCCCCGGACCAGAGTGTTAAGGCCGTCGATGGCAGAAATACCCGTCTGGATAAACTCTGAGGGGTAGTTCCTGGCAGAAGGGTTGATGGGCTCCCCTTCTATATCCAACCTCTTCTCCGCGATGATCCTGGGACCTCCGTCCTGGGGCCTTCCCATACCGTCAAAAACCCTGCCCAGCATATCTGGGGATACCGCCAGTTCTATGCTCCTGCCTAAAAATCTGGCCTTGCTCGTGGAAATCTGAAGACCCTGGGAACCTTCAAAGAGCTGTACCACAGCCTTGTCTCCGTCTACTTCCAAAACCCGGCCCATCCTTATTTCCCCGGTCTGTTGCTCTATCTCCACCAGCTCGTTATAGGTGGCGCCCTCAACATCCTCAACCAGGATAAGGGGGCCTACAACTTCTGTAATGGTCCTGTATTCTTTAAGCATATTCAAATCCTCCCTCTGTTATCAGGGATGACATTTCCTCCCGCAAATCCTTCATAATCTCGTCCAGAGTATCCAGGTCCTCCTCGGGGACATATTTAGCCCGACCGATCCTCTCCCTT
>JAAYRX010000208.1 GCA_012518535.1 Clostridiales bacterium | reverse complement strand
ATCGCTCCTTTACATCATCAACATAACGTCATCGTTGAAGTTTCAAAAAAATCTATTATAGTTTTTATATGGCGAGCGTTAATAGTAATGTATTTTTTGAAACTTCCTACTTCCGACATCGATTTGGAGAAAACTAAGGCTTATTCCACTTGAAAAGCCTATCGCTTCCAATCCGGCGTCCTGCTTAAAGCTACGGCTTTTCTGCCTTCCATAAGCCAAGTTTTCTTAACCAAATCAATGAAGTCATTCGCTTATCAATAGCCTTTACCTATATCTAACCAGTATAAAAATATCCAAGTGCTATTGTCAGTCCTTGATATGGGAAAGACTGCTCCTGAAAGGTCTACCTGCTATCAAGCGGGTACCGTCGGAAAAACCTTCCTCCCTGTCCTTAAGTTCCATAACAAGGATCCTCCTCAAATACTCTACCCTGTCCTTGTATTCATCATCCTCTATAGCATCATGCAGCTCCTGGGGATCCTTTTCCAGGTCGAAGTATTGCTCCTGGCCTGTCTGGGAATACCATACATATTTGTCCCTTTCGGTGACTATATAATGGTTTGAAGCAGTGTCGAAGGTATGCTCCCCATGGAGATACTCCCTCCACTCCGCCTCCTGCCCCGTCGCCAGGGGTAATACGCTCTTCCCATCTATGGTATCGGGTATCTCTATACCGGCGGCATCAAGCAGGGTGGGCATGATATCCCTTAGTTCGACTATGCTGTTCACAGTTGTACCGGTTTTTAATCCTGGCAGATTATTGCCCGGGTCATATATGATAAAGGGAATTGAAGCACTGCCCTCGTAGGGTAGGGATTTCCTGAACCAGTCATGGTCTCCCATCATATCCCCGTGATCGGAAGTAAATAGGATAACGGTGTTGTTTAGTACATTCTCATCGTGGAGGGCTTGTAGGAATCGGCCTATCTGGTGATCTATATGGGTTATGCTCCCATAATAACCTGCCCTTGCCCTCCTTAGAGCCTTTTGGCTTAGCCTTCCGCCAAATCCGTTATAGACCAGGGGATCCTGCTGGTCATTATCCTGGACTTCCCAATCCCCTATTGGAGGATCCGGCATATCCGCATCTATATACATATCATAGTAGTATTGCGGTGGGTCCAGGGGTGAATGGGGCCTTACGAAGGACATCATAAGGAAGAAGGGTTTGGTGGGATCCCGCCTCCTTAAAAAGTCTATGGACTCGCTAACCACCCAGTTGGTGGGATGCAGGTGCTCGGGATAAACCCAGGGCCTTGCAACCCAGGAGTTACAGTCCAGACCCGAATCTATGATATCCGCAACATCATGTCCCAATTTCTCCCTGAGCCAGGGCAGATAGTCATCCGTGTTGAACCAATTCTCCGAAGCCTTTGCATCTTTGTTCCTATAGGCATGAAGATAACCATCGTGAAGCAGCACATTGTGGAATCCGCAGAGGAACCTCTGGGGATGGACATGCATCTTCCCAACGGCCTGGGTATGATAGCCCTCCTTGGCAAATTCTCCAGCCATATAGTGGTCGTAATTCCATCCAACCCTGTCTTCGTACCCGACCCTGCCATGATTTTTCTGGGCAAGGCCTGTCATTATGGCTGCCCTGGAAGCGATACAGGTTGGTACCGCCGAGTAGGCATTGGTAAACATGACCCCTTTATGAGCCATGGTGTCCAAATGGGGGGTCTCCACTACCGGGTGTCCCAGTATGCCCAGACAGTCTCCCCGCATCTGATCTACACTGATAAACAATACATTTGGTCTGTCCATGATACTTCCTCCCCTTTCGTTTGTAAATGGGATACAAGCAGCCTGGGGATCTTAAGCCCAGGAACATAAACTCCTATTCGAAGTTTATGTCCTTGGACAGCTCGACCACCATCCTGCATTGGTTGGCACTCTTGATCTCTTCCCCATGCACTACCATATCCTTAATGGTTATATCCCTGATCATATGGTCTGCATCGTATCCTCGAATAATTGAAACCGGGAAAGGTCCGTCTACAACCTGGATATTGTTAAAAACAATGTCGCTGACCTGGCCCCTCTCCTCATCGCGGCTGTACTGAGAGAATTGAACTTTAATATCGATGAGTTTTTCCCTGGAGTCCTCCACCCTGATATTCTCATACCTGACATTTCTTATATGGGCTCTGTCTCCATTGTGGATGGTAAAGGTCCCACCGGACTGGTAGCCCTCGAATTCACTGCGGATGACATCGCAGTTTTCAAATACTATATTGCTAATCTCATCGCATCGGGTTTCATAGCCTATTTCCAGGGCATTCCCAAATTCAGCGTTCCAGAAGACGCTGTCCGATATTCTTACGTTCTTTACATTTTTGTGTCCGGCTTCATGCTGATAGTCAACCGCCTTAATGGCCACGCAGTCATCGT
>JAAYRX010000207.1 GCA_012518535.1 Clostridiales bacterium | reverse complement strand
TATGGCATCCAATATGCTTAAAAAGACTAGTGAAAAGCGGAACAGATTGTTTGATAGGTTTACAGAACTATACAGCAAGATGCTAAAATGGGCATTGGGGCATCGGGCAGTGGTAATGCTCTTTGTCGTGGCACTACTGGGCCTAAGCGTATATTTAGGCTTGTCCCTGGGCACCGCATTTATACCTGACATGGACGCACCTCAGATGTCCGTGACCATTGAGATGCCCAAAGAAGCTACCCGCGAGGATACAATCGCCATGTCCGATAAGGTAATGGACCGGATTATGGGGATAGAGGGCGTCGAGACTGTAGGGGCTTTCCAAAGCGGTATAATGAGTGGAAGCGGTTTGTTGGGAGGTGGAGGGGGATCCGACACCGGCTCCATGGGATTGTATCTCCTCCTGGATGAGAGCAAAAAGATTGATAATGCAGAGATAGAAAGAAGAATAAGGGATCTGACGGAGGACTTGGACTGCCAGATCCATATAAGCTCTTCCAACGTAGATATGACAGCCTTTGGTGGTTCGGGAATAGAAGTTATGATAAAAGGCAGGGATATAGATACCCTGCAGGAAATATCCGCCGATATAGCAGGAATTTTGGAGGAAACGGAAGGCGTTGCTGATATCTCTGACGGTGTAGAGGAAACCCTTACAGAGATAAGAATTCTTGTGGATAAGGACAAGGCCATGGAAAAGGGTTTGACCGTGGCACAGGTCTTTTCTAAAGTCAATTCTTTTATAACCAAGGATAGATCTGCCACCACATTAACCGTGGAGAATAAGGACTTCCCGGTAATTGTCATAGACGGGGCGACCCAAAATATTAACAAAAAAGGGCTGATGGATTTGACCATAACGGCTGTCAAGGATGGTGAGGAAACGGAGGTTGCTGTCGGAGATATAGCCCGAGTGGTAGAGGGGAAGGGATTATCATCCATAAGAAGGGATTCCCAGGAAAGATATCTGTCAGTCAGGGCTGGTATAGAGGCTGATTACAATATCGGCCTCGTCAGTAGGGAATTTGAGAATAAGCTTAAAGACTATAGCCTCCCGGATGGATATAAAATTGAAACGGCGGGGGAGAATGAGACCATAAACACCTCCCTTAGGGATCTGGCCTATATGCTGGCCTTAGCCATAGCCTTTATCTATCTTATAATGGTAGCCCAATTCCAGTCTCTGCTGTCCCCTTTTATAGTTATGTTCACCATACCCCTGGCCTTTACCGGTGGTTTGATAGCCCTGGCTTTGGCGGGTTATGAGATAAGCCTCGTATCCATGCTGGGATTCCTGGTCCTAAGCGGTGTTGTTGTTAATAACGGTATAGTGTTCGTTGACTTTACCAATCAAGTGAGAGAGACCGGTTTGGATGTCAGGCAAGCCTTGGTAATGGCAGGAAGAACCCGAATTAAGCCCATCCTCATGACCGCTATAACCACTATATTGGGATTATCTACCCTATCCCTGGGTGTGGGTATGGGGGCTGAAATGCTACAGCCTTTGGCCGTAGTATCCATTGGTGGCCTGACCTATTCTACGATTCTTACCCTCTTTGTGGTACCGGTTATGTACGATGTATTCCATAGAGGTTCGCGGGAAAAGGCAACAATTAAAGGAGCTGAATAGGATATGAGTGAGGTCTTATATTCAGAAAAAAAGATAGCTATTTTTAACGGTATTATAGAATTGATGGAGAAGGGGATAAACCCCTACTCCATCAAGGTATCCGATATAGCCCGGGCAGCCGATGTGGGCAAGGGTACTATATATGATTATTTTGCTTCCAAGGAGGAGGCTATATCCCTGGCTATTCTATATAAGATAGACAATGAGGTGGAGGCTGCGTATTCGAGGATAAAAAAGAAGAAAGGATTTAAGGAGAAATTCTATGAGGGACTTTATATTATAGCCGAATGTATGGACGATAATATGTCTACTTTAAGGATGCTGCTATCCCTCGGCGGCCTCCAGGAGTTCTATGAATATCTGCGTGAATACAAATGCGATCTGTCCAATCATCTGCTAAAGATCCATGAGCTCTTCGACCATCTGTTGGAAATAGGAATAGAGGAGGGGATCATTGTGGATAAGATAGGGGATACCTACTACCGAAATATGGTCATCTCCAGTGTCACTATTGGGTTTTCCCAATACTTTCATCAAAGAAATTTTAACAGCCAAGTCAATATCGAAGATGCCATGGAAGCATCCTACAGGCTATTGATTAAGGCACTTAATTAACCTGTTCTTGTCGTATTGTCTGAATGCATTTTATCTGAAGGGTACATGATTACTGCCAAACAGGCGAGTAATCATGGATTAAGTCCGTATAATGGTGTAAAAAGAAAACTAGTGTTATTGCTTTATTGCTAACCTTGGTTCTCATCGTCGCAAGTTTTGCCGGCTGCGGTTCTTCCGAAAATGGAAAGGAACCGGCCTCCGGTAAAGACCCAGCATCGCCTGTTACAGAAACAGATGACACTGATACTACCGATGATGCTGATGCTGCCGATGATATAACCCCTGCACTTGACACATCCAAGAAAATAGAGTTGGTAGTCTGGTTTGCCGGAGACGCGGCAGCAGGCCTGGATGATGTTCTGGGGCCTCTGAATGAAATGATTTTAGAGGACTTTAATGCCACATTGAAGACAAACTATATTGGCTGGGCTGACTATCTTACCAGGTATTCCCTGATACTGAACGCCCAGGAAGAATGTGATATGCTCTATTCTGCCAATTGGTTGAATGCCAGGGACTATTACCGCAAGGGCGCTTTCCTGGACCTGAATG
>JAAYRX010000028.1 GCA_012518535.1 Clostridiales bacterium | reverse complement strand
TTTCTATATTATATGATATTTTAACGACTACGTCAATGAATATTTCATTTTTTTGTTTAGTTAATATTCAAAAGCATACGTCTTACAGAATCTAGTGCAATTGATGCTGCGGTTTGTTGTACCCTTGTCCTTTCGCCCAATAGATTATGCTCTTGAACTTTCATATATCCATTTTTGTCAGCAATGGCTATATATACAAGGCCTACGGGCTTGTCCGGTGTTCCACCCCTGGGACCTGCAATCCCTGTAATCGATATGCCCACATCAGCACCTGTTGTATGCAGTATACCCTTTACCATTTCTGTCGCCGTTTCATAGCTAACAGCACCATAGTCATTTAGAGTTTTTTTTGTTACTCCCAGCCTTTCTATTTTGGATTGGTTGCTATAGGTTATAGTCCCCTCGATAAAGACATTGGATGCTCCTGGTATACTGGTTATCCTCTGAGCTATAAGCCCACCTGTGCATGATTCGGCTACCGCCAGGGTTTTACTTGATCTGGTTAATAGATTGACTACCACGCTTTCCAAAGTATCACCATCGACACCATAGATCAAGTCTCCTAATCTCTCCCTGATTCTGTTTTCCAATGGTTGGATTAGCGTAAGCGGATCGTCATTTCGGGCAGTCTTGGCTGTTATCCTTAAGGTCAATTCGGAATCGCCTGCCAATGGCGCAATAGTGGGATTGCTTTGATTAGCCAGTATATCCTGTATTTTCTCTTCCATAACTGATTCACCTATTCCGTAAATCTTTAGAACCTTGGATACTATCTTCTCATCACTTTTTGATTCCAAATATGGGATAACGTGATTTTCAAACATAGGTTGTAACTCGCGAGGAGGACCCGGCAGGATTACAAAGATTTTGTCATTATACTCAACTATAGCACCCGGTGCAGTGCCGACGCTATTGGGAAGAATTATAGCTCCTTCAGGGAAATCAGCCTGTTTATAGTTGTTTTTGCTGATAGTCCTACCTCTTTTTACAAAAAACGCCTCCATGGCGTCAATACTGGGCTGATGCGCCACCAGCTTCAGTCCTAAAAATTCTGCTATTGCTTCTTTGGTTAGGTCATCCATAGTAGGGCCTAATCCCCCGGTAGTTATAATCAGGTCAACCCTGTCAACAGCAATTGACAAGGCCTGTTTTACTCTTTCCATGTTATCTCCTACAACGGTATGGTAGAATAGGTTGATACCCAATTGAGAAAGTTTTTGTGAAAGATACTGTGCATCCGTATTGACAATTTGCCCTAACAACAATTCAGTACCTACACCAATAATCTCAGCGTTCATTCATAGTCCCCCCTAAAGTAAGTGGTGATTCTGTCTTAAAATCAGTATTAAGACTCATGTTTTTCTTTTAATAAACTACGATTCTTGTAGATATAATCTATTCCGGATAATATGGTTATTATGGCAGCAATATATAGGGTTACTATATCAAAGGGGAATCCCACATAACTAAAGGGAAAATTATCAAGAAGTATCGCAACTATGGACACGATTTGTACAATAGTTTTGACTTTACCAAGCCAGCTGGCTGCGATAACGACACCTTCAGCGGCAGCAATAATTCGAAACCCCGTCACTATGAATTCCCTACTGATTATAATAATCGTTATAATGGATGAGACCTTACCCATTTCCACTAAAACAACAAGGGCAGATGTAATAAGCAGTTTATCGGCAAGTGGATCTAAGAATTTACCGAGATTTGTAACTTCATTCCTCTTGCGTGCTATATATCCATCCATGGAATCAGTACTTGCTGCCAAAACAAAAATAAAAGCTGCTACATATTGACTATAAGGGAAATTACCTAAGAGACATACCATAAACAATGGAATAATAAAAATCCTTATAAAGGTTATCCTGTTTGCTAGATTCATGACTATCCCCCAAAACTTTTAATCATAGACTAATCCTATATTTTATCTTTGCAAATATGAGCTATTCTTCAAACTCTTCTTCAAACTCTTCTCTTGAAATAAGTACATTTCTTGGCTTACTACCATCAAACCCGCTGACTATCCCCCTTACCTCCATTTCATCTATCATACGGGCAGCTCTTGCATACCCGATTCTGAGTCGCCTTTGCAACATTGAAATAGAGGCCTGACCCGCATCTATTACTATACTTATAGCTTCGGGTAATAATTCATCGTGTTCCTCCGTTATCTGTTCTTCCCTATCAGCGGCAATTTCTTCAATTACCTCTAAATCATATGTAGGTGTGTTATGTACAGTCTTTATGTAGTCAACGATACTGGCAATCTCTTTTTCCGATACAAAGCAACCCTGAACCCTGATGGGTTTACTGGCTCCCACAGGATGGAACAACATGTCCCCCCTGCCCAACAGTTTTTCGGCACCACCCATATCCAATATTGTCCGTGAATCCGTGTGGGAAGAAACAGCAAAGGCAATCCGTGATGGAATATTGGCTTTTATCAATCCCGTTATAACATCAACAGAAGGTCGCTGAGTGGCAATTACCAAATGAATCCCGGCAGCCCTTGCCATCTGTGCCAGCCTGCATATGGCATCCTCCACATCTCCCGGTGCCACCATCATCAGATCAGATAACTCGTCTACAACGACCACTATCTGTGGTAAAGTATCCTGTCCCATGGTTTGGATTTTACTATTGTAGTTGTGAAGATCCTTAACACCTTCTGTCGCAAACAGTTTATACCTGTTAGTCATCTCCATTACTGCCCAATTTAAGGCCCCAGCAGCTTTTTTAGGATCTGTTACAACTGGTATCAGCAAATGTGGTATTCCATTAAAGTGGTTCAGCTCCACCACCTTGGGATCTATTAGTATCAGCCTGACATCTTTAGGTGAGGCCTTATAGAGAATACTTACAATCAAGGAATTTATGCAAACGCTTTTACCCGACCCTGTAGCACCGGCTA
>JAAYRX010000232.1 GCA_012518535.1 Clostridiales bacterium | reverse complement strand
CCAGATAAATCAAGTTCTTCTGGTTGAGCAGTTAAACCATAACCATCTCTTACAAGCCATGTACTAAGTATTGTAGGTTTACCAAATTCATCAAGAAGGGATTTATCTGCAAACAATTTATTTTCATTAGGGTCAAAAACTTCAATCTTATCTAAAGTATTAGGAGTTGGTTCTTGAAGAATAAAGTGTTTAAAACCAAGATCAGCTTCTGAATCTGGATTTTCTTCTTTTATTTTATTAGCTGCTTTAATAATTCTATCCATCCCAATTTGATCTATAGTTCTATAGCCTGCTTCATATGCTGGTTTTCCCTCTTCTATAATCTCTGGTAATTGAACCATTATAAACTTTCTATTTCCACCATCTTCAGCATTTAACTGTATTATCGCATCAGCTGTTGTTGCAGAGCCTGAAAAGAAATCTAAAATTAAATCATCTTCATTTGTGCCAATTAGAATACATTTTTTTATTAAATCTACAGGTTTCGGGTGGTCAAAATATGATTCTCCAAATAGCCTTCTAAATTGGCGTGTTCCTTCTTCTGTGCGCATTTCCGTCTCATCCCAAAGAGATTTCACTTTCGTTGTTGCTCTTCTATCTTTCTCGTATATATTCCAATTTCCATCTCTCTTTTGTTTTGCGATAATTTTACTCTTGTCTATATCATCGATAACGATATTCTCATTAGATTTCACCTTTCCCCAACGCCATACGCTTTCTTTCCCCATACTATTATAAGGTTTTACTTCAATATAATATTCGGCTGATTTTTCTAAGCTTACTGCGCAAAAACCATTTTCTGTAATATCTGGATTCACATAAAACGGATAAAATAAATTTGGTCGATTACCACTATGGAATTTAGGATTCCTGTTTCTTAACTCACGTGCGGTATAGCCACCAGCTGTATCGAAAAGTCTAAAATCCACTTCTTTGGGTACTTCATTTAGCTCTAAAAATTCAGTTTTACCGTAGCATAACAAGTACTCGTTAGTAATTGCAACCTGTTTATAATCTCTCCCACCTGGGTTTACTATTGTGATAATATTAGATTCAAAATTTTCCTCGCCAAAAATATCATCACACAAAAGTTTTAAATTCGCATATTCATTATTGTCTATTGAAATAAAAATCACACCATCTTCAGTTAGTAAGTCCCTGGCAAGAAGCAACCGTGGGTACATAAACATAAGCCAGGCGGAATGGGAAGCAGAACCACGCTTTGTAAGGTCAAGAATACGTTCAGCTTGCTCTTCACTTATACTTAACTTTTCTGAAAGACTATCAACGGTAAAATCAAAATTATCATTATATACAAAACCATCAGTACCAGTATTATAGGGGGGGTCAATGTAAATACATTTCACTTCTCCAGAGTAAGACTTTAATAAATGCTTTAATCCATCTAGATTATCACCACTGATATATATGTTCTCACTGTTTTTATTTTCTGGCTTTGAGTTGTGTTCTTCATTAGGTGTAATTACTGTTGTGGTATCAACTGAAGCTAGTAACCTTGCATAGTTTTTACCTAAAAACTTTAACTCATAACCCTCGTCAGTAACTGTAATTTTGTCACTTAAAAAACCTTTGAACCTTTCAATGTCAAAAGTTCCATCATTTCTAAAACATGATGGAAAATGCTCTTTTAATATAGCTATTTCTTTAAAGTTAGGAGTCATTTTTTCATTCTCATTTAAAATATCTTTAATCATACTTTTCTCT
The DNA here is from genome assembly GCA_012518535.1 of Clostridiales bacterium. GTDB lineage: Bacteria > Bacillota > Clostridia > Caldicoprobacterales > UBA3941 > UBA3941. The sequence goes on along the minus strand of JAAYRX010000232.1, from coordinate 244 downwards.
CCTTATATTAATCAGTTTTATCTGGTATAAACTCTAAAATATCACATATATCGCACTTTAATGCATTACATATTCTTTGGAGTATCTCGGTATTTACATTTTCATTTCTTCCAAGCTTTGTAATTGTAGCTGAACTTACACCAGATAACTCTTGAAGGTCTTTTTTCTTCATACCCTTATCTATCAATAGTTTCCATAGCCTATTATAGTTTAAAGCCATCATACACACCTCCCATGAATTATT
>JAAYRX010000206.1 GCA_012518535.1 Clostridiales bacterium | reverse complement strand
TTGGCCATGGCCGCATGGCCGGGACCATATCCTGATTCGTTCCCCAATGACCAGGATACTATGGAAGGATGGTTTTTATGGATTAAGACCATACGTCTGGCCCGCTCCAGCATGGCTTCCGACCATTCCGGGTTGTTGGTCAGATTTCCTCCCAGTCCATGAGTCTCCAAATTGGTTTCGCAAACAACCATAAGCCCATATTTGTCGCATAGGTCATACCATACCGGGTCATCCGGATAGTGACTGGTCCTGACGGAGTTGAAGTTCAGCCTTTTCATCAGCTTGATCTCCTCTATCATATGCTCCTTGCTTACGGCTCTTCCGGTCAGCCAGAAGTGCTCATGCCTGTTAGTTCCCCTAAAGACCACCCGTTTGCCATTTAATTTGATGACGTTGTTTTCGATGGTTATCTCTCTAAAGCCAATGTTTAGGGCTTCAAAATCCCTTTCCTGACCGCTGCTATCTATCAGTGTAAATACCAGCCTATACAGGTTTGGCCTGTCAAAGTCCCAGGGCAGTACATCATCTACCTCAAGCTCGAAGAAGGCGGATTCGGTGATTGGCCGCATCCCCTTAAAGCCCCATCCGGATCCCATTCCCATGATCGGGCTGGTGGTGTCTACGGCTTTTGTGGACTCAATCAGTAATTTACCGGATTGATCGAAGAGGGAAAGCCTTATGGAAGAGTCAGCAAACCTCTCTGTCCTGTTAACAAAACAGCGGGCATTTATAACCCCGCCACCGTGAACTGTGGGCTTTGCATCCACTTTGAAATCCTGAATGCGCAGTTTCGGCTTGGCGATTAGTTTTACGGATCTAAATATACCGGACAGGTGGAAGTAGTCCTGACCTTCCAGCCAGGTACCGTCACAAAACCTGAGTACTACCAGGGTTATTAAGTTTTCACCGGTAGTTAAGTATTCGGTTATCTCAAATTCCGACGGGAGTTTGCTGTCCTGAGAATAGCCTACTGGTTGCCCGTTAATCCAAAGATAATAGGCAGACTCCACTCCCCCAAAGTTAATGAATACGCTGCGCTTGTCAAATGACTCGGGCAGCACAAAGGACCTGCGATATATGCCGCAGGCGTTCTCCTCCGGCACATAGGGAGGATTGTATCTTTGATAGATATCATAATCCTTCTTTTCCCCTATATTCAGTAGATACTTCTCCCCCATCTTATCCTTAAAGGGGTAAAGGGTATTTACATATACCGGTTTTCCGAATCCTTGAAGTTCCCAGTTACCCGGTACCTTTATCTTACCCCATCCCGACATATCTGCATCGGGTCGATTGAATCCGCCGGGTATAGCCGCCGGACTGTCTGCCAATAAAAAATCCCATTCCCCGTCCAGGGATAATATGAACTTTGAATCCCCGTCCAGCCTGGCCTGTTCTGCATCTTCATAAGCGGCCCAGGGAAAGTGGGCAGGTGCCCGATTAATTTGGGTTATGTATTGGTTATGATAGTCCGGCTTATTATGAAATCCTTTGAATACTTCCAGCATCATGTCTTGCCTCCTTAAAAAAAGGGGCGGCTTCCCTGCCCTCGACAGCAGGAGGAACCGTCCCCTTTGCTATAGTTTAATCTGTTTTAAACTCCCCTCGGTACAAGGCCTCTACATCAGTCAGCATCTTTTGTACCTCGGGTTTGTTTACCGCAAATTCAGACTCACCGTCTATAAACACGGCATAGAAATCTTCATCATAGGGTACGTAGTCTATATGCATCTCTCGATTTTTTCCCTTATTCAGATAGAAGATAGCCTTGACTTCCGCTTCTCCCTGGCTACCCTCTCGGACCTCGGCATCAGCAAGAACGCCTACTATGCTCTGGTATACCTTCCTAAAGGGCTTATCTTCAACCTCTTTCCCATTTATCTTGAAGGTATGGATAACCTCATCCTCTTCGCCCTCTTCTTCTGCCGGTTTAGTTTCCTTTTCCAAGGTCAGGGTATGCTTATGACCCAGGCCCTCCACTACTATTTTATCCACAAAATCGATATTTACTATATAGATAAATCTGTCCACCAGCTCGAAGGGCGTTACATCCAGGAATGTCGCATTGCTCTTCTTCATCCCATAAACGGAATCCGAATCCGGCGTTTTAAAATATATCTTGCCATCCTCGTATTCATCGCCGAGCAACAGATGTAAAGTTTCTTCGTTGTCCTTTAGGATAAACTCAGCCGATGGTTCATCAAGTCCGTACTTTGAAAGATCCTTGGCGCCATCCTCAATGAACTCGTCTATATTCAGGACAGGTACCTTCTCCATATACCTGGATAAAGCCTCTCCGTTTACGTTCATATACTCCCTGTACGGTTTTAACATCTTCAAATCCGTAAGGGTGGTCTGGACATAATCCTCATCGTCTATATCGGTCAACTTGATTTCGATGGGTCTGCCGTCCTTTTTATCAATCAAAAGGTAGGTCAGATCCTGGGTATTAACCCGGGGCAATCTATTATCCCTCACATCGGCAAGTCTATACCTTAGATGGTCACCGTGGTTCGTCCATACCTCATAAACCTTTGGATCCCCCTTGAGCATCAGGTAGTAGGTATTGCCTATGGGAGTGTTGTTTCCAAGATAGAGGATCTCTTCCGTACCGTCCTTTAAGGTAACCTTGCCTGTAGCCTGGGGCTTATCCAAGCCATAAGGCGAAAGATCATCCGGAGTCTCTTCCTCTATAACCCGCTCCGCCTCCAGGTTGGCAAAGCTATAGGCCAAATCATCCACCCGAATTTCCCTTAGGGTTACCTCATAGGGATAATCCACTTCCCATACGCTCTTCTTTACCTTCTCTTTTTTCCCGTCCTTCTCCTCTTCTACTTCCTTCTCTACCTTGTTAAAGGTCAGCCCGCCGAATTCATTCTCGATCTCCATCTTAACAATATCATCCTTGTTCAGCTTTAAGACTGAGACCTTATCAACCACATCGGGTTCTTCGGGTTCAGGCCTGTTGGATAGAAAGAAATAGGAGCCTGTCAAAATACCGAGTACTACTATCAGTATTATGAGATTTTTGGACTTCCTCATAGGTGTCTCCTCCTAAGCCACATAACCAACCCTGCTCCTAAGATAATCAAGGGTATTAGTATTACGGTTATGCCGGCAAACAATAATCGCTGGAAAGCATTGATGTTAAGGTATTGGCTCAGTAGGCTCTTGGGTCTGATAGAAATGCTCTCCTGCTTATCCTGGAGCCAGTTAAGGCTGTTTAATATGAAGTCCGCATTTCCTATGCTGGCAAACCTGGGGTCAATAAACTCAGCATCCCCTGCAACTACCATCCTTGTTTCATGGTACTTACCTATCTTTTCGTCCCAGGTCTTGTCGGCTATGGCCACTGCGATATTGAAGGGCCCGTCTATATCTCCCTCTTCCTTGTCAGGGGCAGTGGATGTATAGTCGGTCCTTCCCCAGGCATCATCACTGGTCACCAGTAGCGGTTCAATCTCGATGGATCTCTTCTTCATATCCAGTATCTCGATACCCTGTGCCCCCATGGTTAACACCTGCATCTTGTTGACCTTCATGGGACTTATTATGCTATGGCTTATCATTTCAGGGATCAACCATGTAGGATGTTGGAAGTAATGATTCCTGTCCGCCTCTATAGTTAAGGCCTTGTTCAAGGCTATGCCATAGCTCTTAAAGAGAGCATCAAAGTTTGTCATATCGGCTTCCACTATATCCATCAAGAATATCGCCCGGCCCTTTGCGTCCAGATATTTCCTGATCTTTTCTTCCTCTTCATCGGTCATATCCCGCTGAGGAGCAATTACCATCAGTATGGATGCATCAGCCGGTACCTCGTCCTCCGTCAGAAGGGAGAGGTTTTTAATCTCATAGTTCTCCAACTCCATCTTCTTCCTCAGATCATAGGGCAGGGCCTCTTCCATATGTCCTTCCAGAAGATATATAACAGGAAGCTCTTCCGCCGTCACATATTGAATAGCGCTGGTTACCCTTTCCTCCAGGGCCAGGGATTCGGCGCGGGTGTTTCCGTACTGGTCAGTTCTTACATTAAAGAGATCATAATAGTCTATTACCTTAAACCTATCCCCACTCTCTACGATGTAGCTGCCATCTCTGAGACTGGTGCCGTCCTTGGTATACTTGCTGGAAAAGGTGGGGTTTTTTACGGGATCGACATAGGTAACGGTGATATTATTGTTCTTCCTTCTATACTTTTGCAGTATCTCGTCAAATACCTTATCCTCGCTGCCGGTCTTGTACAGGCCGATGATCTGTATCTCCTGATCCAGGTTCTTTAATATGGTATCGGTCTGATCCGAAAGGGAAAACAATCTATTCTCCGTTAAATCGATCTTGAAGGGGATCTGCCCTACCACCAGGTTTACTATGATCAGGATAGCCAGTACAAAGGCTGTCAACAAAGTCGCATATCCGCCATATTTAAACTTCTTGTCCTTGAACGAATTCAAAATCTTAAGCCTATCTAATTTCATAACCCTGACTCCCCCCTAACTCCATCGTCTCTTTTCCAGCACCCTGATTGTCAAAAAGACGAAGGCTGCTGAAAAGGTAATATAGTATGCTATGGGACTCAAACTCAAAATACCTATTTGGAACTCTTCATAGCGTTTCAGTAGTGAAAACCATTCAAAAGCCCTTACGATAAATCCATCGAAGAAATACTTATCTGCCAGAAAATAGGTCAAAACTATGATTATGGCACCCACCAGGGTGGTGGCTACGCCCACATATATGTTTCTTGTATTAAAGTATACAAATGCTCCCAGTGCCAGGACGATTATACCTGCGAAGATAATACCGGACGTCTTGTCAGTAGGAAGTCCCTGGGCTACCCAATCGATTATCCACATGAACAGTAGGGCACTGAAGGTGATTACCGCAGCAATTACCTGGTTCTCCGTCAAGGTGGATATAAAGAGCCCTATGGAGATAAAGGCCGAACCCAACAGTAAAAATCCTATATATCCGCCTACAATCTCCCATGTTGCCAGATTCCCAAAAAAGGACAGGATGATGGGATATATGCAGGTTATGAGAAGAGTCAAAACGAACACCGATACTGCTGCGAAGTATTTACCCAGAACTATGCCGGTTAAGGAAGTGGGGCTGGTAAACAACAGCTGATCGGTTCTCTGCCTCTTATCATCGGGCATCAGCCTCATGGTCAGGATGGGCACCACTATTAAGAAGATAAAGGTGATGCTACCCAGTACAGAGTTATAGTCGGGACTGGCCGGAAACAAGTTGGTCATGGCAAAAAAGAATCCGGACAGTAGCAGGAAAAATCCCATAAAGATAAAGCCTGTGGATGAAGTGAAATAAGCTCTCAATTCACGTTTAAACACTGCTAACATATTAGGACACCTCCACTTTTTCCTGGGTGGTTACCTGTAGGAAAATATCCTCCAGAGTAAGATCCATGGATTTC
>JAAYRX010000205.1 GCA_012518535.1 Clostridiales bacterium | reverse complement strand
CCTATGGTGGCTCTCTTGATTAACGTGGCATGGGGGAACGAGTATATCTCGGATATCCTCAAGGTGTTGGAAAACCACCAGGTAAAGGCGACCTTCTTCTTTGACGGGAGTTGGGTCAGGAACAACCCTGAACTTGCCAAAGAGATAAAAGGGGCAGGTCATGAAATCGGGAACCATGCCTACAGCCATCCCGATCTCAGCCAGTGTTCCGTAAACCGGACAATAGATGAGTTGGTGAAGACCAATAAGGTCATAATAGAAACCCTTAACGTAAAGCCCAAGTGGTTTGCTCCGCCAAGTGGAAGCTTTAATGATGATACGGTTCGGGTGGCCCATGAGCTTGGTATGGGAACAATTCTATGGACGGTGGATACCGTTGATTGGAAAAAGCCCGATACCTGGGAAATGGTTAATAGGGTTGTCGGAAAGGTTGAGAATGGTTCCATGATCCTCATGCATCCTACCAAGCCCACTGCTGAGGGGCTGGACACCATGATAAAGGCAATCATGGAAAAGGGCCTTAAGTTGGGCACTGTCAGCAATCTGATGAGCGAAGAACGGGTCCATTAGACTCTATAATTTAATCACGCCCTCTTTGAGATATATCTTCCTTTTATCCAATAATATGGTACTATATTAATAGAAGGGGGCGGTAAAATGGCACTGGTTAATCCCATGAAGATGATAGAAGATGCACAAAGGGAAGGGTATGCTATAGCGGCTTTTAATGTATACAACCTGGAGACTATCCAGGCGGTGGTGGAGGCCGCATGGGAGGAGAGCTCCCCGGTCATAATTCAGACCACGCCCGGATCCCTGGAACACGCTGGAATCCCCTACGTTGCGGCCTGTGTAAAGACTGCCGCAGAGCTCTATGACATACCTGTCTGTCTGCACCTGGACCATTGCGAATCTTTTGATATCATAATGCATTGCATAAGGGCCGGCTATACATCTGTAATGATAGATGGTTCAAAGCTGCCCTATGATGAAAATGTAACTATCGTTAAGAAGGTGGTCGACATAGCCCGAAGAGTAGGCGTAGCGGTAGAGGGGGAGATCGGCAGGATCGGAGGAACCGAGGATGATATGACCACAGACGAAAGGGATGCCGCTCTAACCGTCCCGGAAGAGGCCTGGGATTTTGCCAGGGCTACAGGAGTCGATACTTTGGCCGTAGCTATTGGGACAGCCCATGGACTCTACAAGGGTGAGCCAAAATTGGATTTTGAAAGGCTATCAGCCATCAATGATCGGGTAGGAATACCCTTGGTGCTTCACGGGGGTTCCGGAGTACCCGATGGGGCTGTCAGAGAATCCATAAAGCGGGGGATATGCAAGGTAAACATTGCAACCGAGCTGAAGGTACCCATGGCAAATGCCATCCAGGGGGTATTTACGGCCAATCCCAGGGAAAACGATCCGCGCAAATACATGGGAGCTGCCAAAGAGGCTGTGAAGGAAGCGGCCCGCACAAAAATACGCCTGTGCGGTTCTGTTGGAAGAGCCTGAACACAAGATAAGATGAAAATAAGCTATATGAGCATAGAAAAGGGGACGGTATCTCCGGGTAAATCCAGGAGAACCGTCCCCTTTTGTTCTATTGAGTACTTTCTAGAGGCCCAGCATATCATAAGCCAGGTCCCTGATGGTTGGATGTACTGTACCGTAGACGAATCCGCAATTATGGACATGCTGAACATAGAAGATGGCGAGACGATTCTCCACATCAATCAAGCCATAGGCGCCTGCAGCACCGTCCCATCCAAATTCCCCTACAGGACTCCTGGCTCCCGATACTTCCCTGTCAACCATGGTGCGAACGCCCAGCCCGTAGCTGTAGCCGACTTTCCCCATAAGGTCAAAATCCTCCCTGGAGGCCCTGCCCAGCTGATCCTTTCGCATTTCATCAATGGACTCCATGGATAGCAGCCTGTAGCCTTCCCTGCTTAACCCGCCGTTGCACATGGCATCCAGGAATAGAATATAATCATCTGCCGTTGATATCAAGCCGGCACCGCCGCTTTCATAAGTATCTGAAAAGACATAGGGGTTGTTTAGGGTCATGGGTTTGGTTTTGGAGGTTTCTTCGTTGTACATAAACTGATCCGACATTTTAGCCTTCAGTTCAGGGGTCCACCTAAAGCCGGTATTCTTCATACCCAATAGCTTAAAGATATGCTCATACAGGTACTCTCCAAAACCCTGGCCGGATACCACCTCAATAACCGCCCCGAGGACATCATGGCTTAGGCTATACTGATAACGGGTCCCCGGTTCAAAATCCAAAGGCTCATTGGCAAGAGCCCCCATTATCTCCCTGGTGGTGGCCTTATTATCCTTTTCTCTTAGGAGAGTTCTTATGGATGGGGTCATGAGATCATAGTTGAGGCCGCTTTGCATGGTCAGCAGATGCCTTATGGTCATAGCATTCTCCGCCTTCCGGACCGAAGAGCCTTCCTTGACCATCATTTCCTTGTACTCGGGAAGATATTTGGAGACCGGGTCATCGAGACCGATACTTCCCCTGTCCACAAGTTGCATAAGGGCTGTGCAGGTGATGACCTTTGAGGCCGAGTAGAGCCAGTAAGTGTTGCTTCCTGTCAGGGGCTTGGTCATTTGATGGTCGGCAAAACCGGTAGTATGACGAAATACTTCCTTATGGTCCTTGTAGATTACACAGTCGCATCCGGGGATACCCTGCTCCTGGAGCGAGTCCAGATAGTCTATAAGCTTTGATTCTTTCATTTATTCTACACCCTCTCTTTGTACCGCTGCGAATTTCAAAAATTATCCTGCTATATCAGGAAAATATGTGAATTTTATAAGCTTTTGAAATCCCGGCCAATCCTTGTTCCTTTATAGCATCCTGTGTATATTTTACTACATTAAATCCCTTATTGGAATACTTGGGTCAACATCATACTTAATATATATGGCAATATATTTAGCCAGATATTATTGGCAAGAGAATCTAGTCAGGTATTCTTGTAAGAAAGGGTCTAAACAGGAAGTACAAGCATTCGAAGATTTGCAATAATAATTTAAATGAACTATTCCTTAGCAATGAGTATCATTTAATGGATTTAGCCGATGGATTATTGTATAATCTACTTGGTATACAATTATAGGTACAGGCACCTTGTTTGTACATACGGTACAGGATATGAATAGTATATAAGTGAGGAGAGGATAGCGTGGAACTAATAGTAAAGAAGGGTAAGGTCTGGGAGATCAAAGCCGGGGGCTATGAAGCCGTTATAGCGCCTGAAATTGGTGGAAATGTTATTGCCCTGCGGAAGGGTGACTTTGATGTATTGAGACACTACGACTCCTATGAGGAAGTTGCCAAGGCGCCGGTGGTTTACGGGCTTCCCATACTTTTTCCGCCCAACAGGATAGACGCTGGCCGTTTTGAATTCTCGGGAAGAACATATCAGTTCCCAATCAGTGAAAAACAAACCAACAATTCCCTGCATGGATTTCTGTCCCATCGTCCATGGAGCTTTGACGTGATAAAGTCAGACGAGGATGAAGCCGTTGTCAGCCTAATCTATAAGAGTGACAGGGACGAGGATTATTATAGCTATTATCCTCATGACTTTACGATAAAAATGGTATATACCCTCAATGCTCATGGACTTCACCAGGATATAGCCATATCCAACGCGGGCAAGGAGGATATGCCCCTGGGCCTGGGATGGCACACCGCTTTTGCACTGAAATTCAAAGAGGGAGTAGATCCTGACAATGTAAAGGTAAAGGTATCCATAGGGGAGCGGGTTGAGCTGAGCGACAGGGGACTGCCTACGGGCGTGGTTTCTCCGCTGTCCGATGATG
>JAAYRX010000204.1 GCA_012518535.1 Clostridiales bacterium | reverse complement strand
GAAATATTCTGAAGTCGTTGGCTCCGTCTATCTTGGCAGATTCGGTTATGGCAAAGGGAATGGATTTGGTAAAGTTCTTCATTAGTATTATCAGCCAGGGTGACATAAGACCCGGCAGGAAAACTGACAGATAGTTGTTCTTAAGCCCCAATACCTTTACAATGAGAAGATAAAAGGGAACCAGGCCCCCGGAGAACAGGGTTGTAAAGTATATATAAAAGGATATCTGGTTTCTAAATTCAAAATCGGGCCTTTGAAGGGCATAACCCGTCATAGTTATAAGAAATAGGCCAAGGACGGTGCCACATATTGTCATGACTATGGTTACCAAATAGGATCCGATAACCAGATCCGGGTTTTCAAAAACCAACCTGTATGCAAGGAGATCGAACTCTTTGGGCCAAATATTAAACCCAAACTCCCTTATGGTATTTTCGTTGGTAAATGATGTCCCTATCATAAGCAAAAAAGGAATTAAGCATGAAATTGCCAAAAAGGATATAAAAATGTAGGCAAAACCCTTGACAAAGTAGGATGATGCATCCTGTTTTATGCTAGCTCTGGCCATATTATTTACCCTCTTTCTAGAATAATGAATAGTCGGGTTCAATTCTTCTTACCAACCAGTTACAAAACAGTACCAATACAAAACCAAACACGGATTGATATAAACTGACCGCTGAACTTTGAGAAAAATTAAAATTAATCATGAGTGCCCTAAAAGTAAAGGTTTCAATTATGTCCGTCGTTGGCAGCAGCACAGAATTGTTACCTACCAGATTATAGAACAGTCCAAAATTCCCCCTTAAAACGCCGCCCAAGGAGAAGAGAAGCAATATTACAAAGGTTGGCTTTAGCATGGGTAAAATTATATATCTGATCTTTTGAAAGGCATTAACACCATCTATTTCAGCAGCTTCAATCATCTCTGCATCTATGCTGGTGATTTGTGCAAAGTATACTATTGAACCATAACCAACCCCTTGCCATAGATTTGTCAAAACAATGATAAAAGGCCAGGCCCCAGGGGTAGAATAAGCTGACACCGGCTCCATATTGAGATTTTTCAATACTGCATTCAAATATCCATAATCATAATTTAAAATGTTATAAACCAGAAGACCTACAATAACAGCAGATATAAAATAGGGTAAAAACATGATAGTTTGGGTTACTTTCTTGAATTTACTGCTATTTACTTCGTTCAGTAATACCGCTACAAGGATTTGCAGGCTGTTTCCCAATAAAATAAAGGCAATATTATATAGGACGGTGTTGATAGTAATTGTCGCCAGTTGCCCGGAACGTGCAAGAAATCTAAAGTTCTCAAATCCCACAAAGGGACTTTTTAGAATCCCGTCGCCATAGTTATACTTTATGAAGGCCAAATAAATCCCGGGCATTGGCAGATAGCTGAATATAAAGAAAAAGATTATCACCGGAAGAGTCATCAATAAAAGAGTTTTGTTTTTCCTTACCTTTTTAAGAAAAGATGTTTGGCTTTTCACCTTTCTATGGGATATTTTCTTATCGAGGGTAGTAGCAGCTTTAGCCTTTGCCGCTTTCAGTTCCATATGAATTCTCCTTCCCTAGAGTTTAACCACCTTTGATTGGTGTCTTCCAACGAAGTTAAAAAAGGGGCTTGAAGTCGATAGGAAATATTATTACCAGTGAAGTTTTACTTCTTAAGCCAGTTAATAATGCCATGGTATGGATGTAGATTGGGATACTGCCTTGATGTCGTCAAATATATATGTTGTCAACATTGCGTTGATATAGCACTGGATCAGATAAGTTAGCCGACTATATAATACCAGGTCTTTTCCCTGACTTATTTGGCACTATGGATTAATCTGCTATCTTGTCTTCATAAACAGTTGGGTCGCTTAAAATGTGTGATAATTTGAATTCGGTTAATATATTCTATGCCGATTGGGTGAAATAAGAAGTTGAGATGTTACCTTCAAGCACATGAAACCGGTTTCATAACAATTATAAATCCTTTTTTTGTTAATGTCAATACTTTTTTCATGAATATGCTGCAACTCTTCCCAATATTCAGTTAAATCTGGTATATAACAATGATTTAACCTATTGTGCTAGTTCATAATTCTAAGTAATGAGCTATTGACAAGCGGATGACTTCATTGATTTGTCAAAGAAAACTTGGCTTATGGAATGCAGAAAAGCCGTGGCTTTAAGCAGGACGTTTGAAGCAGATTCCTTCCGGCAGGACGCCGGATTGGAAGCGATAGGCTTTATAAATGGAATTAGCCTTAGTTTTCTCCAAATTGATGTTGGAAGCCGAGAAGTTTCAAAAAATACATTACCATTAACACTTGCTATATAAAAACTGTAATAGGCTTTTTTGAAACTTCATTGATGTAGTTACTCTTATGAAGTTTAAAGGGAAGTTTCAAAAAACACCTTAGCATCAACGTTTGCTATATAAAAAACTATAATAGATTTCTTTGAAACTTCATTGATGATGTCACTCTTATAAGATTAAGGAGCGGTCAATGGCCATTACCAGCATATGATTAACTAGCACAACGTGTTGATTTATCTATATATAAGGGCATATATTAAAAAAGAAAGATCCCATATACCAGGATCTTTCTTTTCTCAATATCTAATTCTTATATTAGCCCTTTTAAGAACCTTACTGCCTCTCTGATATCCGCCTCCGGATTATCTCCCACTTCCCTTTCAATGGTTAAGAATCCTTTGTATCCTATATCCTCCAATGCCTTCAGCCAATTGGGGAAGTCCACATGTCCTTCACCAAGGGGTGTCTCAAGGAAATAATCCTCCAATCGAAGATCCTCTATACCGCCCTCTGCAAAGAATGTATAGATCCTTTCCGGATCGCTCTTCTGTTTCATAATACCATCCTTGGCATGGGTATGAACGATGTAGTCCTTTAAGGTATATACGCCCTTAACCGGATCATCCCCTGTCACCATAACGAAGTTGGCAGGATCATAGTTAACCCTCACACCCCTGCTCCTAAGGGAATCCAAGAAGTTTTTAAGGACATCGGCTGTCTCCGGCCCGGTCTCAATAGCGAAATATGCTCCCAGCTCATCCCCGTATTCCCCCAACTCCTCGCAGGCTTCCTGCAGGATCTTGTACCTTGGATGATTGGAATCTTCCGGAATTACGCCGATATGTGTAGTTACAACCTTGGTGTCCAGATCTTTTGCCAGATCCATTATCATCCTGGATCTTTTAATCCTTTCGGGGTTATCCTCGGCTATGGCAAATCCGTGCCCTCCCAGATCCCCGCATAGGGCAGAAACCACCAAACCATGGGATCTAATAAGGTCTAAAATTTCTCTCCTTCTCGCCGGTGAAAGATTTTCCGGAGCCATTTCACCTGATGTCGCATAGATCTGTATACCGGTAGCCCCTACCTCTTTAGCCTTCGCTATACCCTCCTCCAGGGATAACCTAAAGGAATCCACCATAACACCAATGCTAAACCTTGACATCCTATCATCTCCTTCTTTATTTTTATGAATAGCGACTAAAACTTAGTTAGAATTCCAGGACCTGTCCATTCCAAAAAAGATATATATACCTACCTATAACCTTTTTATCAGTGATTCCCTCCAAGGCATAGGCATAGTAATCAATTTGGGCTTTGTACCTATCACGGATCGCTTGGAGTCCTCCCTTCGGTGCAACATAATCCGTCTTGTAGTCTACAAGGACAATCCCCTCCGGTTCCTCAAAATAGCAATCCACAATCCCCTGGAGTATAATCCCATCATTTTCACAGATCGAACCGGATAGTTCGGGGTAGAGCCTGGTGCTGGGAAGTTCAATGGTAAAGGGAACTTCCTTGAAGATTTTCTCTGCCCTTAGCATTCTAATTCCCAAGGGAGACTGCAGGAATCTCTCAATCCTAAGGATATCAACCACCCGAGCCTGTTCCTCGGTAATGAGCTGAACCTTGACCATATCTTCTATCTGATCCCTTATGGCATCCCCGGATGTTGCCCTCTTACAATCCAAATGCTGTAAAACGAAATGGAGTAAGCTGCCCCATTCAGCAGATGTCAGACTCCTGGCCTCTTCCTCCAAAAAGGACGGTCTTCTTATCAGGGTGGGCATAGCCAGGGACATAGTAGGGATTTCCTCTGAAAATTCCGTATCCAAATGCCTTTTTAGTTCCGTTACCGACACCTTTACAGGCAGCCTGCTGGCCTGCTCATGTGAGTACTTCCACCCCAATCTATTTGTGACCTCATCCATAAGGGATATCTCATCTTCTTCGCCGATTTCCCATAGAAAATCCCCGGATTTTAGGGAACTATCCTGCGAAATTTCAACGCCCATGGCATCCGCCTTATTATGAAGGTATAGTTTCCATCTGGACTCATGATTTATAAGCCCATATGTCTCCGTGTTCTCCGGATCAAGGATCTGCCTCAAAGGTGTTCCATCCTCATGTCTGATTATAACCGGGCCTATCCAGTCCAGAAATCTCCTTGCTCTCATTGTTTCGTATTCGGGAAGCTTTAAACCTTCAAATGCAAGGGCATCAGCCCATCTGCCGACTTCCCGTTCCAGGTCTTTGACAGCACCGGTTATAATCAGCCTTTCCCTTGCTCTGGTCAATGCAACATACAAGATCCGCATCTCCTCTGAAAGGGTCTCCAAGGTAATCCTGTGCTTGAGGCTTTCCTTGGCTAATGTGGAATATATGATCCTCCTGTCAAAATCCACATAATCCGGTCCTAACCCCAGGTCATGGTGAAACAATATGTTGCGTGTAGTATCCATAAGATTGAACTTTTTGCCGCATCCAGCCACAAATACTATGGGAAATTCCAGTCCCTTACTTTTGTGGATACTCATTATCCTGACCACATTCTCGTTTTCTCCCAGGATCTTGGCGCTGCCCATATCCCCCTGACTGGTTTTAAGCCTGTCAATATAGAGGATAAAATTAAATAGCCCCTTGTAGCTGGTTTCCTCATATTGGCGTGCCCTCTCAAACAGGATTCTAAGGTTCGCCTGTCGCTGCACCCCGCCGGGCAGGGCTCCAACACAGCTGTAATATCCTGTTTCCCCGTAGAGATACCAAATAAGCTCATCGGTGGACATATACTGGGATATGTCCCGCCAACTATTTAATTTTTCTATAAAGGCCAGAGCCTTTTGGGCGAGCCTGCCCTCCCCTTCCCGGGCCTTTTTGACGAGGGCTTCGTAGAGGGTAGATTCCCGGTCCACAAGCCTGACATCTATAAGCTCTTCAGGGCTCCACGATTCTATGGGAGATCTTAATACCGCCAGCAATGGGATGTCCTGCATGGGGTTGTCGATTATCTGAAGCAGGGATAGCATGGTCTGTACCTCAATGGTTTTAAAGTAACCGGTACCACTGTCGGAGTATGCCGGTATTCCCTGTAAGGATAATTCCTCCTGAAAAGTATCGGCCCAATTGACGGTAGTCCTAAGTAGTATGACTATATCCCTGAATTCTGCCTTCCGATAGTCGCCTTTGGCTTTATCAAAAATCCTGGCGGGCTTCTCCTTGCCCTCCGGCGAAACCAGCTCCAATATCCTGCGGGCAATTATTCTGGCCTCAGTCTGGATAATATCCAGGGGTTCTCCCCCTGTCAATCCTTCGTCGCCGTCTTCACTATCCTCATCATCCTCGCCGAAGTCCCTATAGTCAGGGCTCGTATTTTGGTAGGGCTCTGCATCTTCAAGGGAAGAATCGACTTTCATATCGATTATATGAAATTCTACAGGTTCTCCCTCCGGCGATTCACCATGTGCCCCCTCCTTAAAGACTGCACCGAGGTTTAGTGCTTCTTCATCATTATAATCCAGTTCCCCAACGTTTTGGGACATTATCTGACTGAAAATGAAGTTTACCCCGTCGATAACACTCTTTCGACTTCTGAAATTCTTAAAGAGTTGAATCTTTCGGTCTCTGGATCCCGGCTTTAGGGAATATGAAGCATACTTTTCCAGAAACAGCTCCGGCCTTGCCTGGCGGAAACGATAGATGCTCTGCTTAACATCCCCCACCATAAACATATTGGGCCTTTGATCATCCTTTCTGGAAACGGTGGTAAGGATCACCTCCTGGACCAGATTGCTGTCCTGATATTCGTCCACCAGAACTTCTTCGTATCTATCACGAAGCTTTAGGGCAATCTCTGAGGGGATTCTTTTGCCGTCCTCATCCTCATCCAGCAGGATTTCAAGGCACATATGTTCCAAATCGTTGAAGTCTACCAGTCCCTTGTCCCTCTTCTTCGC
Source organism: Clostridiales bacterium (assembly GCA_012518535.1). Taxonomy (GTDB): domain Bacteria; phylum Bacillota; class Clostridia; order Caldicoprobacterales; family UBA3941; genus UBA3941. The sequence goes on along the minus strand of JAAYRX010000204.1, from coordinate 4,380 downwards.
CCGATACCTCTCTCCCAGCTCCAAAACCAGGTCTGTCAGGCACTTCATCTTGGGATAAAGGCTCCTTAGATCCCTAATTACCTGATCCGGTTCTACAGCGAATAATTTGTCTTCTATCTTCCCTATACCGGCCTTAGCGTTATCCCGTATCTTCTTAACCCGCTCTTGCTTATCCTTGTCCGCATCCTTGCCGCATCTGGACAGCCGTTTAAAATCCACTTTTGATACATAGTCCTGGACGCTTTCCCAACCATCATGAAAGCCCTTTAGGATAGCCTCTATAGCGGAATGCTCCTCCACAAAGTTTTTAAGATATGGCTGCAATCCCGGATCTCCTTCTATTATATCAATAGCCTGTGCCATGGATTCTGCCAGCCCCATCACCTCTACCCTTGTGCTTTCCAGAAGTTCCTTTCCCCATGGGGTATTGCCCAGATCTGTACCGTCCGGAATATTAAAGGTCCGGCTATGGTTATGAAGCCATTCTTCAGGCCAGGGATGGCTTTGTACAAAATCATAGAGCCTCAATACCATGTCCTGAAGCCTTTTATCATCCCGATTGCTGCTGTAGCTCTCCACCAAATCCAGGAAATCCTCGTCCATATCGTCTTTCAGGTACCTATCTTCAAAAAGCTCCTCCAAAGCCTCCAGCTTTAAAAGAAGCCCTTCGGTCTCATTTGCTATTCGGAAGTTGGGATCAATGTCCAATTGATGGAAATTGTTCTTTATAACCTCCAGGCAGAAGGAGTGTATGGTGGTTATACTGGCCCTGTTTAAAAGAGCCAGCTGGCGCTGTAAAACCTCGGATTCGGGCTGGTTCTCCAAAGCGTCAGAGAGGGCATCCCCTATTCTCTCCTTCATCTCCGTGGCAGCCGCATTGGTAAAGGTGACCACCAACAACCGATCTATATCTACCGGGTCCCTTGGGTCCATAATCCTTTGTATTATTCGCTCCACCAAAACCGCCGTTTTTCCTGCTCCCGCAGCGGCTGCTACCAATAGGTTGCTGTCCTTTACCCTTATGGCATCCAATTGCTCACTTGTCCACTTTATTTTACCGGCCACTATCATCCCTCCCGTCCTTCATATTGTCCCAGACCTCTTCCTCTTTCATATCCTTTATAAAGCGATAACGGTTATCCTGAAAAGAGGGATCGAATTGACAAACCGATGAATAGGGACAATACTTACATGCTGTCGTCTTCTTATCCCTATAGGGATTTATATGGGCATTGCCTTCCATTATCTCCTGGGCCATACGGATCAGCAGGTCCTTACTGTATCTGCAAAGACTGTCGAACTGATCCATGCTGGCTGCGGAAGATTTCCCAAGCTTACCGTTCTTATTGATCCGTGCCGGTACGATCAGGGAGGCCCCCTCGATATCCCGATCCATTTCCCTTATAAGGTTTACATCTGCCAATACCAAACCATCCATCTTAAGCTTCTTCATTATGGCTTTCTCTATATCTCCCTCATCTGCTTCACCGGTCAAGCGGATTAGAGGATCATCTATCTTAAAATATAGCATCCCGGCGGGCAGAATCTTGTCCCCCAATATTCCCCTGCCGTTGTCCATCACTGCGCCCAGATAGGTGACCAGCTGTATTTGAAGGCCATAATATACATCTGACAGCTTAAAGGATCTGCTGCCGGATTTATAGTCAATGATCCGGATGTAGGTCCCCTCATCTCCCTTAAGGGCATCGACCCTGTCTATTCTGCCAACCAGATGAACCTTATCCCCGGAAGGTAGTTCCAGAACGATGGGGGGAAACATGGTATTTCTGCCCTCGCCGAAGGACACCTCATATCCTACGGGGTCAAAGCCACTTCTTATAATATGCTCCCTTATGACCCAAATAGCCCTGGCTACTACCCGCTTTAAGCGGACGACCAAATACCTATAGCGATCACTATTATTTATCAGCCAACCCATCCTCTTTTCCAACAGTTCATCCACGATAGAAGAGATCTCCTGGCGGCACCATTCCTTATCAAAATCCTCCCAGCCTATACCGCTCTCCTTTATCCTGGAAGAGAACACATCTATACAATCGTGCATAAAGCTGCCCATATCCGGTGGCGTAAGCCTATAAACCCTTCTCTCCCTGGCTCCGAGCCCATACCTTAGGTAGTAGGAAAATGGACAGGATGCATATTGCTCCAGCCTCGATATACTGGAATACATAGGTGATCCATAGAGCATAGCTGCCCTTTTTTCTCCTACCTTTTCCACTTGATTGGTATAGCCCATCCACTCTACTACCCTGTCCACCCTTTCCTTCCAGGAATCCTGGCCTTCATACCAATCCCTCACATGCTTCCACATGGGATTAACCCCATGACCCAATATTCCCTGTCTCACAGCGGATATAAGTTGGTTGAAGGTGGGAAGCGGTGCAGAGACCATATTGAATATCTCCTCCGGTTTGTCTGTCTCCGTTAGGTTGTTGCGCTCCCCTATCATGGGAAATAGCTTTTTTAGCCTTGAGATTATGATGGATGGTCTCATAGTCCTGCCTTCATGATCTGCAATGGGATAGCTTATAAACAGGCTGCCTCCGGTAGTGGATAGGGTGGAATAGATTATAAACTGTTCTTCAAAGGCCTGGGTCCTGGTGTCCTGGGCCAGTTCCACTCCCATATTACGAAGAACATTCCTGTCCCCGTCGGAAAGTATCCCTTCTTCTCCCGGTGGCGCCGGGAAAACCCCATCATTCACCCCCAGGATGAATAAGGCCTTAAGCTCATGGCTCCTGGATCTCTCTACACTTCCTACCAGTACCTGATCAAGAGAAGGAGGTATAAGGCCGATCTTATGCTCGCTAAAGCCTATGGACAAAACTTCCCGGAATCTCTCGATCCCCATACTTTCCTCCCCCATGGCTTCTACCATCTGATCCAGTACTTCCATGACGATATTCCAGATCTGTCCATACTCGTTGGCCAGGCTTAGGGAGCCTGCCTCCCTTAAGTCATCAATGCGTTCTTCTATTAACTCCGGTATTCCCAATTCGCATAAAAGCTCATATACCGCACTGCACATAACCCGCACCGGGGTACGTCCCCTGGTTTTCTTTCGAAAATCCATAAGGGGCTTTATGATATTCCGGCGGGTACGATTCACTCTGTCTATTATGGAATACTCCCGCTCCGTCATATCTCCGGTATAAAATCCCGAATCCGGCCTGTAATCCCAGTCCTCCTCCCTTGTCCATTGGTTCCCCCTTATGCCATTTGCCAGGACATAGTTCTCTAATATGTCAATTTCCTCCCTGGCTATCCCGGTCAGCCCTGTTTTTAAATATCTGAATACCGACTCGTAGGTCCAGTTATGTACAAATATATCCATCATGGATACTACGAGTGTAACCAGGGGGTGGCTGTCAACGGGCTTTTTCCTGTCTATGAAAAATGGAATGGAGTACTGAGGGAAGATGGCTGATATGAGGCCCTCGTACTCTGCCAAATTTCTTGTGACCACCGCTATATCCTTGAACCTTATACCCTTTTCCCTGCATAGGGATTGAATGTTTCGCGCTGCCTCTTCTATCTCGGTATAGATATTGCTGGCGGTAAATATTTCTATATCCTTGGTAGGATTAGAATATCTTTTATAGGGATAGGTAAAAAAGTAGCCCTCCAGATGGGCCAGCTCCGGACTGTCCTTATACCTGTAGAAGGGCTCCTCTTTAAAGGTAACGGGCATCTCAATAGCTATTTGATTTTTTTGCGCCAGCTCCCTTAGTTTTAAGGCCGTATTTCGTACCGGAGTAAAAACATCTCCGCTAGAAAAGGGTATCTCATCGAACAGATAGTCGGTACAGAGGCATACGCTGACCCGTTTGGCCTTTTTAAGCAGCTTCTCTATAACGCTATACTCCTGGGGGGTAAAACCTGAGAATTCGTCTATCCAAATCTCTGCCCCATCAAACTGAGTAGATTCAGGCAGTTTTTCAGCCATTAAGGTAAGGTCATCGTCGGCGTCTATATATCTTAAATGTAATGTCTCCTCAAACCTGAGGTATATTGTTGCAATCTCTTTGAGTTTTTCCTTTAATGCCTCATCTTCAATCCCTATGTGCAGCTCTTCAAGGGCATCGGGGGTGATATTATATCTCTTTAGTTCAGAGATAAGTTCCGATACGGTACTTACGAAACCGGATTGTCCCGCCACCTTGCCAAAGTAATTGAGATTATCCTTTAGCTCCTGTATGATACGATAGATGAGCATGGACCTGCCCGAAGGGCTTATATGCCTTCTGGTAAATCCACCTACCTCATTGAATACCCTGTATGCCATCCGTCTAAAACTAAGAACCTGAGCATCTATGGCCCCTCCCCTTGGTGCTGTTTGGACCAGAGCTCTTTCTGCCT
>JAAYRX010000027.1 GCA_012518535.1 Clostridiales bacterium | reverse complement strand
GGCCACAATAATAGCAATAGTTATGGTAAAACTGATTCCTTGTATTACATGATGGACAGAACATAGGCGATCTTCCTCCTTCTATAATATAGAATTCGCATATTTCACTAAAATTCCTTCTTTTATCCTAAATTATTTGGTGAATGCTGGATAGAATTTTTCTAAGAGGGGTTTCGTTATAATCCCAAACATGATATCATTATATAAACTGGCTTATGGATTGGATTACGATACGATGTAGTATCATATTATTGGATAATTTGAGGAGCTGATGTCATTGGATAATTTTCGCGAAGAATCTGTAAGTAAAATCAACAGTGGTATGAATACCCTGATCTATGTTCTGGCTTACGCCGGGATGATATTCTTTGGTTTTTTTGCATTGATGAATCTCATGTCAATTTTAAATGGGAATTTTGACATATATGTTATTGCTGGGACTTTAATAACCGGGGGCCTCACCTACGGGTGCTTTGTTGTTCGAAACAACCAAAGGATCGAGTATGACTATACCTTTACCAACGGTATTCTGGATATAGCTAAAATTATCAATAATAGCAAGAGAAAAAGATTGCTTTCAACGGATATTAGGGAGTTCGAGGTTATTGCACCTACCAGTGATGAAGGTTTTCAAAGGATATTACAACACGGTAATATTGAAAAGAAATACAATTTCTTTCTAAATCGTGGCGGTGGCCTTTACTATGGTGTATTTATTCATGAGGGGAAAAAATCGCTGCTGGTTTTTGAACCAAGCGAAACCCTGGTAAATATGTTTAAGATTTATATCCCCAGAAACGTAAAAACAAAATGATAAATCCATTCCCCCCTGAATCCCAGGGGGTTTTTAAATAATATATTATGGTTAGGGCATAAAGATCCACTAAAACCCTATTCAACATCCAAAGGTACAAGCGAGTTTCTAAGCCAAGGCATCTAAAAGCAGATTTTTAGTGGTGGTTTAGGAGCAAGATCTTGTAATATATTAGGGGAAAGGATAAACTAGGGAATGGATTGGATAACAGGTTTTTGTTAGCATGATAAAGGAGCACGTTAATAATGCGACAGATTTATTTAGATAATGCGGCTACTACGCCATTACTACCGGAAGTAAGGGACGAGGTAATAAGGTCTCTGACCGAGGATTTTGGAAATCCCTCATCATTGCATCGATTGGGGCTCCAATCCGAACGGAGAATCAAGGATTCCCGAAACTCCATAGCACAGCTCATTAACGTATCGGTTGATAGTGTGATTTTTACTTCTGGTGGAACAGAGGCGAATAATTTAGCTTTACTGGGAACGACCAGGGCAAGAAGGAGATACGGAAATCATTGTATAACCACTCAAATAGAGCATTCTTCGGTATTGAACACCTTTTCTTACTTAGAGAGTGAAGGCTGGGACGTAAGCTACTTACCAGTTGATAATCAGGGGGTTGTAGATTTAAAGGATCTGGAAAATGCAATAAGAGAGGATACCGTTCTGGTTAGCATTGGACATGTCAACAGCGAGATTGGAGCCATCCAACCTATTAGCAGGATAGGTCAATTTTTGAAGGCCAACTATCCGGATGTAATATTTCATAGCGATGCAGTACAATCCCTTGGCAGGATCAGTTTGAAACCGGTGGACTGGGGGATTGATCTATTGAGCGCCAGTGGGCATAAGGTCCATGCTCCCAAAGGCATCGGTATCCTATATGTAAAAAAAGGGACTCCCCTTATAACTCTTCAATGGGGGGGAGGACAGGAAATGGGGATACGGAGCGGTACGGAGAACTTAACCGGTATTGTGGGGTTTGGCAAAGCAGCCCAACTGATTTATCAGTTCATGGATAGGGAAGAGGATAAAATAAGCAAGATGAAGATGGCACTTGTAAAGGGCATATCAGAAACGGTACCGGATGCGGTCATCAATGGTCCTAATCCGTATGAAGGGGCTCCTCATATTCTAAACATCAGTATACCCGGCATCAGGGGTGAAACCCTACTCCATGTATTAGAGTCCCATGGGGTGTATGTAAGTACTGGTTCGGCTTGCTCCTCCCGAAGGACAAAAATAAGCCATGTTCTGGAAGCCATTGGAGCTCCCATTCAAATAGCAGAGGGTGCGATACGTTTAAGTCTTTCCTATATGAACGATCTGGAGGAGATTTTGTTGGTGCCTGATATATTGAGAAAATCTGTAGATCAAGTAAAAAGATTTACCAGGAGGTAATTTTATGGAGAAATTAATACTCGTAAGATATGGAGAAATCTATCTAAAAGGTCAAAACCGACCTTTTTTCGAGAGGACTCTAGTAGATAATATAAAAAAAGTTTTGGGAAATTATGATAAAGCCAAGGTATTTAAAAGCCAAGGCAGGATTTATATAGAGGAAATCCCTGTAGAAAGGGCAGCTCTTGACGCCCTTTCCAAGGTGTTTGGGATAATTGGAATCAACCCAGCCTGGAAGACGAAGAAGGATCTTGAATATATAAAGAACATGCTAAAGGTTATTGTAGAAGACGCCCTTGAGAAGACCACGGGAGAGAACCCCACTTTCAAGGTAGAGTCACGTCGTGCAGATAAGACTTTTCCCATGGGATCCATGGACCTAAATAGGGATATGGGGGCTTTTATCCTACAGAACTTCCCACAGCTGAAGGTGGATGTACACAACCCTGACATAAGGATAAACCTGGAAATTAGGGAGCATGCCTATGCCTATCATGAGAATATTCCCGGAGCAGGAGGAATGCCGGTGGGCACCAACGGCAAGACGACTTTACTATTATCTGGGGGGATAGACAGCCCAGTGGCAGGGTGGATGATTGCGAAAAGAGGTGTACGCTTGACGGCTGTCCATTACCACAGCTTTCCATACACCAGCGACAAGGCAAAGGAGAAGGTGATAGATCTCTGTAGGCTGCTGACCCATTATTGCGGTCCTATAAGGCTGCATGTAGTACCTTTTACCGAAATACAGCAGGAGCTTTATGAAAAATGTCCCGACGGCCTCCTAACTGTATTGATGAGAAGGTTTATGATGAAGATAGCTGAAATAATCGCAATAAAGGATGGAGCCCAGGCCTTGATAACTGGGGAGAGCATAGGACAGGTAGCCAGTCAGACTCTGGAAGCCTTGGCCTCTACAGACGACGCCGTATCCCTGCCGGTATTCAGGCCCCTGATTGGAATGGATAAAAAGGAAATAGTAGAAATAGCTGAGAAAATAAATACTTACGAAACCTCGATATTGCCCTATGAAGATTGCTGTACAGTGTTCGTACCCAGACATCCCGTCACAAAGCCAAAGCTGGACAGGGTGAGACAGGCCGAAACATTGGTGGATGGAGAGGCATTGATTGAAAGGGCATTGGAGGGCGTAGAGGTCTATGAGCTATAATTTAATACGTTATCCTATCAGCCCGAGACCATAGCATATAGGTCTAAACCTCCATTGATAGGAATATAATGTGAAGTGAATATGGAGGTGGTAGCATGAATACTTGGGGTATTAGAAGATATGGGTATATAGTTTTCTATATATTATTAGTTGTCGTACTTTATGCTACCATGAATGGCAATATAGAGGAGAATATATTAAGGAATGATACCAGCGAAGCCAGCATAGCATCAGGACAAGAATCTGAATATGATATTTTTATTGATCTGACCGAATCCATGCTATATCTTTTTAAAGGAGATGAGCTGATTAAAAAGTATGCAGTAGCTCAGGGGAAAGATAAAAGTCCTTCCCCGATAGGAATATGGGAGATTACATCAAAAGCCCGAAATTGGGGAACAGGTTTTGGAACCAGATGGATGGGTATTAATGTACCCTGGGGGATCTACGGTATCCATGGAACCAACAAGCCATATTCCATTGGGCAAAGGGCATCTGCAGGGTGTTTTAGGATGCACAACTCAGATGTAGAGGAGTTGTATGATATCGTACCATATAGGACAAAGGTTTATGTCTACGGAGGCCCATACAAAAATCTCGGCAGCCATCTGGAAGTTTTGTCACCGGGGGACAGAAAATCTCATGTTTTGGAAGTACAACTCAGGTTAAAGACCAAAGGTTATTATAAAGGTGCAATCGATGGCATATATGGGGAGGGGATGAAACAGGCCCTCCTCGAATTTAAAAAGGACAATGGGCTACCCAATAACCATTATGTTGATAGGGAGTCCTATGAGGCTTTGGGAATCCTGCAGTTTGAATAGAGCCTCCTCTAAAGGGAATTCAGATTTGGGATTTACCTAAGCAAGTAAACCCCTGACAGACTCCCTTCAGGGGAGACTAAAACCATAGGCTGCACGGAAGAATAAGAGCCTATTCAGCAAATTCAGTGAAAACGAGATCATTAATTTGATCAATGCATTCATCCAATTTAACCTTTAATGATATTTTCTTATCTCTGCTGACAATTTCACAACAGTTTTCCTTTAAGTTTCTCGGGCTGATAATAACCCGCAGCGGTACCCCAAGCAAATCAGCATCAGAAAACATCACACCGGCACTAACACTTCTGTCATCATAGATAACCTCAAGACCTTTTTTTACTAGCTGGTTATAGATGTTATCAGCTAACTCTTTAATCTTATGATCATCTACTCGGACAGCACATAAGTGAACCTGCCAAGGGGCAACTGACATAGGCCATATGGGACCATAATCATCGTGGCGAGCTTCACATACTGCAGCTGCCAGCCTGCCAACACCTATACCATAGCAACCCATAACTGGATATTTCCTTTTGCCGTCTTCATCAAGATAGGTCATATTCATAGCTTCTGTATATCTTGTACCGAGTTGAAAAATGTTACCTACCTCTATGCCTCGGCTGATTTCCAAAGTGTTGTTTTTGCAGTTTGGACAAGTTCCATTGGCAGTGACCTTTGAGGCATCAATATAATCTACATTTCCTGTATCGCGGCCAATATCAAAACCTGTATAGTGGTAATCGACCTTGTTGGCTCCGCAAATAAGATTATTGGTATTTTCAAGAGACCTGTCAAATAGAACTTCACAATCGGTATTCAGCTTATATGCACCGATAAACCCGGCAACCAAACCGTGTTCATTGTTAATTTCAGCTGGATAAATATCGCAACCCAAAATGTTCTTTAGCTTTGCTTCATTAACCTCATAATCTCCCCTTATAAACAAAACAACAGGTTTATTATCGCTTTCTTTTTGATATACAACCGCCTTACAAGTTTTATCTGGGGTAGTGTTAAAGAAGCTGCAGACATCATCTATTGTATTAATGTTTGGAGTGTGGACCAGGGTTAATGGGTTGGACATCTCATCTTTTGTATTATTAACAATATTTTCTGCGGCATCCATATTTGCTCTATAATTGCAAGACTTACAGATTACAACAGAATCTTCTCCGACTGGACTTAAAAGCATAAATTCGTGGGATAGATTTCCGCCCATCATTCCGGAATCCGAGGCGACGGAAACCACCTGGGGTAAACCAACTCGTTCAAAGATTCTTTCGTATGCCTTATGGCACTTGTTATAGTAGTCTTCTAAATCAGCTTGGGATGAATGAAAAGAATAGGCATCTTTCATAGTAAATTCACGTACTCTGATAAGCCCACCTCTTGAGCGAGCCTCGTCCCGAAACTTGGTTTGGATCTGGTATATCATAAAGGGGTATTTTAAGTAGCTTTGAGCATATTCGCGGACAAGGTGCACAGCCGCTTCTTCATGGGTCATACCCAGTACATATTTGCCGTTGTTTCTATCATAAAAACGCAATAGCTCATCACCAACATTATCGTACCTGTCCGACTCTTCCCAAAGGCTTGCAGGTAGCACAACAGGAAAGGATACCTCCTGTCCATCAATATTGTCCATTTCCTCCCTTATAATTTGCTCAATTTTTTTTACTATTCTTTTTAATGGAGTAAAGGATGAATATATACCGTTTGCTACATTTTTGATATATCCACCCCTTACCATAAGTGCATGGCTGTCAATTAGACAATCTGACGGTCTTTCCTTAAAACGTTCTCCAACCAAATTAGCTAGTTTCATGTGCATATACCTCCTTATATCTATATAAAAAGCCCTAAGCAGCCTAACAGGTCACTTAGGGCGAACTTTGCATAGTCCGTGGTACCACCTAATTTCGGATAAATTCCGCACTTTCAAGTACAAGATCTTATCTGATACTTGTTCTCTGTCACGGGAGAACCCGGTGAAGCTTACTACTATTTCGGCCCACAGCTCAAAGGGGGGTTAGGCATTTCTTCAATAAAGGCTCACACCAACCGCCTTCTCTCTGAATATCCAAAATGCTTACTATTTCTTATCGTAGCTTTATGTATTCAATTTGCTATATTGTATTATGGCCATAGTTATTTGTCAACATTAACAGGAAATGATAGCGATGAATTCCAGAGAAGTAGTATTTATGGTAATCATCGAGGTGGGTTTTATTTAAGTCATTTTTTTATGGACAAGCCTAAAAATTCATTGACACCGCACTTAATTATTGGTAGAATCATACTGTGACATATGAACATATATTCATATGAGAAGGAGAGATAGAATGAAAACCGATAAGGATGACATTCAAACCTGTGGATATACCATTATACACGAGAATGTAGTAAGTGATGTAAGGAAAAAGATGTTAGCAGATGAGACCATTATGTCACTGGCTGAATTCTTTAAGGTTTTTGGTGATCCGACACGTTTAAATATCTTGTACGCTCTATCCATTTCGGAAATGTGTGTTTGTGATTTGGCAGCCCTATTGACCATGAGCCAGTCTGCCATCTCCCATCAGCTAAAGGTTCTTAGACAAGCTAGATTGATCAAATACAGGAGGGATGGGAAGGTAATTTATTATTCTCTTGATGATGATCATATCCGACAGGTATTTGCTCAAGGCCTGGCTCATGTAAATGAGTAATTAGACTTACTTTAACAATTCAATGGCAATATGAAATAGTCTCACCTATTGGAGGGGATCTATTTAGTTATTATACACGAGAATTGTATCGGATATTTATATACTTCAGGAGGGGGTTTATATGGAGCAAAGATTCAAGCTAACTTTAGAGGGATTAGATTGCGCCAGTTGTGCGCTTAAAATAGAAAATGGCATAAAAGGAATAGACGGAGTAAATAATGCAACAGTGAATTTCTCAAACAAAACCATGCTGATAGAATCACACCGGGACAAGAATGCCATAATTGATATGGTCAGGGAGACAGTAATGAAACTGGAACCTGGTGTTACTGTACTGGAAAAGGACGGTGAAGAAGTACAGGATACAGGGATCAGGAAGAAGGAGTTACAAAGAAGATGGATTAAGCTAATATTTGGGATTATTCCTTTTATCATAGCTTTATTAATGGAGCCTATATTTCCTATAAAATTTACCCTGTTTCTGGTCAGCTATTTTATCATCGGGGCGGATGTTTTAAAAAAGGCCGTAAATAATATTAGTAAAGGGCAGATATTTGACGAAAACTTTTTAATGACTATTGCAACCATAGGTGCCTTGATAATCGGGGAATACCCTGAAGGGGTTGCGGTTTTGCTGTTCTATCAGATAGGTGAGTTATTTCAGGATATGGCTGTCCACCGGTCCAGAAAGTCCATAGCGGACTTGATGGATATAAGACCTGATTTTGCAAATTTAAAAACAGGAGAACAGGTTATCAAGGTATCTCCCACAGAAGTAAATCCCGGTGACGCAATAGTCGTCAGACCCGGCGAAAAGGTACCCATGGATGGTTATATAATTGAAGGTCAATCGACAATGGACACTTCAGCCTTGACTGGGGAATCCATCCCCAGGGACGTGAAGGCGGGAGACGAAGTCCTGGGGGGGTTTATAAATACCAATGGACTATTGTGGATAGAGGTATCAAGACCTTTTGGTGAGTCCACTGTATCAAAGATCCTGGACCTAGTTGAAAATGCTGCTGGCAAAAAGGCACCCACCGAGAATTTTATAACTCGTTTTGCCAGGTTTTACACACCCGTTGTGGTATTTTTAGCCCTGGCTATGGCAGTTATACCACCACTGATAATTCCAACTGAGAACTTTTCCGATTGGATATACAGGGCCTTGGTCTTTTTAGTAATTTCGTGCCCATGCGCTCTGGTCATTTCCATTCCCCTGAGCTTTTTCGGCGGAATAGGCGGGGCATCCAGACGTGGTATTTTAGTAAAGGGTGGAAACTTTCTTGAGGCCATGACAGAGATCGATACCGTAATTTTTGATAAAACCGGTACCTTGACAAAAGGAATTTTTGCTGTTACGCAAATCAACTCAGTTGAAGGAATCAGAGATGCGGACCTTTTGCATTATGCAGCATTGGCGGAAAGCTACTCGACCCATCCTATAGCCAAATCCATTTTGCAAGCCCACAGTGGGGAAATAGATGGGAGCCAGATAAAGGGATATAGGGAGATACCAGGGCATGGTATAGCAGTCACAACGCAGGATCAGGAGATTCTGGCCGGTAACGAGGGGCTGATGAAGTCCAACGACATTGAATATAAAGCAATTGATGACATAGGTACTGTAGTGTATATTGCAGTAAATGGCCAGTATATGGGTAATATAGTAGTATCCGATGAGTTAAAAAAAGATGCCAAAAAGGCTGTTACGGAGCTGAAGGGCCTAGGTGTTAAAACCTTAGCCATGCTTACTGGAGATACTAGGAAGGTTGGTGAGCAGGTAGCCCGGGAGCTGGGATTGGATAAGGTATACTCGCAGCTCCTGCCTCATGAGAAGGTAGAGAAACTGGAAGCCATAGGAAAAGGAAAAACCTCCAAGGGGAAGCTGGCTTTCGTCGGTGACGGTATAAACGACGCACCCGTATTGGCAAGAGCCGATGTAGGAATAGCCATGGGAGGATTAGGTTCCGATGCTGCTATAGAAGCTGCAGACATAGTTCTGATGACGGATGAACCTCAAAAAATAGTAGAGGCGGTTCGAATATCCAGAAAAACAAGAAGTATAGTATGGCAAAACATTGCATTGGCTTTGGGCATAAAGGGTATCGTATTGCTTATGGGGGCTATGGGCCTTGCTACAATGTGGGAGGCGGTTTTTGCCGACGTAGGAGTAGCACTCCTGGCTGTATTAAACTCTATGAGGGCAATTCGTTAACGTACATTGTATAGTAACCGGATGAAAAGTTTTGGTATACTGTCTATATAATATCTAATAGTAATGGAGTGTGGGATTATGAATGTTACAGAACTCAAACGTCTATGGAGAGGATTCTGGCAGTTGGCAGATCCAAAGATATGGATTGCCTCCACGGTCCCCATGTTGGTAGGCGCCTCACTTTCCTATAGCGTAACAGGGAGATTTGATTTTCCATGGTTTATCCTTTCACTGATGGGTATCTACTTAATAGAAATAGGTAAAAATTCTATTAATGAGTATATAGACTACAGATCGGGTGTAGATAGAAATATAGCCCCGGAGAACAGAACTCCCTTTAGCGGAGGAAAAAAGACCATAGTTCAGGGAAAACTCACCCTAAAGGAAGTAATGTACATTAGTTTGGGAACCTTTGCTCTAGCTTGCGGTGTAGGTCTGTTGATTATGACCTTTAAAGAACCCAGAGTTTTGTGGGTGGGTCTATTGGGAATTCTTATATCCATATTCTACAGCGTTCCCCCGATGAAATTAGCCTACAGGGGATTGGGTGAATTTGCTGTTGGGTTTACCTTTGGACCCTTAATAACCCTGGGTATCTATTTGGTTATGTCCGGGAGATTTGACTTTAAAGTCATGATAGTCGGACTACCATTGGGATTCCTTATAGCCAACGTATTATGGATCAATCAATATCCTGACTATGAAGCGGATATGAAGGGCAATAAAAAAAACTGGGTAGTAAGGCTGGGCAAAGAGAAGGGTATTCTTATATATGGACTGCTGTTTATATTGGCCTATGCCTCATTTATATTGGTGGCAGCTCTGTATAGGAACCTGGTATGGTTAATTGGTTGGGCCAGCATACCTATGGCCCTTAGATCCGTTAAAATAGCCAGAAAAGAATTTAACAATATCCCACAATTAATAAAGGCTAATGCTAGTACTATTGGTATCTATCAGATAACTGGATTGGTTATGATAATAGCTTCTCTACTTACGAGGTAAGGCCTTCCAAAACTTCTGCACCCGCATATCATAGAAAGTAGAATATGGTTATGGAAGGGGAGGAAAAGCATGAACAGTAGAGGCAAGGTAAAGAGGGTATTTCCCGGGGGAAACACGCCAATGGGATTTCATTCTTTTTTTGATTACATTATCTGGGGGGACTATGTCAGACGCTATATAATAAAAGGGGGGCCGGGGGCTGGCAAGTCCACATTTATGACCGGAATAGAAACCCATATGCTAGATTTGGGTTTTGATGTGGTGGAATATCGATGCCCAACAGATCCGGACTCTTTAGATGCCATATCCATCCCGGAATTGGGGATCGCATTATTAGACGGTACATCACCCCATACTGTAGATCCAAGGAATCCGGGTATAACTGATGATATAATCTGGTTGGGTCAGTATTGGGATGATACCATACTGGCTAAATACAGGGAAGAGATTTTACAACTAAACAAACGGGGTGCCAGAATGTTTAAGTCGGCCTATAATCACCTAAGGGAAGCCAGAGTCGCCTATGATGAGTGGAGGTCCTATGCTGAAGATGACTTTGATGAAGGAGAATACAACTCCGTCTTAGGGAAAGTGATGGTTGACTTCTTTAAGGGCTATGAGGACCTTTCTCCAAGGGCAGCACACCATACCCACATCTTTGCTACAGCCATAAGTGGAAAAGGTGTGTACAATTATACCGATTGCCTGGTTGAGCCCAGTCACAAGGTCTATGCTTTCTCGGGTAGACCGGGATCAGGAGTAGGGAGGGCTATAGGTCGGTTAGCCCGTCAGGCAGAAGAACTGGGACTTTCTACTCAACAGTTTCATTCACCTATAGACATTGACGAATTGGATATCCTAATTCTCCCACATTTGAACAGGGTATTGGTCAATGTGAATCAAATCCTGGGTAATGACAATTCATTGTTGCAGGACAGGTCCTTTGAAACACATATAGACTTTGATGATTATTTAAAGGATAAAAATAAGACTGTCCTGGAGTTTGCAGATGATATGGAGGCGGCAAAAAAGCGTTTTTACCATCTGATAGATAGAGCAGTGGATTTTATATCCAGGGCAAGAGAAGTTCATGGGCAATTAGAAAGGTATTATATTGAGGCCATGGACTTTGACGGAGTCAATGCCAAGAGAGAGGAAGTATTGAGGGAAATACTCAGACTGTCTGAAATTTCATAGAAGATACTACATAAAGGGGGGATGGGCATTTTTCACGCCATCAAACACGTGAATATATAGAGCCCGGGCTGATGAACACAAGAATAGTGATAGGAAACAGTTTGGATCCATGGAGAAACTTAGCGATAGAAGAATACCTACTAGAGGACGTAGAGCCTAAGGAATGCATACTTTACCTATGGCAGAACCAAAATACCGTCGTAATAGGGAAGAATCAAAATGCCTGGAAGGAATGCCGAATTCAACTACTGGAATCGGAGGGAGGTAAATTGGCTCGCAGAAGCTCCGGCGGTGGGGCGGTCTTTCATGATACGGGCAACCTCAACTTTTCATTTTTAGTGGATAAACGGTTCTACGATGTAAACAAACAATTGGAGGTTGTATTGGGTGCCGTAAATGATATGGGTATCAAGGCAGTTTTTAGCGGCAGGAATGATCTAACCGTAGACGACAAGAAATTTTCCGGGAATGCCTTTTGCATCCGAAAAAAATCTGCCCTCCACCATGGTACTATACTTATATCTGCCAGTATGGAGAAATTGACCAGGTATCTGGAAGTGTCTGAGGATAAGATTCGTTCAAAAGGTATTGAATCCATAAGATCAAGAGTAGTAAATCTATGCGAATACAACCCAAGACTTGATGTACCGAGCATGACCCAAGGTCTGATAAAATCATTCGAGCGGGTATACGGGCAAACCCAGGATATCAGATATGGGGAGGAGGGAATCGATCAGAATTCATTAAATAAGCTCAATGAGAAATACGAATCATGGGAATGGCGGTTTGGAGAGTCTCCAAGATTTGATATTGAACTAAATACGCGGTTTCCATGGGGAGGAATTCAACTAGGGTTAGAACTACAACAGGCCAGGATAGCAAAAGCTCATGTTTACTCTGATGCCATGGATGAAGCCCTTATAGAGATGATTCCAGAAATCTTGCAAGGATGCCTATTCAACTCTGACTATATTGCTGAAACCCTAAGCCAGGTAAAAGTCGGTACACAAAGAGAGGAGATGCTGCAAGATATAGCAGGCTGGATAAGGAGTAAGGGATTTTAGGCCTGAAGAAACCTGGTTAATCACGTTTTAGGCTCTAACATGGATTTTTGGATTAACATAAAAACGCCCACAGACAGAAATATATCACCTATACTTATAAACTGCCGTAGGGGGAAGGAAATGCGAATAATATCACCCAAAAACCATAGTCGTACGCCGGACTCCACCAGTTTATAAGTATAGAATTTACCTTCTCCAAGTAGAATCATTTTCTTCGACGGAGTTGCCAAATCCAAGATTTGAGCAGATACCGGCATAGCACCGAAGTTGGCAGTGATTACGATAAAATTAAGTAAAATACCTATTCCTATTAGCCAGGTATAGGGTTTATCTAAGTTAAGGCCTATAAAAACAAATATAAGCAAATATTGAATTACAACTGCAAGGAGAGAATGACTTTGTAGAATTAGATCATTATGACCAATTAAGACATAGTTAAGAGTTAACTCTATAATTACAGCTATAAAAAGCAGGTAGTAAGCTTTCAGATTAAGTTTAGAAATGCGGTGGATCCTTCCACCCCTTAGATAACCCGTTACTACACCAATTATTAAGCTTTCAACCAACATTGTCTACCGTTTCCCTTTTTTGATTATTTACCATTCTATAATCCAGTACCTTGGTGAAGGCATTCACAACAGTCGGATGAAACTGAGTACCGCTGTTTTTAATCAGTATTTCAGCTGCTCTTGCTGGCGCCATCGCCTCTCTGTATGGGCGATTAGATGTCATGGCATCATATGCATCAGCAGCAGAAAGAATATATGCCTCTAAGGGGATCTGATCTCCACCTAGCCCCATTGGATATCCTTTACCGTCATATCTTTCATGATGAAATTTTATTATATCCTTGCTTTTGAGGGGCAGCTCAATATCCTCCAAGATTTTCAGACCTATTATAGGGTGTTCATGTATTTGGGAATACTCTGAATCGTTGAGTACCGCCTTTTTATTTAGAATCGAATCGTTAATTCCTATTTTGCCTATATCATGGAGAAGGGCAGCCACCTCTATAGAATGAATGGTGGCTTTATCAAGTTTGAGCTCTTCTGCAATTTGGCGGGCATATCCTTCGACCCTGCGCGAGTGGCCTTCTGTATAGGGATCTTTTGCTTCTATAGCAGCTGTCAGGGCTTTAACCGTCTTGTAATATAGCTCTTTGGAATTTTGGTACAATTGGAAGGAATGACGAGCCAACAGCAGCGGCCCTACCAACAAGGCGATATAAATCTTTCCCTGAGGTTGATTATACAAGAGGGCAATAAGGTATCCGAAAGGTGCGATGGCAGCAAAATTCGGCAATATCCAGGACATTAGGCTGAACCAAAGCCTAAAAAATGAATCTCTGTTTAAGAGTGACATGAGGCTCATGAGTATTCCGGTGTTTAACAGAGCATAGGAAAGTGTGTAGATTAACATAAGAATGGTAAAGGCAAACATCCTTATGTTAAGATCATATGCTCTGGATAATAACTCCAAGATTGATCCCGATATGAAAGCCGATATGCTAACATTTGCTACATTAAAAAGAGTCTTATACAGGGGTACACTGAAAACATGCCTATAGGTTTGGGGCCTTTCCTTGTACACAAAGAAAACTTGGCTCCCCGCAGCTATTATCACACTATGATATGTGCCATAGTTGAGTTGGACCGCAAATATTATTGCAAACACCACACTTACATATCGGTCCTTATTGAATACCACTAAGAAGGATTGACAAAGTCCGGCCAGGAGCATCCAATATAAGATGTCAATAAACCTGACTTGTCCTAAAATTTTGTATATACAAAAACCCAGGATGAGAATACCGAAGGAAATAATAAACGAGAGGAAGGTTTTTGATTTTTTATCCATACTTCAACACCTTTCTATACAAGAATAGGCCAAACCAATAGATTAATACCAACCTACGCTAGCGCCGCCAGCAAGTATCAAAGAAAGTAATGCAGACAGTGCAACTAAAACCTTAACTGCTATCTTTTTCATTTAGATATAGCCTCCTAATCTAATCTCTGTCATCGGCTAGTCAGACAGGCCATATCCGCTCCGCTATTAAATTGGATTAATGAAGGTATCTATAGATGGTTTGGCCTATTAATGGCGTTATTTAAAGTATCTGACAACTCTGCGATTGATGGCGTCTAAAGTTGCCTTCACCACAGCTTCATTTTCGTCCTTGGTAACGATACAACAGCCGCATAATAATTCCTCACCTAACTCGAAAAGGTGGGATACGGTTACCATAAATGCTTTATTTCCTGATATACTAACAGAGGTAACGTCATTCAGGATAAACACATACTCAATACCCAAGGCATTTTGTATAGCATTTAAGGTAGCTTCGGAGAATAAACGCATGCGACTACCTAAAGAGTTTCCTCCTTGAGCTACCCCCAAGAAGGATTCATCATCCCTTAATAGGATCACCTCGACTTGGGACTTGGGTCCCTCCGAAAGTACTTTTACATAATGCAGGTTGAACCTTTGCTCTCTAGGGCCTGTTACCCCATCATCTATTTGAGCGACACTTATGATCTTGTGATCGATTTTTACATTATATGTAGTTAGCATGGCCGATTGGATATCCCTAACCAGCTGTTTTGGTGAGCGATAGATGTTCGCTAATACGTGAATTTCAATGATCTCATTATCTGAGTTGGTAACAAATCGGGAAGAGATGATACCAGGAATCTTGTTTATTAACAACTCATAATCAGCCAGGTCACTCATTATGATCACCTCTGATATTAGGAAATTAGTCTACCTTTATTCCTTTATTCGCCAAATTCTTAGGGAATCCTCTTTTTATAGAAAGTTTTTTCTCCATAATTGATGGTGAAGCAGAGTTGGTTAAGTTGTGAGTTTGGGTATAGATATAGAGATAGGATTTACATTTCCACATATTGACTGTAAGAAACAAGAATGCTAATATGGAAGATATGTTTAGATGACAGACTAATTAAAGTGAAGAAATCTGATATATGCGATAGGGATGAGTCATTATTAGCTTTTGTCCGGTTCTTAAAATATCATCATTATCGCACCCGTGTAAAATATTGGAATTAAGACCATACGAGGAGACCAGTAATTAGGAAATTGGGGTGAAAAATAGTGTTTCGAATGATAAAGGAAATCAAACCTTTTACCTTTACAATTCTACTAATAGTAGTTCTTCTTTTCGTTCAGGCCATGGCAGAATTAGCCCTACCTGACTATATGTCCAATATGGTCAATGTTGGTATTCAGCAGAAGGGTATAGAGACTGCTGTCCCGGTTGTCATAAGGGAAGATAGACTAGAGAAGATCAAAGCTATTCTAAAGGAAAATGAAGAGGAACTTATAAGTAAAAGTTATATACTACTGGATAGAGAACACCTGTCGGATAGTGAGTATGAACATTATTCAAGGATATACCCATCTCTGGAAGCGGAAAGCCTGTATCTTTTAGATACGAAGGATAAGGAAGATATCGAAAGGTTAAATGCTTTTCTTGGGAAAGCCATATTGATAGTGTGGGGCATGGAGCAGGATATACCCAAAGGACAAGGGTTTGTAATGCCTTTTGAAGATTTCCCCCAGGGACTGGATCCCTTTGAAATCCTGAAAACCTTACCTCAGGAGAAATTCGATGAATTAAGAGCAAAGCTTGATGAGCAGCTTGATAGGATACCCGATTCCATGTTGATCCAGTCTGCAATTAACTTTATCAGCATCGAATATGAGGCGATAGGTGTCGATATCCACAAAGGCCAAACCTATTATATTCTTAAAATAGGCGGTATTATGTTACTGATATCCCTTCTCGCTATGGCAGTGTCCATATTGGTTGGCTTCTTGTCTGCAAGGGTTTCATCTGCCTTGGGGAAAAATCTGCGGGAGAAGGTGTTTAGAAAAGTTGCATCCTTTTCCAATATTGAATTTGATGATTTTTCAACTGCTTCTCTGATCACCAGGAGCACAAACGATATACAACAGGTTCAGATGTTTCTTGTGATGCTTTTAAGAATGGTGTTCTATGCACCTATTCTCGGAACAGGAGGGGTGATCAGGGCCCTCAATACCGATACTTCCATGGCCTGGATAGTAGCAGTAGGGGTTATGGCGGTGCTTATTTTGGTGACAGTCCTGTTTATCGTAGCCACTCCCCGTTTTAAGAAGATGCAAAAGTTGGTAGATAGGGTAAACCTCGTCATGAGAGAAGCACTCAACGGGATGATGGTCATAAGAGCATTCAATAACCAAAAGTTTGAGGAGGATAAATTCGACAGGGCTAATAAGGATTTGACCAGAACCAATCTCTTTGTATCCAGGCTGATGACTGTAATGATGCCGGCCATGATGCTTATCATGAATGGGATAATGCTGCTCATCATATGGGTTGGTGCACATCAAATTGAAGAAGGCACTATCCAGGTGGGGGATATGATGGCCTATATACAATATGCCATGCAGATTATTATGTCCTTCCTTATGATATCCATGGTTTCAATAATGCTGCCCAGGGCCTCTGTGTCTGCCCAGAGGGTGTCCGAGGTCTTGGATAGGGAGGCAGTTATTGTAGATCCATCAAATCCGAAGGAATTGGGTGACGATTTTAAAGGGCGCATTGAATTTAAGGATGTCTTTTTTAGGTACCCCGGTGCAGAGGAAAGCGTTTTAGAGGGCATAAACCTCGTAGCAGAGCCAGGAGAAACCACGGCCTTTATCGGAAGTACCGGCAGCGGGAAGTCCACTCTAATCAATCTCATTCCCAGATTTTATGACGTATCAAAAGGGCAGATTTTGTTGGACGGAACAGATATTAGGGATATAGGCCTTAGGGATTTAAGGGATAGGATCGGATATGTTCCACAGGAGGGGATCCTCTTTAAAGGTACTATAGAGAGCAACATAAAGTATGGTAAGAATTCCACTGCAAGTCAAGTAGAAGTTTTAAAGTCCATAGAGATTTCCCAAGCCAGAGAATTTATAGATGAAAAGGAAGATGGTATCCATTCAGAAATATCCCAGGGAGGAACCAATGTATCCGGAGGCCAGAGACAGAGATTGTCCATTGCAAGAGCCTTGGCAAGGGCTCCAAAAGTGTTAATATTCGACGACAGCTTTTCTGCTCTGGATTTTAGAACCGACGCCGCTATCAGAAAGGCTATGAGCCAGGAGATAAAGGATAGGACCATACTGGTGGTGGCCCAGAGGATTAATACCATAATGAAGGCAGATAAAATTGTGGTGCTGGACGAAGGTAGAATAGTAGGACAGGGAACACATAATGAGCTTATAAAGAGCTGCGAGGTATATAGACAGATTGCCTTATCCCAGTTATCGGAGGAGGAACTTGCCATATGAGTGAACAGAGGAAAAGAAGAAGACACGGGAGGATGAGGGATGGAACTGGTAGGGATTCAGGGCCCTTCGAGAAACCCAAAAACTTTAAGGAGACCTTTGCCAAGCTTATCAGGTATTTAAAACCTTTCCGAATAGAGCTGGTTGTAGTGATAATTTTTGCGATAGGTAGCTCAGCCTTTTCTATAGTAGGACCAAAGATACTAGGGAAAGCGACTACCAATATATTCGAAGGATTGGTAGCAAGGATAGCAGGACTTCCAGGTGGTGGCATTGATTTTGGATATCTTGGGAACATTATTCTTATCCTTATTGGTCTGTATCTCTTATCTGCGCTGTTCTCCTTTGTACAGGGCTTTATAGTTACCGGTGTTGCCCAGAAGATATCCTATAATTTAAGACAGGAAATATCCCAAAAGGTAAACAGGCTCCCCCTAAAGTATTTTGATACCGTGACCCATGGGGAGGTCTTATCCAGGGTTACCAATGATGTGGATACAGTCAGTCAGTCCTTAAGTCAAAGCACCAGTCAAGTAATAACATCAGGAACAACTCTTATAGGCGTGCTGATTATGATGATATCAATTAGTTGGGAAATGACCGTGGCAGCCATCTTAATGCTTCCTATATCCATGGCATTGGTCATGATGGTAGTAAAAAGATCTCAAAAATATTTTGTAGCGCAGCAGAGGAACCTTGGATATGTCAATGGACATATTGAAGAGGTATACGGTGGCCATAATATCATGAAGGCATTCAATGCAGAGGAGCAGGTTATTGAAGAGTTTGACAAGATTAACGGAGAGCTCTATGATTCTGCGTGGAAGTCCCAGTTTTTGTCGGGTATGATGATGCCGATTATGGTGTTCATCGGTAATTTAGGATATGTGGTAGTTTCCATTTTAGGGGGATGGCTTGCAGTAAGAAAAGTAATAGAAGTAGGGGATATACTGTCCTTCATTCAATATATAAGAAATTTTACCCAACCGGTCAATCAACTGGCTCAGATAAGCAATGTACTACAGTCTACTGTGGCAGCAGCAGAGCGGGTCTTCGAATTCCTGGATGAAAAGGAGGAAGAGGAGGATATAGCTACTTTCCATAAGCAAGATGGAATTGAGGGAAGAGTGACCTTTGAAAAGGTTAGATTTGGTTACAAGGAGGATCAGACCATTATAAAAGGTTTTTCTGCGGACATTAAGCCCGGCCAAAGAGTAGCTATCGTTGGACCTACAGGGGCAGGTAAGACTACTATCGTAAAGCTTTTGATGCGCTTCTATGATGTAGACGGTGGGAAGATTTGCATTGATGGGCACGATATAAAAGCCTTTACCAGAAAGGACTTAAGGAGCATGTTTGGCATGGTACTTCAGGATACCTGGCTTTTCTCCGGAACCATAATGGAAAACATTAGATACGGGAGACCTGATGCTACGGATCAAGAAGTTATTGAGGCTGCAAGGGCAGCCCATGCCCATAGGTTTATACTGACTCTGCCAGAGGGATACGATATGGTCATTAATGAAGATGCCACTAATATATCCCAAGGGCAAAAGCAGCTGTTAACCATCGCCAGAGCTATTCTTTCGAACCCTAAGATATTGATATTGGATGAAGCGACATCATCCGTTGATACAAGAACCGAGCTACTGATACAAAGAGCTATGGAAAACCTTATGCGGGGTAAAACATCCTTTATAATCGCCCATAGGCTTTCTACCATTAGGGATGCGGATATGATTTTGGTAATGAGAGATGGGGATATTGTAGAGACCGGTAGTCATGAAGAGCTTCTACAGAAAAATGGCTTCTACACATCCCTATACAATAGTCAATTTGCAAACGCATAGGCAATTTACCATATATGGACATTTTTGATTAAAACCCATATAATATGGATTGGGTATTGGCTCAATAACTATCGAAATCATGTAGAATCGGATGAATAAGAACAGTTTTCTAATCAAATGAAGGGATGATGTCATATGTCTATTATGGGTAACCTGTATGGTTTTTTAGGATACTATAACCATAGTAGGGCTAAATTTGAAAAAGCCGTGGATATGTATAAGAAGGCTGAAAAACTAGGTATATACAAACCAAACTACCTATTGTCCTATGGAGTATTAATGCTTAGAGAAGGAAACTTTGAAAAAGCCAAAGAATTATTCAGCACAGTTCTGACGGATCTACCGGCTAAGGAAGAACATAGAACAATGGCCAAGATGAATATTAGCCTGGCCTATTGGAAGCTGGGAGACATTGATGTGGCTGTAGAAATGCTGGAAGAAGTACATAGGAAACATCGCAGTGGAAGGGTGTACGGTACCCTGGGTTATCTCCTGATTCATTCAGGAGATTTGGAGCGAGCCTTGGAGTACAACCTAGAGGGATTGGAATACGATGAGGATGATCCGGTTATTTTGGATAATCTGGGCCAAATCTACTACAGGATGGGGCAAGTAGATAAGGCCAAGGACTTCTTTGAAAGGGCTGAAGAAGAAAAGGACGATCAAGCCGTAACCTTATACTATCTGGGCCTTATTTATTCCCTGGAGGGAGACAAAGAGAGAGCCAGGGAAAAGCTAAACAAAGCCCTTACATGTAACATTACCCCCCTAAGTGCCATTACCTTGGAGGACATTGAAGAGGCCTTAGGGAATTTGGATTGATATTATATTGTCCTCCTCTGGTTGACCGTCCTGTGCTGTATCTTCTGTCTCTTGGCCATCAATGGAGGCAGAATGGCCTATATTAGGGATTGTAAGAGTTAGTACAGGGGTAGGTTGGCTCTGTACAGGCATCCCATCCATGATAATTTCAGGGTGTGTAGCTACTACATAGTAGCTATATGTCTCATTGGGATTTACTGATATATCTGTCCATTGTAACCTGGACTGGTTTCCCTGCTCTATGCGTTGTACTGGTGTTGCACCCAACCCCCCATTGGATCTATATATATCATATACCACAAAGGACTGGGTTGATGTAAAGGATATGGTTGGGAATCCACTTGGGGCAATGGTTATCTCAAAATCTCTTGGAGGGTCAGGAATAACCCAATAGTCAGTTTCCTGGCGCGGGACATTACCCCTTGTGAAATACTCAAGCACTACCTGGTCTTGAGGTGTAAGAGGGGATGCCAATAAGGCCTGGTGTCTTTCATTCAAAGCCTTCGCATCTAATTCCACTTCCAATACGTTCAGGGGCTTTTCAAAATTATTTGCTTTCCGGTTTTTATAGAGATGCTGCAGTACTTCTCTTGATATATCAGCTGAGAAAGAGCCTCCTACGGCATTTGCAGGTAAATAGTTTTGGGAAGTGGTCTCATCAAAACCCAACCATACCGTTATTACATAATCCGGATTATATGCCGCAATCCAGGTATCCTTAGTACCATCTATCTTTCTGAACTCTTGAGTGTCGGGGAGCTGTACAGTCCCGGTTTTGGCAGCTAAGGGGATACCAAGGGATTTCAATCTGTTGGCTGTTCCGCTCTGCCATTCAACGGATGATTGCAACATATTATTTACTATAAAGGCTGTATCCTCAGAGACATATTGTGTTTTATGGGGATTAAACTCGTAAACGACCAATCCCCTGGGATCTTCAATTCTACGGACAGTTGTATACTCCTTATATTTCCCCCTATCTGCGAATACCATATAAGCTCTTGCCAATTCTATAGGGCTTATACCATAGTGAAAGCCACCAAGGGCGACGGATAGATTCTGGTCTTCATCAGCAAAGGGTATACCCAATCCCTTTGCAAAGGACACACCGGTATTTACACCGATATCATGAAGGACTTTTACAGCCGGAATATTGATGGAGGCAGCTATCGCTTCCCGAATGGTTACCCAACCCCGGGTTTTTCCTCCATAATTGGACGGGGTATAGTTATCTATTGTAATGGGAGCATCCTCAACGAAGGTTGCAGGGGTATATCCAAAATTCTCTATAGCAGGGGCATATACAACCAGTGGCTTGATGACGGATCCTGGCTGCCGCCTGGCTTGGGTTGCCCTGTTGAAGGCCTTACGTATGGATTTTTCATCTGATCTTCCCCCCAGAAGAGCCCGAACTTCCCCGGTAGAGCTATCGAGCACTACCAAGGTAGCCTGACAGGTCTCTCCACTTACTGGGCTTTTGGGGAAATATTCATCTTTATCGAAAAGCTCCTCTGAAAACTGTTGTAAATCCCTATCAAGGGTAGTATAGATCCTGTACCCATTGGTGAATAGGGTTTCTTCTTTTACTTTTAGAATATCTGCTGCTTCCTTTAAAACCATATCCATAAAATAACTATGGACATAGCTTGTAGGCGGAGTTTCTACCAAATCTATGGATTCTTTCTTGGCACTTTTCCCTTCCGAGGCGGTAAGATAACCGTTTTTCACCATTAAGTCAATTACCAAGTCCTTCCTTTTCATTGAGTTTTCCCTATCTATAAGGGGGGAATAACGGCCCGGGTTCTTTATAATACCAGCCAGCATTGCTCCTTCTGCTACGCTTAAGTCCTTAACAGATTTACCAAAATACCTATTGGAGGCTGTTTCAAGGCCATAGGTCCCCTTACCAAAGTAGATTAGATTTAAATAGGTTTCCAGTATCTGCTCCTTGGAATACTTCTTTTCCAGTTGATAAGCTAGATATATTTCCTGAATCTTTCTGCTCATAACTTTTTTTTGTGACAGGAAAGCATTGCGAACCACCTGCTGGGTTATTGTACCGCCGCCTTGTACATAGGCTCTGGCCTTGATGTTATGCCACAAGGAGGACGCAAGACGCTTTATGTCGAAACCCGGATGCTTATAGAAACGTATATCTTCCGTAGCGATAAAAGCATCCTGAACATGCTGGGGTATATCCGAAAGGGATACTTTAATACGATTTTCACTGCCATGAATGTTGGTAATTTTCTCATCTTTATAATCGTAGATAAAAGACGATTGTTGGATGTTCTCCAGCTTTTCCAGGTCCAATTCCTTCCAAGTACTTATGGTTGCTCCCAATATAAAAGATGCAGCTGTGAGCAATACGGCCAGGCCTATAAGGGGTACAGCCAAGATTATCCTGAACGTCCTTTTCAATTTATTAGATCTATTATTGACTCTTTTGGAAATCCTTGTTGGAACCGGATCCTTTTGTCCCATATAAATCTCCCCTTAAACGCTTATTAAGTGTTGGCATTTATAGTTATTATTCCCATAATTTATATGTATAAACCATAACATGACAAGTATTTTTAAAGTAGGTACTTGGTAGGCCGCTTATG
Source organism: Clostridiales bacterium (assembly GCA_012518535.1). GTDB lineage: Bacteria > Bacillota > Clostridia > Caldicoprobacterales > UBA3941 > UBA3941. The sequence continues at coordinate 29,678 of JAAYRX010000027.1, read as the reverse complement.
ACTGTGGCCTTATCCAGGCGTATTGATTAGGAGTCCTTGGTACACTATTCCATGGACAAAATATCGGAGTTTTTGTATAATGTTATAGGATCAAGATATTATGTAAACTAAATCTGGCCATGTCAATATGGCCGTTTTATTTGACTTGTGGATTTTCATCCAATGAAATCCATGATGATATTATAAAACTGCATTTACACCTGTGTCAGTACATTACAGACACTTGTCTGACTAATACAGTACCGTAGCCTTATCTATGGATGATATATCTTTGCAATACTTGAATCGCAGTAGGTCTTTATATGATATGAGTACAGGTGGAATCATTTGGAAGTTAGAGGGGAGTGAGATTTTGAACAAAAAGTATAAAATTATCACTGTGGTAGCTATAGGAATACTTCTATTGTTAACATACGGGGTGTGGCAAAATAGGAGATCAACCCCCAAAAAAATGTCTTACACAGAATTTTTACAAGAAATACAAGAAAATCGTGTTGAAAAGGTATACCTGGATGATGGACCAACTATCCATGGTTTTTTAAAGGATGATGCTGAGTTTATAACCGATAATCCCAGGAAGGAAGGATTTAAGGAGGAACTGTTGATACAAGGCATTATAGTGGAGGAGATTAGGGGACGGGAATTTTTAAACCAAACAATCGGTTATGCTGTTATGATGGGATTACTGGTTGGTGGTTTATTATATATTTCAAATAAGGTACCCCAAGCTAAGGGGAAAACTTCCAAGGTTTCCGGTATGTCCATAAAACCGGAAGAGTCGGTAAGAGTAAAGTTTTCAAATATAGCCGGAAATGAAGAGGCAGTTCACAGCGTTGAAGAGCTGATTGATTTTATTCATAATCCCGAAAAATATTCCAAATACGGAGCCAGGCTTCCAAGAGGCGTGATCCTATATGGTCCACCAGGAACCGGAAAGACCCTTTTGGCAAAAGCAATAGCCGGTGAGGCAGGCGTTCCCTTTTATGCTGTATCCGGATCAGATTTTGTTCAGGTTTATGTGGGAGTGGGAGCCTCAAGGGTTAGAGAGCTGTTCAAAAAAGCCAGACAGGTTGGAAAATGTGTTATTTTTATAGATGAAATCGATGCCTTGGGTAAAAAACGGGACGGTGGTTTGGATGGCAGAAGTAACGATGAAAGGGATCAGACCCTAAACGCCCTTCTGGCAGAGATGTCAGGTTTTAATGAAAACGAGGGAATAGTTGTAGTGGCGGCAACCAATCGGTTGGATACATTGGACGAGGCCCTTCTGAGACCAGGCAGATTTGACAGACATATAGAGATAGGTCTACCGGATGTCAAGGCCAGGATTAAAATTCTAGGGCTCCATAGCAAAAATAAGCCTATAAGCAAAGAGGTCGATCTGGAAAAACTGGCCCAGCAAACCGTTTATTTCAGTGGTGCACAATTGGAAAATCTAATGAACGAAGCAGCGATCCTGGCTGCAAAAGAAGGAAGCGGAATGATTGAAGACGACCATATAGAAAAAGCTTTTTATACTGTAATCGCTGGGTTTGAAAAAATGGATAGAAGCTCAATTTCTGAAGTGGACAGGAAGATTACTGCCTATCATGAAGCAGGGCACGCCCTTGTTACAAAATTGGTTGCTCCTGAGAACAGGGTAAGCAGGGTTACCATAATACCCAGCACTAAAGGAGCCGGTGGCTTTAGCATGAATATCCCGCCCAACCGTATGTATTTCAAGAAGAGGGATATGGAAAACAGTATAAAGATTATGTTGGCTGGGCGCTGCTCTGAAGAAATCGTATTTGGAAAAGATAATATAACCACAGGGGCTTCTAACGATTTGGAAAAGGCAACAAGTGTGTTGACGGATATGGTTAGGAGATTCGGAATGTCAGAAAGCTCCGGACTATTAAACTACGACGTACTATATGAAAATGGTATAAGGGAGGTCCAGGATAATTTCTTGGATGAGGCAAAGAAAATTTTAGATGCCCTTTATATTGAGGTAAAGGATCTGCTTACAGAGAATAAGGCACTCTTGAAGGAGATAGCTATAAGGCTGCTGGCAGAGGAAACCTTAGATGAGGAACAGTTGGATCATTTAGTGAAAAAAGCCGTGTGAGTATCTAATACATCTGATTTGCTAAGTGGTAGAATTGATTGTAATTCTACAGAATGAATAGCTGTCAGATGTATAAAAAGTCCCGCAGGATATGGGATTATTTATCATGGAAAGCTATGGCATAGCCCATAGCTTTTTTATTTCTTATTGCTGACAATCTAAATAAAACCAGGGTTATTGGGGATAATAATGCCAGAATTTATAAGGCAGGTGTTATATATGACCAAGAGGACCCTAATCGCTAACACAAGAGCCCCAGGTATTAAGGCCCATCAACTTAGGAAAGAAGGATACACTCCCGGTGTAATTTATGGAAAAGATATTCAGACATCTCAGGTCATTATAGAGAGTAAAAGCTTGAATTCCCTCCTTAAGCAGGCTGGTAACAGCGTACTTTTTGAAATCGCTATGGAGAGTTATGTGGGCCCTGTTAGGGTGAAGGAAGTCCAAAGGGATCCGGTTACAAAAGATATAATTCATGTGGATATTCAAGCGGTAAATGAAAAACAAAAGGTTAAGGCCCATGTACCCATAAGGATACAGGACAATCACGAGGCCAGCAGGAGAGGAATTGTTATACAGCGTCAAAAAGACACAGTACTGGTGGAAGGTTTACCCCAAAATATCCCTCCTCAGCTCAATATTACAGTACGTGGCCTAAGGCAGGGAGGAAATATAAGGATAGGAGATTTGGAAGTATCCGAAGAATTGAGCATAATTGATAATAGTGAAGATATAGTTTTGAGTGCTGTAAAGGGTAGCAAGCTGGAGATAGAAAGCATAACTGAAGACGATCATTCACAAGAAAATGATACTGATGATCAGGGGGCGGAAGGTTAGAATCAACCCTTTATCCGTTCATTTAGTCAGACTTGTCAAGTGTGCAGAAAGAATAACCTGCAGGCTATAGCATACAGGTAGTATTAATCGCTATATAGCACCAGCAAGGTTTGCTTATTGAATTATGACAAAAAGTATTGTAAACTTAATATGGTTTACCAGTCAGATTTATGATACAAGTTACTTAACACATAAAAAGGGGTTTGGATGCGATTATGAAATATGTATATGCGATATTGATAGTAGTAGATAAGAATCCCATTATGCAGACCTATGTAAGCGATGTAGCCATGACGGGCAGGCAGCTTATGGACGAGGTTATACTTACCGAGGATGAAAAAATAAAATATGCAGATTGGGCAGACGAGAATAAGATACTGGAGGATATGAATAAGAGACAATCCATCAGGGTAGAGATTCAAGAAGTTGAGGTATAAATATAGGAAACAGAAGCCGCTCGACATAAACCGAGGGGCTTCTGATTTTTTTGTAGGATTACCAACAATAGTAGCTATTATTCTTTGAAGGAGAAAAGAGGGAGATGAAGAATATAGATAAAAGACATGGGATGGTCCTGTATTTCATTGGTTAGGGAGGTTATGGTTTTGCAAATAGCAGGTAAAAAAATTAATGATATCCTGGTGGTATCCTTAGAGGGAGAGCTGGATCACCATACAGCAGGTGAAGTGAGGGAATACATTGATAATCTTTTGGAAGACCCCACCATCAGAAATCTAATAATCGACATGAAAAAATTGAAGTTTATGGACAGCTCGGGTTTAGGTGTGCTTTTGGGTAGATATAAAATCATATCAAGAAGGGGAGGAGAACTGGGAGTTGTCGGCATAAACACCCAGATTGATAGAATTTTCGTTGTATCAGGACTATATAAAATTATAAAAGCCTATGATGATCTTAAGCAGGCGTTAAATGATACAGGGGGGTATTGATATGGATAAAATAAATGAGATGAGATTGAGGTTTCTAAGCAAATCCAGTAATGAATCCTTTGCCCGCGTTACTATTGCCGCATTTGCTTCACAAATGGATCCAACCCTGGGGGAAATAAGCGACATAAAAACTGCCATTTCTGAGGCCGTTACCAATGCCATCATTCATGGATACGAAGACAAGACGGGCTATGTTGAGGTATATGCTGCCATCTATCCCAACAAGTTTGTCGTCGAAGTATCAGATGAAGGAGTAGGAATAGATGATATCGAAAAAGCACGTCAACCTCTATATACTTCAAAGCCTGAATTGGAACGTAGTGGGATGGGATTTACCGTTATGGAAACCTTTATGGATGAATTAAAGGTTATATCCGCTATAAACCAGGGAACCAAGGTAAGGATGGTTAAATATATAAGGTCCTCAATTAATAAAATAGGGAGATCGGAATGAGTACTGGGTATGCAGCTTGGGAAAACAGTGAAAATAGTCTCTTATCCCACCGGGAAACGATGGATTTCATAAAGAAGGCTCAGGAGGGGGAACAACAGGCTGTCGACATTTTAGTAGAAAAAAATATTGCCTTGGTAAAAAGCATTATAAAGAGGTTCTTAAACAGAGGCTATGAATATGATGATCTGTTTCAGATAGGGGTAATAGGGCTTATCAAAGCAATAAGGAATTACGATCCTCAGTATAATGTGAGATTCTCAACCTATGCGGTTCCGATGATTATGGGTGAGATAAAAAGGTTTCTGAGGGATGACGGATTAATAAAGGTAAGTCGATCCCTGAAGGAACTGGCAAATAAATCCCTGGCTATGAAAGAACAACTAAAAAGCGTATTACATAGGGAGCCCAGCATACAGGAGATAGCTGATGCCGTAGGGAGTGATCCTGAGGATATCGTACATGCTCTGGAAGCCAGCAGGACGCCAAATTCCATATATGATGTGGTATATGAAGACGATGACAACCCTATTCTCCTGATAGATAAAGTATCCGTGGACGATGCCCAGATGTCCAAAGTAGTGGATAGGGTTGCCCTTAAGGATGTACTATCAAAGCTTGATGAACGTGAAAGATACATAATTGTAATGCGCTATTTCCATGATAAAACCCAAAGTGATATAGCAAGCGAACTGGGTATATCCCAAGTGCAGGTCTCGAGAATTGAAAAGAGAGTGCTGCTTAGAATGAGAGAACTCATATAACACCCTGGTAGGGTGTTTTTTAATTGGGATAAAAAAGAAAGGCAATACACATAATAACCATATAGCCAATAAGTAAATGTAAGTAGCAGAGTCGTCAAATGTGGACTATTATGTATTGAGATTTCTCGAAACCTAAACAACTCAGTCGTTTTTCAATCATATATTAACGAAAGGAGATATGGAAGAGTGCCTACAACGAAAAAAAGAATCTATATTTTAGTGTTTGTTGTTTTTAGTCTGGTTTTGCTGTGGGGCGCTATACTAATATGGGATCTAGTGGGTAATTACGGGAAACAACAAGATAAGACATATTCTGGTGCGAAATTTGTGCACTCTATCCTAGAACATCCTCTGAAGATAGGGTTGCTTGATGGATAATTATATATATCTACATTTGAAGGACAATCTTAAGAGAGCAGTTGGGCAGGATATTTATTTGGAGGATGTAGCCGAATTGTCATGCTCGCCAGAAGTTAGGAGCAAGTTGACTAAATTGGTTATTCTACAGGTGAAAGGTGTAGGTGTTATCACCTTAAGTGTCGTAGAAGTAATAGATGCGGTTAGGCGGCTCATACCGGAGATTCCTATATTATCTACGGGGGAATCCAAGATCACTATACATATTCATGAAAAGATCGAACATAGTGGTAAGAGCCTTGCTGGGCTCATAAGGGCTGTCATAACCAGCTTGTTACTCTTTATTGGTTCAGGCATTGCACTCATGTACTTCCATGAGGACGTAAATATGCATAAAGTCCACGATGCTATCTATACTGCTGTTACAGGTCAAGTGGCGACAGGTTCATACTGGATTAGCATACCTTATTCCATAGGCCTTGGGCTGGGAATAGCACTTTTTTTTGGATTATTACCGGACAAGAATAAATATAGCAAACCCGATCTCTTGGAAATAGGGATACATAAATATAAAGATCAGATAAACTCTTACCTGTCCACAAAGGGAGGTAGTAACCAAAAAAAACCATGAAAACTTTTTTCCTTGTAATGGTTGGGTTATCCAGTGGGGCTTTGGTTGGAGCTGGTATATTTGCCTTTTTTATAGCCTTGGGAGTAATCGAAAGAGTAATTGATATAAGCAGAACAGAAGCTTACAGGGGGATTTATAAGATGGTAATCCTCTTGGGCAGTCTGCTATCCACCTTCGTCTATATGTTCAGGTTTGGTGTAAGGGCGAATAAGGGTTGGCTTGTGATAATCGGTCTGTTGATGGGGATCTTTGTAGGCATGATTGCATCCGCCTTAACAGAGATATTGAATGTAATCCCCTTTCTATCCATCCGTATAGGAATTGATAAATGGGCTTATTTCTTGATTATAGCTATCATCCTGGGGAAAGTGTTGGGGTCTATTCTTTATTGGGGCTTATTGAAAATCCAATGAAGTTATCAGGGAGGAGAATTCCAATATGAGAAAAGATTACCATCGCATACCAATTATAGAGCAGGAAGGAAGGAACTTGGAAGAAAAGGAAAGTAGACAGGATTTGGACAAAAAGCTAATGGAAGACAGGGAATCTAAAAACGCAGGTGCCGAGGATTAACCGGTCCTTGCTGTTTATTCAAATATTCGTTTGACTCTATGTTTTCAGTGAATCGGTTTGTTCAGGTACAATAATGGGATCATCTATAGTATCGTGTTTCATGAAAAGGATACTTTTGGAGGTGTTTTATGGATTCTTTAGACGTGAAACAGAAAAAGATAAATAAGGAATACCAGGATTATGCCAACAGCCTGAGTCCAAAATCAAAAATTGTAAAAAACTGTATAATGGCATTTATAGTGGGAGGCCTGATAAGTACAATTGGACAGCTCATAAGCAATGTGGCTAAAAACTATTATGGCATGAATAAGGAAGATGCCTCCACAGTAACCTCAATAACCTTGATATTTATAGCGGCCCTATTAACCGGATTGGGCCTTTATGAAAAGATTGGTAAAAGGGCTGGTGCCGGATCAATTGTCCCTATCACCGGATTTTCCAACTCCATAGTTTCACCGGCTATGGAACATAAAAGGGAAGGCTATGTTTTAGGGGTGGGTGCTAAACTATTCTCTATAGCGGGACCTGTTTTGGTATATGGGATTAGTACATCGGTGATCGTTGGATTAGTTTATTATTTTTTTGTTAAATGAGGGATAGTTATATGTCTAAACACAGAATGGGTGGTCAAACACTACACTTAACCCAGAACCCGCCCAAGATTGTTTCCAGGGCATCAATTGTGGGCAAAAAGGAGGGGGAAGGACCTCTTGCAGAGTATTTTGATAGAGTCTTAGAGGATGATCTTTGGGGAGAAGAAAGTTGGGAAAGGGCAGAGCGCAGGATGTTTATAGAGGCGGCAGAACTTGCTTTGAGAAAGGCTAAAAAGGAGCCTTGGGACATCAACTATTTGTTTGGTGGAGACCTGCTGGATCAAATTGTATCAGCTACTTTTTCCGCCAGGAGTCTGGGAATTCCTTTCTATGGATTATATGGGGCATGCTCCTCTATGACTCAGACCATGTCTTTGGCTGCGCCGTTAATAGATGGGGGATACGCAGATAATGTCCTTTGTGTTACTTCCAGCCATTTTTGTTCTGCAGAGAGACAATTCCGATATCCTTTGGAGATGGGAGTACAAAGGCCCCCTACTGCTCAATGGACTGTAACTGGAGCAGGCGGAGTTTTACTTTCCAGCTGTGGGGAGGGACCATATATAACCCATGTTACTACCGGTAAGGTAATAGACTTTGGTTTGAAGGATACAAATTATATGGGTGCGGCTATGGCTCCAGCTGCGGCTGATACCATTAAGGCTCATTTTGAGGATACAGGAAGGGGACCAAATGATTATGATTTGATAGTAACCGGTGATTTAGCCAAATATGGACGGACATTAACCATTGATCTACTAAAAAGAGAAGGGTATGATATTGAGGATCGATTTATAGATTGTGGTTGTGAAATCTTCCATGAGAGTCAAGATGTCCATGCAGGAGCAAGTGGATGTGCCTGTTCAGCTGTTGTACTGGCTGGATATTTACTCAAAAAAATGGAAGATGGCTTAATTAATAGGATTCTTATAGCGTCTACCGGAGCTTTACACAGTATTATAACATCACAGCAGGGGGATTCGATTCCCGGTATTGCTCATGCTGTAGCGATAGAAAAGAAGGGATAAATCATGGATTATATAAAGGCTTTTATTACAGGAGGAGCAATCTGTATTATCGGGCAAATACTTATCGATAAAACCAATCTAACGCCTGCCAGGATTTTGGTATGTTTCGTAACCGCCGGGGTGATTCTAACGGCCTTGGGCATATATGAACCTATAGTGGAATTTGGCGGGGCTGGTGCTACCGTTCCCTTGCCTGGGTTTGGTTATGCCTTGGCCAAAGGTGCTATAAAGGGCGTAAAAGAATCGGGAGTCCTCGGTGCCTTTACCGGGGGTGTTACGGCAACTGCCGGGGGCATCACAGCGGCTATAGTGTTTGGGTATCTGGCTGCAGTCTTATTTGATCCTAAGGAAAAAGGCTGATTATCAAAAGGGATGGCAACCCATCCCTTTTGATAACATATTTTTCTTTACTCTTCACCATTGTTAATACCATTACCATTATTTCCGCTACCGTTATTTGGAGGGTGATCATCATTATTCCCGTTAGGGGGAGCTGGAGTAACGGGTTCAGGTTCCTGTCTTTCTTTTTCCAGTTCCTTTTCTATAGCACTAAATATATCTTTATTTAATTTTTCAAGGTTTTTCATTTCCTTTTCTACAAGGCTTGCATCAAATACCGGCAACTCCTTGATTTTATCCTTATCTTTTATGGGTTTATCAGGTATATCGATAATTCCCTGTTTTAGGACCTCCTCGAGTTTTGAGATAGCATGATTGAGCTTGTCAAGGTCCTTTTGAGTAAGCTTGGGTACATACTCTGGATTCGCCATGTTGCTCTTTACCTCACCGATTAGAGCTTTGGCATTATTGGTTATTGATTCTCGATCAGCTTCTCCTTTATACCATTCTTCGGTATGAATAGGGCAGAAGAAGGGACGATCATTAGGATTACTATAGTCCAGGCTTGCCAACCTATTTAAATCTTTAACTGCACCGGGTAAATACTTCTCCAGCTCCTTATCGGAAAGCTTGCGGTAGGGAGAGTCTTTGGGAAGGAGGATGGCTGAAGTCTTTACCCTATGATCAACAGGGCAGTATGGTGTAGGGGGTTTGCCAGAATAGGGGCATGCATCTATCTGGACATGCATATCACAGATATCATCAGAGCCCGGAATCCCATTTTTGGGGAACCATTCGGTTACCAGTTTATGGCCGCTTATATCCTCACTGCAAAGCTCGCCGTTGGGTCTCTTACCCGAAACCCCACAAACCGTGAATCTAACAACACCATCAGGTGCCTTGTCATAAAACTCCTTGCTTTCAAGATCAACATGGATGCTATTCATAATCGCTTCCCATAGGGGGGCAGCGAATTTACCGCCGGTTGTATTCTTTACAAACCTTGGTTGAAAATCGTCATGTCCCAGCCAAACGGTAGCAGTGTAGTAGGGTGTAAACCCGGCAAAGAAGACGCCTCTAAATTCGCTATTGGTTCCGGTTTTACCGGCTGCTTTTATTCTTTGACCATTACCATTTCTAACACGAACTGTTGCAGTTCCACCATTTATAACATCTTCCATCCAGTCCGTGAGAATAAAGGCTGTACTTTCTTTAAAAACATCGCGTTTGATTTGATCCTTCTTTACATTTATAATTTCAATACCGTGTTTATCTACAATCCTGGTAAAGGAAATGGGTTCTAGATAAACCCCCTTGTTTGCAATAGCGGCATATGCCCCTGCTGCTTCAATCATGTTGTTTCCACTAGTCCCCAGGGATAGGGCGGCGGGTTCTTCTGAAACGTCCTTTGAATTAAAGCCTAGTTCCTCTAGCTTATCCGCAGCATACTGGGGCCCTATCCTATCGAGAACTATTCTGGCCGCTACGACGTTTAGGGATTTGAAGATACCCCTTCGTACATCTGTTGGGCCGGTATAGTTGCCATCGCCGTAATTTCTGGGATATGGGCGTTCGCCACGCTTCCATCCCTCTATGGCTGCCGGTATATTTTCAATGATTATACCGCCGGGATACCCTGCCTCAATAAAGGGACCATATACTGCAAGGGGTTTGATACTGGAACCTAAGGGGAGCTTTGCATCGGGATGAAACGCTCTGTTATACTGGCGTTTGCCGGTTGGAGGCTGCTTTCCCCCCACGATAGCCTGAAGTTCACCGGAATGTTGGTCTATGACCACCACGGCGGCTTGGGGCTGCTCAACTCCTTGTTTACTAAACTTATGGGCAGAATTCTGAAACCTGGGCAAATTCTTGTAGTTATAAACCGATTCTTCAACTGCCTGCTGAATATCCGGATCCAGAGTAGTATATATATGTAAACCACCGGAATAGATGTATTGTTCCGCCTTACGTCTACCTTCATCTCCTTCCCAGCCCTCTAGAACCATAATCCTATCCCGAACATCCTTTATGACATATTCAATAAAGTATTTCATCGGATAATCATTGCTGGTTGGAGTCTCTCTGATATATACAGGGTGATTGTAAAAATCAGATTCGTCTATCCTGGCTTCATTATATTCAGATTCTGTAATAAGGTTATTCTCATACATTCTGTCTATTACCAGGTTGGTTCTCTTGTAGGTTGATTCCGGATTATCCCTGGTATAAGTGTTTGCCCTTGGATCGTACTGCCATGGGTTCCGGGTTATTCCGGCCAACATAGCACATTCACGTAAGGAGAGCTCATTCAATTCTTTACCAAAGTAATCCTTGGCCGCAGCCTTAACACCATAATTGGAACCACCTAGCCAGATAGTGTTTAGATAGGCCTCCATTATTTGATCTTTACTATACCTTTTCTCTAATTGTATCGCCAGATACATCTCCTGGATTTTTCTCTTATAGCTAACTTCTGGCGTCAATATGGTGTTTTTAAGCAGCTGTTGGGTAATAGTACTGGCCCCCTGTACGCTTTCATTGCTAAGGTTATGGATTATAGAGCCGAATATCCGCTTTATGTCTATACCGCCATGGACATTAAAGCGGGCATCCTCTATAGCAATGAAGGCATTCTTTAGAATTTCTGGGATCTCGTCAATGGTAGCCCAAATTCGATTCTCATACCCATAATACTCAGTGATAAGGTTTCCATACTTATCATAGATAAAGGTGGTTTCGCTTTGATCCTGAATTTGGACAACATCAAGTTCGGGGGTTGAATCCAGGTATGCCTTACCAACACCTACTACAGCTCCAAATCCAACAAAACCTAAAAGGATGAAAAGGATTAAGAATAGCCTTAGGGTTGTAACAAAAACCGATAGAAAAAAGTTGGGTCGTCTTTTCTTTCTAATGAATAGCCCCTTGGGCTTAGTGTTTTCTTTATCATCTTTATTATTGGGTTCACTCGACTTTTTTATCGGCTGATCTTGTTTGGTTTTGCGCTTCAAAAAGTTGTCCAGCCATTTTTTTATTCTAGTCATGATATTCCTCCAATTATCATATGTAGGTTTTAGCTGCATATGAGAGAGATTCTATTGGTATTATAACATAGGAAGTCAATACCTTGAATAATCTTTTAATATTTATGAACATCAATAATCAGGTCATTATGAATACATACAGTTGGTAATAGCTATAATAATACATGACTTATCACTGTTAGGTCATAAGAGACTAAAAGCTCTCTTTATTTATGTTTTTCCAGCCAACGAATAGGAGCAAACTGAAACATAACAGAAGTAGATAATGGATAAATGTGATTTACCTATAGGGTGTACATCCTTGAAAGAACAACTCTATTCCTGTATAATGTACCTACAGAATTATTCGAATACAAACATGATTATAATTCTTACATCTTGTTTGTATTGGTTAGGATACTATCAATAGCAATGAGCCGGTTGGATTTCTCGAAAATCAGTTTTTTTGTCAATCCAATGGACAATGCTCTATAGATTTTCTATGACGAATTAGGGGGTAATTATATGGCAGGGCATTCGAAATGGGCCAATATTAAGAATAAGAAAGGGAAAACGGATGCTGAAAGAGGTAAGATCTTTACCAAGATAGGCAGACAGATAGCAGTTGCGGTTAAAGAAGGGGGAAGCGACCCTGAGACCAATGCCAGATTAAGGGACGCAATTGCATCCGCTAGAGCAGCGAATATGCCAAACGATAATATCAACAGAAGCATTAAAAGAGCTTCGGGAGAACTGGGAAATGTAATCTATGAAGAGGTTACATACGAGGGTTATGGACCCAACGGGGTAGCAATTATCGTACAGGCATTGACAGATAATCGAAATAGGACCGCCGGTGAGATGAGATATATCTTTGACCGGGGTGGTGGCAGCCTGGGGGCTACAGGTTGTGTAGCCTGGATGTTTGATAGAAAGGGGCTTATAGTTATAGAGGATACAGAAGAGATGGATGAAGACGATTTGATGATGGCTGCCCTTGAAGCCGGAGCAGAGGACGTTGAGCTTGAAGATGGAGTTTTTGAAATCTTAACGGATCCCTCCGATTTTACCGTGGTCAGAGAGAGTTTGGAAGAAAGTGGTTATACCATAGCGTCTTCCGAAGTGATTATGATCCCGCAGAATTATGTAGAGCTGGTAGGAGATGAATACGACCAGGCTCTGGCAGTATTCGAAAAATTGGAAGATCATGACGATGTACAGAGTGTTTACCACAATCTACAATTACATGACTAAGATAGCGAAGCGTAGAAACAATAGGTGCATCGTTCTGTCTTTGTCGGCCTGTGTCATTGAATGCAATCCGGTATCAGGGATGTAGCTAGAGACAGGTATAATATAGTACAAAATGGAAACACTATAACAAAAATTAGTCCGGAGTGGTTATAGTGTTTTATAAAGGCAGAAAAAAGGGTTATGTGATTTTAATATTTGTTTTAGCAACCTTGATGGTTGGAGGCTATTTTCTAGGAACATTGATTGGAAATCAGGTTCTGGGTTATAATGTTGGAAAGCAGGATGAAGAGCCTGGATACCAAGTTATTCGTACAGTGAACCGGGATAACTTAGATAAGCCTGACTATCAAGTGCCGACAATAGAGGTCATTACCAGGGATACAAAGTTGGTGTTTGAAAAGGTTTATATAGGTTGTGGTCACAAACGGGTAGAAGAGAGAAGAGCGAGAGAAAATGAGATAGGCCTGAGCATACAAAGTATCGCACTAAGGTTTCCTGAATGGAGTATAGCCGATTATACGACTGAAAGGATTGTTTTTACAAAAGAAGTAAATGACTTCTGTCCGGGACACTTTCTATTAAAGGATAGGGATGGGGTAGTGGTCATATATATGCCCTCCGAAGAAGGGGATGAATATAAGGGCGTTGAAGAAACTCAGATATCTACTGATTCTCTCCCCCCGGATCTACAAAGTGAAATCCGGAAAGGCTTAATTTTGGATACCTTGGAGGATGTCGAACACTTTATGGAAAATCTGGAAAGTTGATTTTTCTTTACTATCTTACCCCCTTAGCCACTTTAGTAAGGGGGTTTTCTATTGCCATTTATGAGGGAAAAGGGTAGAATACTATCAACGACATAATAGGGGTGAAGGTAAGGTGACTGAACTTAGAGGGAAAATTACAGATGCAAAAACTATCGTAGTAAAGGTTGGTACATCTACCATTACCCATGCAAACGGGAGTATGGATTACCATCATATGGAAAAAATGGCGAGAGTATTAGCTGATCTACGCTGTGACGGAAGAAATATCGTATTGGTCACATCGGGTGCCATTGGGGTTGGACGTTTTCGCATGGGCATGTCTGAAAAACCAAATTCACTACCACAAAAGCAAGCCTTGGCAGCTATTGGCCAGGTTAGCTTAATGCATATTTATTCGAAATTCTTTAGTGAATACGATCAGATTACGGCTCAAGTACTAATAACCCGGGATGTTGTGGACGATACCCTTAAAAAGAAAAATACTTACAACACATTTTGTACACTCTTGGATTACGGGGCTATACCAATCGTCAATGAAAATGATACTGTGGCCACTGAAGAGATAGAACCCTATTTCGGGGATAATGATACCCTATCGGCTGTTGTTGCTGAACTGATAGATGCTGATCTATTGATCCTGTTGTCAGATATTGAGGGTTTGTACGACAAGAACCCAAAGTATCACCAGGATGCTCATCTAATCCCCGTGGTTTATGATGTATATAACCAAGAGATTGATGGGATAGGGGATACCGATAATGATCTTGGCACAGGTGGAATGAAGACAAAGATAGAGGCAGCAAAGATTTGTTATAGGGCAGGCATCCCGATGGTAATAACCAATGGAGATGACCCAGACCATATATATGAGATATTGGAAGGCAGGGATGTAGGTACCCTCTTCGTTCCCTGCATGGATCATGTCCATGTTTAATTGACAGTCCAGAAAGAAAAGGGGCGAATAACAAATGGAATTACTAAAAAAGGCTGGTTTAGCCAAGGAAGCCAGTAAAAAATTGGGAATACTTTCATCAGTTCAAAAGGATAAAGCCTTGGAAATGATGGCCAAAGCCCTGGAGGATAATATACCCAACTTAATAGCTGAGAACAAACTGGATGTTAACACGGCCATAAAAAACGGCCGCCATAAGGCCTTGATAGACCGTTTAGTCTTAAATGAAGAAAGAATTAAAGGGATGGCTGAGGGATTAAGGGTTATTAAGGATCTATCTGATCCGGTTGGCGAGGTTATTTCACAATGGAAAAGGCCCAACGGTATGATGATAGGGCAACAAAGAGTCCCTCTGGGAGTAGTCGCCATAATATATGAATCCAGACCCAATGTTACTGCAGATGCTATTGGTTTATGTATAAAGACGGGCAATGCAGTTGTCTTAAGGGGGAGTTCCGAGGCCATAAATTCAAATAGGGCCATTGTAAGGGTAATGACCAGGGCAGCATATGAGGCAGGAATCCCAGAAGGCGCTATTGGGCTCATTGAGGACACTCGCAGGGAAAGCGTAGGAGAATTGGTGAGATTAAACGGATTAATAGACGTGGTTGTCCCCAGGGGTGGCGCGGGACTTATTAAAGCTGTAACCGAAGGTGCTACTGTTCCCGTAATTCAAACTGGAGTAGGGAATTGTCATGTCTATATAGATGGTGAATGTGATCTTGATATGGCCATTGAGATTACAGTTAACGCTAAAGTCCAAAGGCCGGGAGTGTGTAACGCTGCAGAGACCCTGTTAATCCATGAAGACGTGGCGGGAGTTGTTTTGCCTGGACTCGTTAAGAAGCTTATGGAAAATGGTGTTGAGATACGGGGATGTCAACGGTCTATGGATATTGTACCTGCAATTTCACCTGCCAGCATAGAGGATTGGGATACTGAATACCTGGACTATATTCTAGCTGTCAAAGTGGTGGACAGCGTTGATGATGCCATAGACCATATAAACAAACATGGGAGTGGTCACTCTGAGGCTATTATTACCTCCAATTATTTTAATTCAGAAAAATTCCTGCAACATGTTGATGCTGCTGCGGTATATGTTAACGTTTCCACCAGATTTACCGATGGTTTTGAATTCGGGTTTGGTGCGGAATTAGGGATTAGCACACAAAAGCTACATGCTCGGGGTCCGATGGGCCTCAAGGAACTTACAACAACCAAATATATAATAAGAGGAAATGGTCAGGTAAGAGGGTGATTATGTACCCTTACTGTTAGACTTACACCCGGATAATAGTTATGTGGAAATGAAAAAAGAAATTGGGATGTGAAAAATAAATGGTGATTCTAGGGATCGACCCTGGCATGGCAATCGTGGGCTATGGAGTTATAGAAAATTGCAATAATAAATTGAAGGCTATAGATTATGGGGTAATCACTACCCCTTCCACTATGGAGACACCTAAGAGATTGGTGTCCATATACGACGGGATTCATGATCTTATAAACCGCTATCAGCCAGCTGAAGTAGCAGTAGAAGAATTGTTTTTCAATAAAAACGTAAAGACAGCCTTAACGGTGGGTCATGCCAGAGGAGTGGCGGTACTGGCAGCGGCAAAGACTGGATTGGATCTCTATGAATATACGCCCCTCCAGGTTAAGCAATCCGTAGTTGGCTATGGAAGGGCGGAAAAATCGCAAGTACAGCAGATGGTAAAGCTATTATTAAAACTCAAGGATATTCCGAAACCAGACGATGCGGCAGATGCCCTTGCCGTAGCCATATGTCACAGCCATTTCGCCAATATGGGCAGGAAGTTTGGTGGCAGGGCATTCTTCTGAGATGCTTTAACCAGAGCTATTAATGATAGATGAGTATTATTAGGTCCTGGTTTGGTAAGATCTATCTGGAAATGGACTGGTTATTACATGAGATACCTATGAAAGGAGCTCCGAATGTTTGCTTATATAAAGGGAACTCTAGAAGAAGTACACCCCCAGAAGGTAGTTTTAGAGGTTGATGGTATCGGGTATGAGATAATGGTTCCCGAATCCATCTTACCTAAGCTCCCTGAAACAGGAAGCCAAATAAAACTGTATACATATTTCAACGTTCGGGAGGATATACAGGAACTATACGGTTTTTATAACAGAGAAGAAAAGTCTATCTTTGAACAGCTTATTACGGTATCGGGAATTGGACCTAAAGTATCCATGGCTATTCTATCGGTTCTGACTCCGGCGCAGCTGGCTTTGGCTATTGTCACTGATGATGTAAAAACTTTATGTAATGCACCCGGCGTTGGGAAGAAGACAGCCCAGAGAATGGTGTTGGAACTTAAGGAAAAAATCAATCATGAGGAATTGATTGGACAGGGAGACCCAGATTCCGGTGATTCTACCATGGGCAGACAAAATGAAGTGGTTGAGGCCCTTGTAGCCCTGGGCTATCAGCCCCAGGAGGCCAGACAAGCATTCAATGCCATCGAAAACAAAGAACAGGATGTCTCCACAATGATCCGATTATCCCTAAAGATGTTGGATAGGCGTTAAGCAGGATCAATATCTGTTAGGATGGAAGTACGAGGGGGAGATGAGTCATCTATGAATGAAGAAGACCGTATAATTACGCCTACCATGGTGGAAACGGATAGGGAGATTGAACAAAGCTTAAGGCCGAGAACCATGGACGAATATGTCGGCCAGGAGAAGCTAAAGGAAAAACTGGAAATTTTCATTGAGGCTGCGAAACAACGGTTCGAAGCTTTAGACCACGTTTTGCTATATGGACCTCCGGGCTTGGGAAAGACAACCTTGGCTGGCATAATTGCCAACGAGTTGGGAACCGGTATAAGAATTACCTCAGGACCTACTATTGAAAAACCTGGGGATTTAGCCGCCATCTTAACGAATTTAGACGAGATGGACGTTCTATTCATTGACGAGATCCATCGCCTAAACAGGACAGTAGAGGAGATTCTATATCCGGCAATGGAGGATTATGCCTTGGATATTATTATAGGTAAGGGGCCCAGTGCCAGATCCATAAGGCTTGATTTGCCTAAGTTTACTCTTATAGGCGCTACGACCCGGGCGGGCATGCTAACCTCACCTTTAAGGGACAGGTTTGGAATTATAAACCGGATGGAACTATATAATCATGATGAACTAAAACTCATTGTAACCAGGTCTGCAGGTATACTGGGTATAGCCATTGAAGAAGATGGGGCCGTAGAAATAGCCAAGCGTTCCAGGGGGACTCCAAGGGTGGCCAATCGCCTGTTAAAACGTGTCAGAGACTATGCACAAATCAAGGCCGATGGTATAATCACCTACGAAGTAGCATGTGAGGCATTGGATCTGTTTGAGGTGGACTCTATTGGCTTGGACGAAGTAGACCGTAAGATCCTGCTTACCATAATAGAGAAGTTTGCCGGGGGACCTGTGGGTTTGGATACATTGGCTGCCTCTACAGGGGAAGAAACCATTACCATAGAGGATGTCTATGAACCCTATTTGCTGCAACTAGGCTTTATAGCCCGAACCCCAAGAGGTAGGATCATTACCCCCTTAGGATATAAGCATATGGGTATACCCTATGAGGAGCAGACGACGCTACTGTAACACATTATTACTGCAATATTATTACTGGTTTAAAGGAGTAGGAACTTGAAAGTATCGGACTTTAATTATTATCTTCCAGAGGAATTGATCGCCCAGCATCCCATATCCATAAGGGATCATTCCAGGCTGTTGGTTTATCATAGGCGGGATAAGAAGATAGAGGATCGGCTGTTTACTCATATTAAGGAGTATCTAAAACCTGGGGACTGTTTGGTAATAAATGACACACGAGTTATACCAGCCAGATTGTATGGTGTGCGCGAGGAGACAGGTAGCAGGCTTGAGATTTTATTGTTGGAAAGGAAGGACAATGATCGATGGCAGGCCTTGGTCAAACCTGGTAGAAAGGCTAAAATTGGTTCGAATCTATCCTTTGGGGACGGTCTATTGAGGGCTAGGGTCATAGATATTCTGGAGGAAGGATCCCGAATTTTAGAATTCCAATATCAGGGAATATTCGAAGAGTTGTTGGATGAAATAGGGGTTATGCCCTTGCCACCCTATATTCATGAAAGGCTTGATGACAGGGAAAGATATCAAACAGTTTATAACAGAATTACCGGATCGTCTGCGGCACCCACTGCAGGTTTGCATTTCACCAATGAACTCTTGGATGAAATCGAGAGAAACGGGGTAAAAATTGCAAAAATAACGCTGCATGTTGGACTAGGGACCTTTAGGCCGGTCAAAGTAGATGATATTAGTCAGCACACAATGCACTTTGAAACCTATTCCGTGTCTGAAGAGTCAGCCAATCTTATCAACCAATGCCGTGGTAAGGGGGGTAAGATCATAGCTGTGGGCACTACCTCTGCCAGGACTTTAGAAACCGTTGCTGATGATAAGGGCATAATACATCATGGGGCAGGCAAGACAGACATTTTCATTTATCCAGGGCATAATTTTAAGGGTATTGATGGCCTTATCACCAACTTTCATCTGCCAAAGTCTACACTTATAATGTTGGTAGCGGCTTTAATTGGCAAAGATGAAGTCCTGGATGTATATAAAAAGGCAGTAGAGGCCAGGTATAGGTTTTTTAGCTTTGGTGATGCTATGCTGATCTTATAGAGCATAAGATATTCGATCTATTAGCATAATAATAGGATTTGGCATTAGGAATTCAAAAAGGAATTATAAGAACATTTATCGGAGGTGGCTTGTATTATTAAATTTGAATTGATAAAGACCTGTCCCAGAACGGGGGCACGCCTGGGAAAACTATATACTCCCCATGGGACAATAGACACCCCGGTGTTCATGCCCGTTGGTACCCAGGCAACTGTAAAGGCAGTAACCCCTAAAATTTTAGACGAATTAGAAGCTGAAATTATACTATCTAACACCTACCATCTATACTTAAGGCCTGGACATAATCTTATAGATGAAGCAGGTGGGCTACACAAGTTCATGAGTTGGAACAAGCCGATCTTAACGGACAGCGGTGGCTTTCAAGTCTTCAGCCTGGCTGATTTAAGGAGAATAAGCGATAGCGGTGTTGAATTTCAATCTCATCTTGACGGCTCCTATCATTTCTTCAGCCCAGAAAAGGTCATGGAGATAGAAAACAAGCTAGGTGCGGACATCATAATGGCTTTTGATATCTGCTCGCCCTATCCCTGTGACTATGAGGAAGCCAAGAAGGACCTGGAGAGGACAATCAAATGGGCTAAAAGGTGCAAGGAAGCCCATCAAAGAAAGGACCAGGCACTTTTCGGTATTATTCAGGGAGGGATGTATGAAGATTTACGAACCAGAAGCGTCGAAGA
Source organism: Clostridiales bacterium (assembly GCA_012518535.1). GTDB lineage: Bacteria > Bacillota > Clostridia > Caldicoprobacterales > UBA3941 > UBA3941. The sequence continues at coordinate 9,650 of JAAYRX010000027.1, read as the reverse complement.
GATGCTGACTATAGATTTCCCAGGCTATGGCATAGGTGGTCTGAGCGTAGGTGAACCCAAAGAACTTATGTATGAGGTATTAGACGTATTAAACCCTGTTATGCCGAAGGACAAACCAAGATATTTAATGGGAGTAGGATCGCCGGATTGCCTAGTGGAGGGGGTTCTAAGGGGCGTAGATATGTTTGACTGTGTCCTACCCACCCGAATAGCTCGGAATGGAACTGCCATGACCAGTCAAGGCAGGCTGGTTGTAAGAAATGCTACCTACCAAAGTGATTTTTCACCCCTGGATCCAGAATGTGATTGCTATACATGTAAGAACTTTACCAGGGCATACATCCGCCATCTTGTGAAGGCAGGGGAGATACTTTCATCCATTTTGATTACCATACATAATATAAGGTTCTTAATCAACCTTATGAAGAATATGCGTCAGGCCATATTGGAGGACAGACTCCCCGAATTCAGGAATAACTTCTTTGATGGGTATGACAGGACTTAATAAAAATGAATAGGGTAGTATTAAAGATTGGCGTAGGGGGGCTACTTAACGCTCTGGTGATTAGCCTTCATATTTAATTTAAGCTTTACTACATTCAGGATAATATTGTATAATCTATAAATGGACTAGTTACATATCTATGGATATGATGATTAGAGATAATTAAAGATTTTAGAGGAAGGAAGGGATAAGGATGTTACTAACTGCCGGGGCTGGCCAATTAGAAGTTAATCCTTTAATGAGCTTTTTGCCTATTATTTTGCTGGTAGTCGTTTTCTATTTTATGATAATACGCCCGCAAAGGAAAAAGGAAAAGGAAAATAGGGAGATGTTAGCTTCATTGGCCGTTGGCGACAATGTCACCACCATCGGAGGTATCTGTGGTAAAATCACTTCATTGAGAGAGGATATAGTGATCTTAGAGGTAGGTACCGACAAGGTCAAATTGGTATTTGAACGTTGGGCCATTAGAAGTGTGGATAAAATTACTGCTGATTAGAAGAAAGCTCGTTCTATAAAAGGAACGGGCTTTTCCAATTCATCCTGACTGTCTTTTATGATCCTTGTAATGGGAATATATAGAGTGGGGTCAGCATAACTTAAATAAAGAGGGGTATTAAATATCATATCAGAAATACCAACCGCTCACTACAATTATTTAAGGGGATGGATTGCATGAAAAATATGCGTAAGACTCCTAATAAACAAGGGTCCGATCACATAGGAAATGATATTATTGCAATACTTAAGAGCTCGATTATTGCTATTATTATGACCTTAGTCTGTTTTGCAATCTTTGCTATAATAATTAAGGTGGCTGATTTACAAGAAACCATAATTGCACCTGTGGTCCAGGTAATTCGCACATTGAGCATTGCATTTGGTGGTATGCTGGCTGCCAAATCCAGTAAAAAATTGGGATGGCTTAAGGGCGGTATAACAGGGGTTGTCTATGTTCTGTTGGCCTTTATGATAAGTTCAATGTTCGGAGGTTCAATTTTTATGGGGTCGGTTATATTTTCAGATATTCTTTTAGGAGTAATTGCCGGTGCAGTAGGTGGAATTATTGGAGTTAATGTCTAGAGTTCATTAAATTTAGTAAATGCCGCTGTACACAAGATATGCAACTTATTGATGAAGCCTTCAGCCATAGGGTAAGGCCTCCTGTTAACAACACCTGTTAATTATCTGTTCTGTATAATTCAATTTTATCCCATAAGTAAAGAGGCGTAATATTACCTCTTTATTTTTCTTTTGGGAAGTTATAGAAAATCATAGGTTGGTAATACCATAATATACCATTGGAATGAAGGCGCTATTGACGGGAGTCCACTAAAGTAATATAATTGTTTGAGTAGGTATCATTATAGATAATGGGAAGCTTTTATATAGAGAAGATAAGGAACACAAAAATATTCCTTACTTTTAGATAATTGGCAAGGGCTTAAATATCTAAGTATAAACAGATAAATTCTTGCTCCCGGAAAAGTCCCATAAAAATTAAATTTGATACGTCAAGGATGATAGTAGGGGGATATTATATGATGAAAAAGCGTGCTTTACATTTGGTTATTATTTTTTCATTAATTTTAGGTGTTCTTCTAGTTTCTTATGTAGCACTAAACGGTTTATCCCTATGGGGACCTTACGAGATTCCTCCAATAGGTCAGCAGATACGACAGGGACTGGACCTAAAGGGCGGTCTATATGTAGTATATGAGGCAGAAATAGAACCAAATGATCCAGATAAGGATGGTAAGATTTCGGGCGCCATAAGGGTTATACGAAATAGGTTGGACAAAGAGGGTCAACACGAAGCCACCATTGCCAGGCAAGGAGACAACAGGATCCAAGTAGAGATCCCTGGAATCAAAAATCCCAGGGAACTTGCTGAAATTTTAGCCAAGCCGGCTGTGTTGGAATTTGAGGGTCCTGAAGGCGATATTATTATAACCGGTAAGGATATAAAATCGGCAAATCCCGCCTATGGAGAAGGTCATACCCCCGTGGTAGATTTTGAGCTGCATTCAGAGGGGGCAAAGAAATTTGCCGATGCCACAACCAAATATCAAGGCCAGATAATTAGAATTCTTTTGGATAAGAACCCTATATCGGAGCCTGTAGTAAAGTCTGCCATTGTAGGCGGCAGGGGTATTATTGATGGCATGCAGGATATCGAAGAGGCAAAGCGTTTGGCTAACCTTATCGAAAGTGGTGCCTTGCCTGTAAACTTAGAGCAGGCAGAGATCCGTACCATTGGTGCTACTCTGGGTGTTAATGCTCTTAATAAAGCCATACAGGCCGGGATTATTGGCGTTGTAGCAGTCCTCATGTTTATGCTTGTTTTTTACAGGCTTCCGGGTTTAGTGGCAGATTTTGCCCTAATAGTGTATATACTGATTATGATGATAGTGATGGTTTCCGCCAAGGTAACCCTTACCCTACCAGGCATAGCAGGTATTGTATTGTCCGTGGGCATGGCTGTGGATGCCAATGTTATTATATTTGAGAGGATCAAGGAAGAAATCCGTTCTGGCAAAACATTGAATTCCTCATTGGATTCAGGTTTCTCCAAGGCCTTCAGAGCTATATTGGATTCTAATATAACTACACTAATAGCTGCTTTTGTTCTGCTTTATTTTGGGACAGGCCCCATACAGGGATTCGCCAAGACGCTTATAATTGGTATTATAGCCAGCATGATCACGGCTATTTCTTTTACCCGTTTCACTTTAAAATTGCTGATGGGACTGAACATAAAGAATAAATGGCTCTATGGCGCATAAGGGAGGAAGAATTATGAAATTTCGTACCGTAAAATATATTAAGCTTTGGATAGCAATCCCTCTTGTGATAATACTGATTGGTTTCGGGCTAATAGCCGTTAGGGGACTAAACCTAGGGGTGGATTTCATAGGTGGAAGTGTTATCCATGTCAGCATGGATAACAATTATAATGTTAATGATGTTAGAGGTATTCTAAATGATTTGGGAGTTAGCGCTGATATAGTAAGCGCTGGTCAAAATAATCAGGATATTATTATTAGGTTGAGGTATATGGAGGACCAGCAGGGGATTCACGAAGAGATCATAGGAAGCCTACAAGAGAGATATGAGCTAGATGAGGAAAAGTTTAGTATAGACTTTGTGGGTCCTACTATTGGAAAGGAATTAGTTCGTGATGCGGTTAAATCCATTCTGATAGCTAGTGGCTTAATCCTTATCTATATATGGATTAGATTTAAATTAAAGTCCGGTGTTGCCGCTATTATTGCTCTAATACATGATATATTGGTTATGATTGCAGTTACATCTATTGCGGGAATACAGATAAATAGTTCATTTATTGCGGCTATTCTCACTATCCTGGGGTATTCCATAAACGATACCATCGTTGTTTTTGACAGGGTTAGGGAGAATTCCAAACGGCTGGGAAGAAAGATGGATATGCCAGAGATTGTAGATCTGAGCATCAATCAGAGTGTTATCAGGACCCTCAACACCTCCCTGACCACGATATTTTCTGTTGCCGCGCTCTATGTATTAGGAGTTGAATCAATTAAGGATTTTACACTCCCCATTCTGGCAGGCCTGATTGCCGGTTCCTATTCATCACTATTTATAGCAGGGCCCATCTGGGCAGTTTGGGATAAAAGATCCGGTAACCAAAGTACGGCAGCTGCAAAATAGCTTGGATAAAAGCTTCCTGTTGGAAGCTTTTAGTTTTATTATGGGTTTAAGGTGGAATGTATGGCTATACTGGAACTTATACAACCAAATATAGAAGATTTCCATGAAACAATAGATTATCTTCATAGTGCCTTGGGCATATCCAGGGTAACCTCCAGGATACTAGTCAATCGGGGGATTTTTCACGAAAACCATGCAAAAGCATTTTTAAATCCCAATCTGGATCAACTTTTTGATCCTTATAGGCTATACGACATGGATAAGGCAGTCTATAGAATAAAGGAAGCGATAAGTAAAAGAGAAAATATAACCGTTTATGGAGATTATGATGTAGATGGAATCACCAGCTCTACTATCCTATATGACTTCCTCACGAACCTGGGCTGTAAAGTGGATGTTTATATCCCGAATCGACATCAGGAGGGATATGGATTGAATCTGGAGGCCATAGAGGTCATCCATAGCAGGGGTGCAACGTTAGTTATTACTGTTGATTGCGGCATTACTTCAGTTGATGAAGTAAAGTCTGCCAGGAATAAGGGTATGGACGTTATTGTTACAGACCATCATGAATGTGGGCCTATACTCCCTGATGCTATTGCAATATTAAATCCAGCAAGGGATCCAATTCTCCATGGGCAACATCCACTGGCGGGTGTAGGGGTAGTTGGAAAACTGGTTCAGGCCATAGGTGGACAATCATTTCTAAAGAAATACTTGGATCTTATAGCCCTGGGTACGGTTGCTGACGTGGTACCATTGGTAGGAGACAACAGAGTATTTGTAGCTAAGGGACTTGACAAAATAAACCAGGATCCATGTGTAGGAATTGAAGCCCTGATGGAGGTTTCTGGACTTAAGTCTACTGATATAAATACGGGAAGGATTTCCTTTGGTCTGGCTCCCAGGTTAAATGCTGCCGGTAGGATAGATGATCCCTTGGAAGGATTCAGACTCCTTAGCGCAAAGAGGTTATCGGACGCAATTCCAATAGCAAGGCTTTTAGAGGATCAAAACAGGCAAAGACAAGCTATAGAGACACAGACCATACGGGATGCACGAGAGATGATCAAGACCCAGGTTGACTTAAGTCGTGATAAAATAATAGTACTTAGCAAGGAAGGTTGGAACCCCGGAGTCATAGGAATAGCAGCGTCCAAAATTATAGAAGAATACAACAGGCCCTGTTTGCTTATCTCTATTCAGGATGGTATAGGGGTCGGGTCAGCCAGGGGAATTGAAGGATTCAGCATATACGATGCGATTCACTCCTGCTCAAGTCTCCTTATTAAATTTGGCGGTCACCGTCAAGCAGCAGGCCTTTCTTTGGAGGCTGAGAAAATTCCTGATTTACGTAAGGAGCTTTTAAATTATTGCGACAGAACAATCCAAGAATATATGCTGATACCGCGATTCAAATATGATGTAAGAATAAGTCCTGAAGATATTAGTTATGGTCTGATAGATGAGTTGGAGGCTTTAAAACCCTTTGGCGTTGGAAACCCTTCACCCACATTTTACCTGTCTGATGCTGACATGGTGGACTATACTCAAGTGGGCGATCATGGAAAACATCTTAAGGTCAGCATTGGGCTGGGGAAAAGGCTTTGGGATGGTATCGCTTTTGGTATGGGTGAGCGCTCTGAATCCCTGTCAACTTCCAACAAGGTGTCCATTGTTACTGGATTGGAAAAGAATGAGTGGAGAGGCATAACCAAGCTACAGTTAAACATTAGACATATGGGGATGGTGCTCAAAGACAGGGATGATTGGGCGAATTTTCTATCCTTTTTCCACCTGAAATTTTTTGATGCATTTTTTCATGATTTTATGTATAATAGTCATTGTGATAATGCTATTTTTTCCCTCCAACCTGATATTTCGAATCAGAAGACTCTGGATGAGGTTTTTATGGAACTAGACCGAAGTAGGATGGGAAACTTGGTCCTGATTAATACCCTATCAAACAGCCAGGATATTACTGAACGTATTTTACGTAGCCCACTTATGGAAAAGATGGAATACAGCTATGGACAATCCTACAGCTGGGATGGTATTGGGATAAATAGGGTGGTCTTTGCTCCAATATATAGTAGGTTGAATGTCCTTGGTTATAGAAATATCTATTTTTTTGCGGATGAAACTACCTGCTGTTTCACTAATCCCAATGTAAGCGGAGGGATACACACTATTGTATGTGAAGGGGGAAGGGCAGGTACAACCTCCCACTTAAGCAAGGAGTATCTGATTGCATATAGTGATTTTGCTTCCCTTTACAGATGGATACGCTCTCTATCGCCTGGACGCAATATCTGGCAGAATTGGATTACTCTGGTGGAGGATTATAGAAAAATTATACCGCATATAAATGGGTTTAAAATAAGATTCATGTTGAAGGTTTTTGAGGAGTTGAATTTTATACGGGTGGATTCAGATAATAAATATGTCAGGATCCATGGCTATAAGAATCCAAGCCCCAAAAAACTGAATGAAAGCCGTCTGTTTAATTACTATAACCAATGGATAAGTAGTGTGGGTTTATTTCCTGAGGGAGATGACCATAACATATAATGAATGGCAATTTAAGGAGGAAGTTTCATGAATCTAAAGGATAAAATTAGGATTATACAAGATTTCCCTAAAGATGGGATTAGTTTTAAGGATATTACTACTTTATTGCAAGATAAAGAGGCTTATAAGTATACTGTTGACAGTTTGGTGGATATCTGCAAGGGATGGAAACCGGAACTTGTGGTGGGGCCGGAAGCCAGAGGCTTTGTTATTGGTGCTCCGTTGGCCTATGCTTTGGGAATTGGATTCGTACCGGTTCGGAAACCTGGAAAACTACCTGGCAATACAGAGCTATATGAATATGATTTGGAATATGGCACTGACACCCTGGAAATCCACAGTGATGCAATAAAAAAGGGTCAAAGGATAGTAATAGCTGATGATTTGCTGGCTACTGGGGGAACATCCCTGGCAACGGCAAAGCTAGTGGAAAAACTAGGCGGCATAGTTGTAGGAATGACCTTTGTTATTGAGCTTTCCTATCTTAAGGGAAGGGAGAAACTAACAGAATATAATGTACACACCTTAGTTCAATATGACGAGGATTAATACCTGTTATTAAATTGGTGGTTTTGGAATTTATTCAGCAACTTACCGACCACCTTAAGGAAAGAGGTTTAGAATATCATCAATATACTTGATTGTAAGGTAGTATATTATTGAAACTTCTGTAAATTCAAAAAAAGGGCGTATGGGAGATGGTAGAATTTAAGGAAAAACTAAATCTATTAGAGGCTAAGGCTGAGGAATTGTTTGGACATGAGGGTGCTGGAAGGGTTATGGATGCCTATGCCTTTGCTTCTGATGCCCATAAATCCCAACAGAGGTCTTCAGGAGAACCCTATATAATCCACCCATTGGAGGTGGCACAAATATTATTGGATATGGGTCTGGATGTGGATACTGTTGCTGCGGGTTTACTCCATGACGTAGTAGAGGATACTGGTGTTTCAGTTGATGAGCTGTCGATATTGTTTGGGGCAGAAGTAGCTGATCTGGTAGATGGAGTCACTAAACTGGGTAAGATTGCTTACAAAACAAAAGTTGAACAACAGGCCGAGAATCTACGAAAGATGTTTTTGGCTATGGCTAAAGACATAAGAGTTATTATCATTAAGCTGGCCGATCGGCTTCATAATTTAAGGACATTAGAATATGTCGATGAAGAAAAGCAAAGGGAAAAGGCATATGAGACACTGGAAATCTATGCTCCTTTAGCCCACAGACTGGGTATTTTTAAAATAAAGTGGGAGCTTGAAGATACCTCCCTTAGATATATCGATCCAAATGGCTATTATGATTTAGTCGAGAAGATAGCTGTAAAACGGAATGAACGGGAGGACTATATTCGAGAAATCATTGAAACCTTGAAGGTGAAACTGGAAGAAATAGGTATAGAGCCGGAAATTGAGGGGCGACCCAAGCATTTTTATAGTATATACAAGAAAATGTATATGCAACATAAGGATTTCGATCAGATTTATGATCTGTTGGCTATAAGGATTATAGTGGATACGGTTAAGGATTGTTATGGTGTTTTGGGTGTAACACATACCCTGTGGAAGCCAATTCCTGGAAGATTTAAGGATTACATTGCGGTTCCCAAACCTAATATGTACCAATCATTGCATACCACGGTAATAGACCCCAGAGGAGAACTTTTTGAAATTCAGATAAGAACATGGGAGATGCACCGTACAGCCGAGTATGGGATAGCCGCTCATTGGAAGTACAAGGAAGGCAGGAAAGGGTCTACCCAACTGGACCAAAAACTGGCATGGCTTAGGCATTTACTTGAATGGCAAAGGGATTTAAAGGATCCCAGAGAATTTATGGAGACATTGAAGATAGACCTATTCACCGATGAGGTGTTTGTATTTACACCAAAGGGTGATGTAATTGACCTGCGTAGGGGTGCGACTCCATTGGATTTTGCTTATGCTATCCATAGCGACGTTGGAAATAAGTGTACCGGTGCCAAGGTCAACGGTAGAATCGTATCACTAGATTACAACCTGGAGACTGGAGATATCGTAGAGATTCTTACATCCTCTTCAAGTAACGGACCCAGCAGAGATTGGTTGAACATAGTGAAAACCAGCCAGGCGAAAAATAAGATAAGACAATTCTTCAAGAGAGAGGGCAGAGAAGAGAATATAGCCAAAGGCAAGGAAATGTTGGAAAGAGAGGCCAAAAGACAGGGTTATTCACTTTCACAACTATTGAACAAGGATTGGTCAGAATCCATATGGAAGAAATACGGTTTCCACTCTGAAGACGATATGTATTCGGCCTTGGGGTACGGAGGGATAACTACCAATCAAATCCTATTTCGGTTGATAGACGAGTATAAGAAGGCAAATAAGTCTGAAACCGAGGATTTGATTGAAAAGGAGAAAGACAAACCGCAAAAAGAGTATATTAGTAGTGATAAGGGTATCAAGGTAAAGGGCATCGATAATATAATGGTCCGATTTTCAAAATGCTGTAATCCGGTACCAGGAGATGATATCATTGGATATGTCACCAGGGGCAGGGGTGTATCAGTCCATAGAAAGGATTGTATAAATCTAAAGGATCCTTCTATCGAAAAGTACCGACTTATCGAGACCAGTTGGATAGATGAATACAAGGCATCCTTCAGTTCGGAGATACAAATTCTTGCCAGAGATAGACAGATGCTCCTGGCGGATATTACCAAAGCTATTACGGATATGAAAATAACCGTTACCGCAATTAGCGCCCGTACTTCTAAAGATAAACAGGCAATAATTAATATAATGTTGGAAATTAATGATGTAGAACAATTGAAGAGGATAATTAAGCAATTTAAAAGGATCGATGAGGTCGTAGATGTATTCAGAGTAAAAGCATAAATAGTATC
>JAAYRX010000203.1 GCA_012518535.1 Clostridiales bacterium | reverse complement strand
TAGGAGCTCTTGTGTTTGGCGATATATGGCCCTTCCCCACAGGACGGTTGGAGACACTGGCCCAGGGTGCGAAAAGGATTATAGATATCGAACAAAACGCCACTGCACAATTGGAGGGTATAATCAGAGAAGAAGCTTTAATAAAGTGCAGCCACAGGATTCTGAAATATGACGGCCGTCCCTTTAACAGTGATGAAATCTATACTACCTTAAGGGAGGAGATATTATGAATAAATGCGAATATAAGCTATATAAGCCGACATGGTGCCCGGGCTGTGGCAACTACTCCATACACACAGCACTAAAACAAGCCTTGGAAGAGCTTGGATTAGCTCCCCATGAGGTGGTTTTGTCCTCCGGTATAGGTCAGGCAGCCAAGATGCCCCAATATATAGATGTAAACGGATTCAACGGTCTTCACGGCAGGGCTCTTCCTCCTGCAATAGGAGTCAGATTTGCCAACAAAAACCTAAAGGTCATAGTGGAGTCCGGGGACGGAGACACATATGGTGAAGGCGGTAACCATTTTATTCATACCATAAGGCGCAATGTAGACATAGCACATTTTGTCCACGACAATCAGGTGTATGGACTTACCAAAGGTCAGGCATCGCCTACAACAGCTATGGGACAGCCAACCACCATGCAATTCGACGGAGTTAAGTTGGAGCCTGTAAACCCGATGACTTTGGCCCTTTCCGCCGGTGCTGGGTTTGTAGCCAGGGGCTTTTCCGGGGATATACCCCATCTGGTAAATCTCATGAAGGAGGCGATTACCTACAAGGGATACGCCCTCCTGGATATATTACAACCCTGTGTTGTTTGGAATAGGGTAAACACATTCCGGTGGTACAGGGAAAGGGTTTACAAGTTACCTGAAGAATACGACTATACGGATAAAAAAATAGCATATGAAAAAGCATCTGAATTTGGCGATAGGATTCCCATCGGGATACTATACAGGGTAGAGAAGGAAATATACGAGGATAAATTTGATTTTATAAAAGATGGCGAACCCTTGGTAGATAGGTACCTGGATCCAATGGATGCCCAGAAGCTCATGGATGAATTTGTATAAAATTTAGGCCCCCAACAATTTTCTCTGCCGGGCGATTTGTAATGGGGGCCTTTTTGTGTCTGGATTGCCATGGCAGAATCTAATTTTATATGGAGCCAAAATTTATGGATTATTTAATAAAAAATTACATACTAATCTGAATATTAGGAAGGAAAAAGGGATTTTGTATAGAATATAGTACAGCATATAATTATTTCATAATGTTTTATCATGAAAAGAAAGGCGTTATAATTGTATACAAAGATTTACCTGTTTTTGGGAAATAGGAATGGGCGACATAAAGACAGGTGCATACCAATTAACGGGCCAAGTATTTTTTAAATTAATTGTCTGAAAATTAACAATTCGACAAAACCAGTAGGTGGAGGTAGAGCATTGGTAGTTGATAAAAGTTTATTAAATACAGGCCAAACAGAAGAGAGCCTGAAAGCACTTTGCCTTGAGTTTATTAGTTCACTGAAGGTGCCTATGAAAACGGATTTATTTCAGAAGATGAGTATCTCGAAAGTATCAGAACAAAAATACAGTTTCTAAGAAGGGGGCTGGAAAGCTAACAAAGCTCCCTCTATCCTCATACTTTTTTAAGAGCATGATATTTTTTAATTAGTTCGTTCAATTCACGGCCACACCGGATAATCTCATCCCTACTTACCGAATCCGTATTTGAGGAAAGGTCATTTAGTTTATGCCGAAGGTTCTCGATCATCTGTTCTAATTCGGAAAGCCTATCCATACCAATCCCCCCGATTTTCCTATTAATAGAAGTAAATCATATTATACCTATTTTCTATAATCAATGTAAAATTATTGGTTTTTATGTAATATTATATCTATAATGACTGATGATATCACCTATGATTTTAAAGCCCTGCCTTATTTCCTCTGGTGTACAGCGGGCAAATCCTAAACGGAAGGTATTCGACCCCTTTCCATGGATATAAAAAATATCCCCCGGCATGAATATAACATTTTGTCGTATGCATTCATCCAGAACCTCACGGGCATCAAGGTTATCCTCAAGTTCAATAAAAATATGAAGACCGCCTTCACCAAGGATCTTCTTACAGGGTATATACCTTTGTGCACATTCCAGGGCATAATCGTACTTTTCACGATAGATTCTACGGGCTTTTTTTAGGTATTTTTCAAGGTTTCCCGCCGCCAGATATTCATATAGGATGGCCTGATCCAGGAATGAGGAATGTATGTTTCGGCTCCGTTTTATGCTCTCCAACCGGGAGATCAGATTACTATCCCCCAGAATCCATCCAATTCTAAGGCCCGGAAACAGAACCTTGGACAAGCTGCCTATATAGATAATGCTGTTGCCCCTGCCGCATAGGGCAGCCAAGGGGGACAGGTGAGACCCTGAATACCTCAGCTCCTCGTTAAAACCGTCCTCTATGAGGGGTACTCTGTGATGGGCAAAAGTATTTAGCACCTCAACCCTTTTTTCAGGGGACATGACTATGCCTGTGGGATTGTGGTATGAGGGGATGAGAAAACCTATGGATATAGGGTTGTTGGATAATGCCTCTTGTAGCATATCCAGGTCTATACCATCATCCTCCATATCCACGCCTACGATCTCAAGTCCATGGAGCTTCATTATCTTTATAGCGGTGTTATGGGTGGGATTTTCACATAGTATATGATCTCCCGGTACAGTGAGGGCTGAAAGTATCATATCAAACCCTTCGGTAAATCCGTTGGTTACAAGAATATCCTTGCCTTGGGTATTGACACCCTTGTTTTCCATATAGCCCATCAAGTAATCTATAAGGGGTTTGTACCCCTGTGCATAGCCATAGTTTAACAGCTTTTCCCCTTCCAGAGAAAACCTATCCAAAAAGGCCCTTTTAAAATCGTCCAGATCAAAGAGTTTATCATCGGGAGCAATGCTCTTAAAGGATATCATTCCCTTTTGCCATCTGGACTCATGCTTGACGATGTCCAGCCCATCGGCCAGGTGGGCGTAGGGAGTCAGTCTGGAAGTCCAGTCCATATTCCACTCATCCTGATAATCGATGGTGATATCCGATACGAAGGTTCCCCTGCCCTTGATAATTTGGACGAAACCTTCATCTTCCAGATACTCATAGGCCAGAATAATGGTGTTGCGGCTGACGCCGATGGTATCGCAAAGCTCCCTGGTGGAAGGCAGTTTTTGGCCCTGGCTCAGTAAGCCCTTTAGGATCATTTGCCTTATGTAATCCCTTATCTGTATATACAAGGGTTTATCATTCGTCAGAGAAATATCCGAAAACACTTTCTTGCTCCCTCCACTCCCAAACAAAATAATGGTCTCTGGGATAAGGTTACTTAACCAATAACCTTATGATTCCACAATTGAAGCCAAAGACCTTCCTATGTTATAATAATTGCAAATAATGTAATAAAACCTTAGGGTTTTATCCGATGCAATTATTGAATCGGTGTGAGGCAAGCCAATTAAGGCTTGCATCTATGATATAATGGTATCAGATTTTGGTATTTTAGGATAGCATTATTTTTGGTCTGGGTGTTGGTATACAAGAGCCAATGAGAGATGATGCATCCTGACTTACGGCACGATTTGGGCCGGAAACAATATGGGGGGATTAAAATGACGGATTTCATCACCATTGTTATTGCGATATTGGCCATAGTGCTGATAATGAAGATTGCAGCAAAACTATTGAAGTTTGTTCTGACCATGGTTGTTATCGGTGTTGTACTTTATGTATTAACAAATTACGGCTTTTTAAGCGGCCTGTTTTGACTCGATTGCATAAGGAGATGTCATATTGAATGGACAAGGATAGGTTACGGAAACAGATTGACTTTATTGTAGAAGTGGACAAACTGAAAAACATTTACAGGCAGACGCTGCTGATGGACGGATCAAGAAATGAAAACGATGCCGAACACTCCTGGCATCTGGCCCTCATGGCTATGGTGCTTAAGGAGTATTCGCCACAAAAGGATTTGGACATAAGTAAAGTCTTAAAGATGTTGCTGGTTCATGACTTGGTGGAAATATATGCAGGGGACACCTTTTGTTACGACGTAAAGGGTAATCTGGATAAGGCCAGCAGAGAACTGGCAGCGGCAGACAAGCTCTACAGTATCCTGCCACCGGACCAGGGTAAGGAAATGAGGGCTCTGTGGGACGAATTTGAGGAGAGAAAAACCCCCGAAGCCCTTTTTGCGTCTTCCCTGGACAGATTGCAACCTCTGATATGCAATTATCTTACGGAAGGTCATACATGGGTTAAGTATGGCATTAAGAGCAGCAAGGTGATGGAACGCACCCTGCCTATACAGGAAGGGGCTCCCGGCCTATGGGATTTGGTTGAAGAAATGATGGAGGATTCCATAGAGCAGGGGATATTGGAGAGGGATTGATTAGTGTTCTCACGGTGTGACAAGCTTATGCTTAATATTTATAAGGGGTAGAAAATGATGAAGATTGAAAGTTATGAGATACATATTCTGCGTGAGTTAGCCAAGGAATATGCCGAAGTAGCTGCCCTCGATATCCATCAGGAGAGTATAAAGCGGATGAGGGACAATAACGATTTAAAGCCCGGTAGGCCCCCGGTACTGATAGATGAGGTGCCATGGCACGAGATGGATATTGACGGCCAATTGATAAACCAATGTCAAAATGATTTTGCCAGAAATATGGAAACCTTCTTTAGAAAGAAGCTCTTTCAATGGAAATACTTTCCTGGAGATATGGTGGTGGAGAATTTTTTTCCAATAAGCAAATCCATACATTCCACGGGATATATGCCCGAAGTTAAGGAAAATGTAGCCATAACAGATGCAGCCAACAACATTATTTCTCACCAATACATCGATCAATTAAAGACTGAAGCCGATCTTGAGAAGCTGACCATTCCTCATATAATCAACGATAGGGATACCGATAAGAAAAACCTAGAAATGGCCCGGGATATTCTGGGAGATATTCTACCGGCCAAATTACGGGGATTTTATCTGTATTACGCCCCATGGGACCAGATCCCCAGGCTGCGGGGAGTATCCAATGTATTCTACGATATGATGGATCGCCCGGAATTCACCCATGAGATAATACAGAGGTTTACCGAAATACAGGCTTCCATTATGGAGCAGTATGAGGAGCAGGGATTGTTGGATTATGATCTGGCGGATCTCCATTGTACGCCACCATACACTAGCGATTTGCCTGCAAAGGATTACGATGGGGGAAAGGTGCGGCTAAAGGATATCTGGATACGAAGTATGGCACAGATGTTTTCATCCATCTCGCCGGCCCAGCACGAAGAATTTGATTTACAGTACAGTAAACCCCTTTTCGAAAAATGCGGGCTGGTATACTATGGCTGCTGTGAACCTCTGGATAACAAGATAGATCTGCTAAGAAAGATACCCAATATGCGAAAAATAGGGGTTAGCCCCTGGTCGGATCAGGAAAAATGCGCAGAACAAATGGGCGGGGATTATGTGTTTGCACGAAAGTCCAACCCCGCCAGTGTAGCGGTAAAAACCAATCCTGATGAGATCCGGAAGGATATTAAAGAGACCGTTGAAATCTGCCTGAAATATGGTTGTCCATATGAGTTCGTCCTGAAGGATATAAGTACCGTCTCATACAGACCCGAAAACCTGATAGTTTGGGAACGGACCGTCAGGGAAGTCCTGGACTCCTATTATTAGGCCATTCCAAACATTTTCTCCTTTAAGTCAAGGTAATAAAGGTAATCCTCGGGTTTGACGTTTGGGGGGCAGCGGTGATCACAGAAGGGAATATAACCACCCCGTTCAACAAGGGGTACCAGGGTTTCCAGATAGGCCTTTATTGCTTCGGGACCCTTGCCCAGCTCGATCTTGTCCACGCCTCCCATTATTCTAAGCTCCTTACCGTACTCTGCCAATAATTCTCCGGGATGTGAGCAACCGTTTACCTCAAAGGGGAACAAGCAGTTTATGCCGCCTTCCATAAGGTAGGGAAGTATTGGCCTGACATCACCATCGCAATCCGTATACCAAAGCTCGATGCCAGCTGCATCGAGTTTTTTTCGGATGCGCTTGTATCTTGGCATGACTACGTTCTTGAAAAAATCTACCGTAACTATGGGGCCGTTTTTAAAGCAGATATCCTCCCAGCCCGATGCAAAGTCAAAGTCAATATGGGGAAGAACCTGATCCAAAAAATCCTCGACCAACAGGCAGGCTGTTTCTACCATATCCTCCACCATATCGGGATAATCAAAACAGGCATAGGCCAGCCCCTCAAAGGTGAGCATATCCCGGATCTTGCCGATCATGGATCCGCAGTTGACTCCCAGGGGATAATCCCGATCTGAGGGGTGGGTCTTCTTAATAGCCTCTATATCAACTTTTCTTGAGGGGTCATCTCTATTAAAGCGCTCCTCCTTGCACCTTTTCCAGTCATCCGGGGTAACAATACTGGCTTTCATATAATGGGGTATGGTATCATGGCCGCTTTTGGGTACCTCCGCCAAAAGACCGTCCTCGTTAATCATTATGTATGTTGTCTCGGTTTGATCTACAACTTTGGTCTCAAAGGGCGGTGACATCCAGACTTTACCCCCAACTACGGCTATCCTGTCAAAGTTAAAGAAGAGGTCCGCCTCCTCATTATTGGTAATACTATTTTCCACAAACATGGGCCATTCCCTGAAGTTTTCATCCCAATATCCAAATTCCATATTAAAGCACCGATCGATAGGCTTATAGTGCATCTGATTGTTAAAGCGTTCCCTATCGGTCATTGTGCCTTTCCATTTTGATCTGCATGGTTTAACAGCCATAAAAAGTCCCCCTTATATTATAAATTCAATCCTGGCCAATACATTACCAGCATATGTATGACTAACATAATCCATTAATACCATTATAGCAGATCAAATAAGAATGTCATCAGTTTACTTGACAAACATGGACAGATACCATACACTGGCAACGCATAGTAAAGGATTCTATAAAAAGAGAGTATTGATTATCCGATTTCCAGAGCAATATTGGAAAATACAACTAAAATTCAAAGAGTTCAATGTATAATGAATATCATAAATACTACAATCTTTACTATTGGCAGTTTCCTGATTATTAAAACTGGTTTTCTCAATTATTCAAGTATTATTGGAGCATATAATATGAATTATCTGCGTTTTGATAAGAATGCACAGCTGAAATCCAAATTAAGAAATACATTCTTTGGTCTAGTACCATCAAGTCAAGTTGATATTATACGGAACACGTTCATGGACATAAAGGAATACATGAATAGGTCCGTATAGTAGTTCAAATATTAATAAGGAGGAGATTCATATGGGCTAATATAATATTCTCAAGTTTGGAGCCATAGGAGATGGAAAGGTTAATGACACCTCTGCCATACAAGATGCTATTGATTCTTGTAATAAAGCAGGCGGGGGAAGGGTTATAGTTCCAGCAGGATATACTTTTTTGTCCGGAACCTTAAAAATGAGGTCAAATGTAGAGTTTCATGTTGAGCGTGGTGCTGTTTTATTTGCAAGCCCTGATCCAAACGATTTTTCCCAGGTAACCCCTCATGATCGCCGTATTGCCTTATTTGTAGCCGAGGAGAATACAGATAATATAGCTTTTACAGGTGGGGGCATTATTGATGGATCCGGCAGACATTATGTTGAATCAAAGACTCCTGCTATATATAGGATGATGAGGCGGCGTCCGTATACCTTTTTCCTAATAGGATGCAGTAATGTTACCTATAGAGATATAACTATTCGAGATGGTGCGGTATGGACCATCAGGCTTACAGGCTGTAGGGATGTTGTCATCACCGGAGTCCGAATTTTAAATGACTTGATGGTTCCAAACAGTGATGCAATAGATCTGGATCATTGTCAGAATGTAAGAATTAGTGACTGTCATATAGAATCCGGCGATGATTGTATAGTATTAAAGACATATGAAGGTTATGAGCAATATGGTCCTTGTGAAAACATAACTGTTGTCGGATGCACCATGATATCTGCTTCATTTGCTATTAATCTGGGATGTGAGGTAAAGAATCCTATTCGGAATATCGTAGTAGATTCATGTGTAATACGCAACAGCCATCGTGGAGTAGGCATTCATTTAAGTGAAGAAAGTAATATAGAAAATGTTATATTCTCAAACCTGATAATTGAGACCAGATACTATGATCCCGCCTGGTGGGGTGCTGCAGAGCCTATCTATATCAGTGCCGCTCCATGGACTGAAGAGGATGAGGTAGGCTGTGTTAGGAATATCAGGTTTGTAAACATCATGTGTAAGAGTGAAAATGGCGTTTTTGTCTATGGATGGAACCAAGGTATAATCGAGGATATTTTGTTTGAGAACGTTAGGATAGTTCTTGATAAATGGACTGACGAACCAGGTGGCAGACATGATATTCGTCCTATTCCAGGTGAAAAGGATGGGTTGAAGGAAGGGGTATACGATTATCCCACTGCTGGATTCTATTTAAAGGATGCCAGTAATGTTACACTAAGAAACTGCGAAGTTATATGGGGCGAGAATAGGCCCGAGTATTTTAGATATGCTCTGGAGAGCCATAGTGTAGAAAACTTAATCCTTTATAATTTCATAGGTGATGCTGCTTATCCTGATAAAAATGAAGCTACTTTTATTGAGTAACAATAATTGACTTAAGGGTTAATGGGCTGGAGTTTGTCAATGATTCTGATAGAACAATAAAGGAAAAATAGTATAACCATAAACGGATTTCCAATACAAGGATATGAAGAATTTTGTCAGATAATATTTGACATAATAGACTTTATGATATATCATATCCATGTTCGGGAAATCCGGTATATACAAAAATATATACATAAGTATATATTTTATTCTTTTTTGTACGGTTTATATACCGCCATCAAGGGTTCTGGACTTATATAAACTACCAACCTAATATGAGCGGAGGATTGTTAACCAATCCCTTTGAGTTGTGATAAACATAATAGTTTCTATACCAGGTATAGGTGCTATTTTTATTATTGGGGAATCGATTTGATAAATTCCAGTTTTATCAGTCTTATCGTTGGAACTTCCTACCTCCTTGCTTATTAGGATAAAATTCGAGCAAGACCATAGGTAGTATGACCATAACTCCCTATGCTGGCCAGGTAGTTTAAAGTATATTAATAATCATTCTATCGATTTGGGAGGTGTTTGTTTTGGTCAATTCTAAGGTTGCTGATAATCCAGTCAAAAGAATTGATACAGAGCCCATGCTATTAACCAGCAAGTTCTGGTGGAATGTCGTTAAAATTCTTTTCGGGCTCGCCCCGCTGACATTGTTTTTGCCCTTTGTTCGCTATGACTCGGTAGCCGGGTATAAAGGGTATACAATATCAGCCTTTCATATGCTGATAGGAACACATGGATTGGATGGACTCTTAAAGTCCAATAATCTGAAACCCATGTCCTTTTTATTGGCTACGGTATTATTCTTTGTGTTAGGTTTAGTTTTGGTTTTCCTTATCTACAGGCGCAGGCCTACTATCTTTACCCTGGCGGTATCAATACCGACCATTGTTTCCTCATATTTCTTTGCATCCATGTTTACATGGATTGTTAAGCAGGGTGCACACCTGATGATAGGCTTCCGTTTATTATTTTTTATACAACTGGCAATCATGGTATCCACCATCATTGCAATTGTACTAAACCGTGTGAGTGCCAGAACCGGTGCCTTTAAAAGCCACCTGGCCATGTTTTCCATGTTGGCTCCTGGACTTCTTTACCTAATCGTGTTTTCATATCTACCCATGCCGGGTATCGTACTTGCCTTTAAAAGGTACAAGGTCTTTGGCAGAAACGTACTGGAGAACTTTTATAAGAGCGAATGGGTTATGTTTGAAAATTTCAAATACCTATTTTCCAGTCCTGATGCCGCTATGATCACCAGGAACACTATTCTGTACAACGTCACTTTTTTGCTATTGGGCTTGGTAGCCAGTGTTGGCCTGGCCATCTTAATTAGTGAACTTCCCAATCGCAGATTGGCAAAGATATATCAAACCACTTACTTTCTTCCATACTTTTTATCCTGGATGGTAGTTGCTTACCTGGGTTTTGCACTATTCAACTACGAGCTGGGTGTTCTTAACAGATTGCTCAAGAACCTGGGGCTGGATCCGGTAGATTGGTATATGGAACCTAAATATTGGCCCTTCATCTATGTCATCGCCAATATATGGAAATATACAGGAAATGGATCTATTGTGTATATAGCCGCCATAGCGGGATTTGATCCGGAAATATATGAGGCTGCATCCATAGATGGTGCCGGCAGGTGGAAACAGACGATGTACCTGACTATTCCGATGCTTGTACCCATGATGACACTGCTGACGATCCTGGCTGTAGGAAGAATATTCAATGCTGATCTAGGAATGTTCCTGTCCCTACCCATGGGTTCAGGACCCTTGCGCAATGTTTCCAATGTAATAGACCTATATGTATTTAACAGCCTTCGCGGTGGAAGCAATATGGGATTCCCTGCAGCAGCGGCACTTTATCAATCCGTAGTCGGATTTGTTCTTATCCTAACTACCAATACCATAGTTCGTAAGATCAATCCCGATAATGCTTTATTTTAGGAGGTGTGGATGTTGGCAAATGCAATTGTTGAACCAAGAGTTAAATCTAAAAAACGTTGGCGAGACCCCAATAGAATTACTCCGAAAGCAAATGTTGCATTAAATCTTGTCCTTATATTGGGTATGCTGGCGAGTATTCTTCCCTTGGTGATAGTTATCAGCGTCTCTCTATCTTCAGAGACAACGATCTTAAGGGAAGGTTACGGCCTGTTTCCAAAGGACTTTACTTTGGACACCTATAAGTTTGCCTTTGCGGACCCCAGGTCCATTGTAAATGCATACAAGGTGACCATATATACTACTGTAGTAGCAACGGCTATATGCCTGGCGAATGTCGCACTGTTTGCATATCCCCTTAGCCGTCCCGACTTTCGTTTTCGTACCGAGATCACCTTTTTCATGTTCTTTACCATGCTGTTTGGTGGTGGACTGGTAGCGTATTATATATTGATGACGGGCGTCTTAGGGCTTCGCAATAGCTTATGGGCAATAATTTTGCCTTATTCCTTTAATTCATTCTGGGTGATAGTGATGCGTACCTTTTTCCAGACGCAGGTCCCACTCTCCCTGATTGAATCTGCGAGGATTGACGGTGCCGGTGAATGGAGAACATTTTTACAGATTGTTCTGCCGATTTCCCTGCCCGGCCTGGCTACCATCGCTCTTTTCACAACCTTAGGTGTTTGGAACGACTGGTTTAATTGTGTCTTGTTTATCGATAAGCCTGAAATGTCCAATCTGAATACCTTGATCTATCGCGCACTAACTTCAGCGCGTATGTTGCGGGAGATAGCTGCAACTATGGGTTCCGCTGATGCGGCGGCAGAGATCAGAAATCTACCCAACGAGACCTTCCGGATGGCCTTGGCGGTCATTACCATGGGTCCCATCGTTCTGGCCTACCCCTTCTTCCAGAAATATTTCATAAAGGGGCTGACGGTCGGCTCAATCAAGGGTTAATCAGATAAAAGCTATACCGTATATTTCTCATGCTGATCCAGTTTTAAATAGTCCTGTGCAATATAGCATAAGGCACTATTTATAAGACATAAATTTTATTACAGGAGGATTGTTATGAAAATCTATTCTAGGACAATGCTGGTATTGCTACTTGCTTTGACTTTAATCTTAACCAGCGTTATTGGTTGTTCACCTACGGCTCAGGAACCGGGTGATGATGTATCCACCCCGGCAACTGGAGATGAAACACCTGCAGATGATCCTGCAGACGATGACACCGAAGGGCCTGTTGCGGCTGATTTGGAACCATATGAATTAACATACTATATGCTTGTTAATTCAATAACTCCAGATCTTGATATGGTTATGGAGAAGATCAATCCCATAGTGGAATCAGAAATAAATGCCACCGTGGATCTGGTCATGTTGGACTGGGGTACATGGGAAGAGCGCTTTAACACCGCTATAAACGCTGGTGAGAAAATGGACATTGCATTTACCGCTGATTGGTATGGCTATCTGGATTCAGTGGCTAACAACTTCTTCTTACCACTTAATGATCCCGAGGATAATCTTCTGGAAAAATATGCACCGAAGGTTATCGAGCAATTGGGCGAAGGTTTCATAGTTGGTTCCCAAATAAATGGTGTAAACTATGGAGTTCCCACTGATAAAGAGTTTGCCGTAAATGGTGGATTTGTGTGGAATAAGGACCTTGCAGACAAGTATGACCTTGATATGTCCTCGGTAGAATCCGTTGAAGATTTAGAGCCTATGTTAAAGGTAATAAAAGAGAACGAACCCGATGTTATTCCCTATCTTATTGAACAAGGCGGCGGTATGTATACAATACCCAGTGTAGATTTCTTCAAGGGCCTTGGTGTTAGTTATGACGATCTTGAAGACACGGAAATAAAATGGTATTGGGAGCGGGAAGACGTACTCGCAATGGCAAGAACCCATCAGAAGTATTATCAGGAAGGCTATATCCACAAGGAAGCATATACCGAGAACAATAGGTATAATGACCACTTGCTGGAAGGCGACTTCTTTGTTACACAGCAGCCTCTCAAACCCTTCAAGGGTAAATCCAATGAGCTGATGAGTGCCGCTGGGAACAAATTCCAACTTGATGAAAAAGAGATCACGCCCTATGTAGCGGTATCTATTCATGCTGCTGGTTCCATGTTGGCTATTCCGAGAACCTCAGAGGATCCCGAACGTGCTATGATGTTCATAAACATGATGCATACCAATAAGGAACTTGTAAATCTGATGGTATGGGGTCTGGAAGGAGTTCATCATGAAGTAGTACAGGAAGAGCCGAAGCT
>JAAYRX010000202.1 GCA_012518535.1 Clostridiales bacterium | reverse complement strand
GGAAGCCTTTTCCTTGTGTCTCTATATCCGATATACTGATCATTTTACTTCATCCCAGTTAGCACCATTGTTTATCTTATAAACCTATGCCCCTCCCGACAGATTATGGAGGAAGAATAATCGTGCACCTTTGTCCCCTTCATGACCTTCATAAGGGTTATTTAATTCATATAAAATCAATATAGGAGGATGAGCATATGAGCAATTCAACCAGAGGTATCAACAGTCTGCCCCCGGGATGGGGAGAAAACGAGCAACCGGTGGTGGAAACGAAATTGCCCCTTGCCGCCCAACTTTTCACTGTGGCGGATATGATGTCAAAGGATCTTCGAGGAACCTTGAAGCTGGTAAAAGAGGCCGGCTATGACGGAGTGGAATTTGCCGGCGGGCTGAAGTCTACCGCTCAGGAAATCCGCTATGCCCTTGATGAAGCCGGGCTGCAGGTTGTGGGATGGCATACACCATGGGAATACCTGTCTCCGAACAATATCTACTCCACCATCACCTATAACAAGGTACTGGGCAATCAGTTCATTATCGTTCCCTGGATGCCGGATGAGACTCTCCACACCCGTGAAAGCTGCCTGAAGTTCGCAGCCGAATTGACCTGGGTCTCCGATGTTCTGGGCATGCATGGAATGGTTACGGGCTACCACAATCATGCAACGGAGTTCCGTCCCACCGACGACACCGGGGAGCTCCCCTGGGACATCATCGCCCAAAACACCCCTTCCAATGTCATAATGCAGAACGATATCGGAAACGGTATGCGGGGCGGTGGGGATATGATCGAAATGCTGAGAAAGTATCCGGGTCGCGGAGTAACAGTACATATGAAACCCTACTCCCCTGAAAGCCGGGACACCTTCTTTGACGACCCCAATTGCACCATCGAATGGGACGAATACTTTGAAATCGCCCGCAAGGATGCCGGGGTCCGATGGTACATCGTGGAATACATGAATAATATTCGTTACCCCAACGATCCCATTGCTGCCCTTGCCGCTTCGGCAGAATGGTTCAGGAGCCGAAACGGAAGATAAGGCTTTTACTTCTCTGATGATACCTATTGCGTCTTTTGCTATCAACATTCTTTTGCTATCAGTATATAAACGATAAGGAGCTAATTAGGTTGACTCAAAATAATGTTAATGATTCACCGTCGGAAGATAAGTTGCGTAAGAATCAATCAACGTTACAGTTCATTAAATATGCTGCCCTTAACTTTGTCTTTTATATTACAATCTCGCTGGGGGGATATGTCACAGTATTCCTTGAATCCATCGGATTTAACCCCCAGCAGGTTGGGGTTGTAACGGCACTCAATTCCGGTGTGGGGGTCTTTTCCTCCCCCTTTTTGGGGTATGCTGGGAGATAAAATACGTTCCTTAAAAAAGGTTATCACCATAATTCTAATCCTAAGTGCTATTTTCTTCGCCCTTATACCCCTTTCAAGTGGAGTTGGTGTTGGGGGGATATCCCTCTTATTCTTTCTGATACCTTTCACAATGTTTTTCAAGATGCCAACTATGTCCCTTGTGGACAATTGGGTATTGGACAATGCCAGCAAGGAAAAGCTTAATTATGGTGCATTGCGCTCCTTTGGCGCCCTTAGCTACGCCCTTGCCAGCTTTGCACTTGGGTTTATCCTCCCAAAAACCGGGGTGGAGTTTGCCTTCTATGCAAATGTGGTTTTTACCTTCCCGGTGCTCTTGATGATCCTATTCACAAAAACGTCCGATGACCAGGCCACCGGCAAAAAACCTCTCAAGATTAGAGAAATGCAGTTTAGCAAGATATTCAAAAACTACTACCTGATAACATACATAATTTTCACTGCATTTCAAAGAATCCCCTTCCACTGCTCCATGACCTTTCTCCCCTTTCTTGTGACCGCTGTCGGGGGAGATACTGCCAAGATGGGTATTATCATGGCTGTAAGGGCCTTTGCGGAAATACCCATGATGCTGCTTTTAAAACCCCTCCGACAAAGGCTGCCGCTCTACTACATCATTATAATTGCATCGGGATTTTTTGTCGTGGAATGCGTCCTGCTCTTCTATGTCAATAGTTTTGCCATGATTGTCCTTGTATCGGTGCTTCATGGAATTGGAAACGGGTTTATATTGCCCACCAGCATCAGCTATGTCTTTTCCCTCGCCCCGGACAATCTAAAGGCGACTTCCCAAACCTTCCTTGCATCGACCAACTCCATTGCCGGGGTTCTGGGGGGAGTGCTCGGAGGTGCCCTCATAACCTTAATGGGCATCAAGCAATTCTATCTGGTAATTGGCCTTTCGATGCTGGTCATCCTTGTCCTGTATCTGTTGAGTTTTCCTTTTGGGGAAAAAGTTCTTGGCATAAAGCGCCCCGGTTTGAGTCTTTATTAAGTCGGATGTAAACACATGTGAAAAGCCGGCCCGGTCCGGTTTTCGAATAAATGTATCCATAGGGGGTAATACAATGGAATGGAAACCTAGAAAGAAGCCTAAAGAGATTCGTATCGCCTTTATAGGCACCGGTATTCAGCAGCGTTCTCATATGAGGGTCTACGATAACATACCCGGTGTAAAGTACGTTGCCGCATGCGATATCGTTGAGGAAAAGCTCAATGAATTCTGCGATGATTACAATATCGAGCACCGCTACCTGGATTATCGTAAGATGCTGGAGAGAGACGACATCGACGCTGTGGATGTAACGGTTCATAACAACCTGCATCTTCCCCTGGTCCTTGATGTGCTTCGCTCCGGAAAGCACTGCTACTGCGAGAAACCCATGGCGGGGTCCTTTGCAGACGCAGTCACCATGTACGAGGCCAGCGAAGACTACGGCAAAATGCTTCACATCCAGCTGGGACGAATTTATGACGCTGTCACCGTTGCCGCAAAGGACTACATAGATGCCGGCAAGCTGGGTAAGATCTATCATGCCCGCTCTTATGGCTACCGTCGCCGGGGCCGCCCCTACGTTGACGGATATGCCGAGAAGGAATTCGACCAGTCATGGATAGCCCAGCACGGGGCCCTGTTTGACATGGGGGTTTATCATATCTCCCAGCTCCTCTACCTCATGGGCTTGCCGAAACTTGAAAGGGTAACTGGCAAGGTATACCAGGAGATAGATATGGACCCCGTTCGCAGGGAGATAAGTCAATTCGACGTAGAAGAGCTAGGTGTAGGGTTTGCCTACTATGAGAATGACCTGACCCTTGATATCATTGAATCCTGGGCGATCCACGGCGGTCCCTTCCCGCCTTCCTCCATACATGGTTCAAAGGGCGGCATATCCCTTGGCGGCGGCTTTGGTCCTCCCAGTGCAGACCCAATGGAAAATGCTTTCACCTTCTATGATGAAGAGCTGGGGTATCCCAGGGTAATCAAGCTGGACCTTCAGGCGGAGATCGGTCGAAGGGCTCAGGTGGATCCCAACTACCATCACTATATCAACTCCCAGGCCCATTGGATTGCAGCCCTCCGCGGCGACTGCGAGCTGCTGCCCACAAAAGATATAGCCCTTGAAACCATGCGGGTCAGCGAAGGACTCTTCCTATCCAGCACGCTGGGTAGGGAAATCTACGCCGATGAGATACTCACCCTATCCAAATCCACGGCTCTGAGAACCCAGGAGACCCCGTTTGGTACCCTGAAATATGATTTCTGATTCATAGTTGCCCACTCACGGATATAGCCTGAAAACGGTAGACTCCAATATCCGTGGGTGGCTTTCTTTATGTAATGGATAGTAGTGAATGATGAAGGGAGAATCGTTATGAATAAAAAGCTTTCCATAATGGGGTATTCTTTCCATGGCCTTCTCTCGGAGGGCCGCACCGATATTTTTCACTTCATGGAAATGGTAAAAAACCGTTACCGGGTGGATGCGGTTGATATATGGAGCGGTTTTGTGCCCGAATCCATGATCAATGAGGAATCTGCCAAAAAGATAAAAAAGTCTCTGGATGAATTGGGACTGGTTGTGCCCAACCTATGCATAGACGGGCCCTATGTACCCTGGGCGCCGACTGCAGAAGAGATCGAAGGCAACCGTGAGCGCATGCTGAGATTTATCGACTTTGCCACAGTCATAGGTGCCAGGACTATTCGCGTAGACTTCTGTTCCTGGGGTACAGGCGGAGAAATGACGCCCGAGGCCTTTGATATCATCGTTGAACGCTACCGTGAATATGCCGAGATCTGTTACAGCAGGGGTATGAAAATCGGTCCGGAAAACCATTTCGGCTGGGATAACACTCCAAAGTATCTTAAGGCAGTAAAGGATGCCGTCGATCATCCCGGCTACGGCCATCTCTTCCACTTCACCAATTTCCAGGAAGAGCCGGAACTGGGCAGGGAAATAGCAATGTCCTATGTCATGCATACCCATGTGCCCCCATACACAATTATGTCCGGTGTAGCCAAGGATCATATGAGGGATCTGATAAAGGCCGGATATGAAGGCTATTGGGGCGTTGAGATCGGATCGGACATACATTGTTTTGAACGGCTGGCCTGGCATCTCGCCTGCATAAATATCATCCTCGCCGAACTTGAAGAGGAGCTGGAGGGCAGCGGCAAGGTTGTGGATTTCCTGACGGATATAGTCAAGCCCAGGGGCAGATAAGCTTCTCCTGTCTTCCCAGCTATAGCAGTAGGCCGTATTGAAACCTTTAGGTCGGCTATTGGAATAACTTATAGAATGATGGTTATAGAATGATATTAAAAAGGGGTATCCCATAATTGGGATGCCCCTTTTAAGCTAACATGCCTTCTGAATATTTAGTTCAACTTTACGTACTAGTGGGGGTAATAGCTATTGATCGCTCCTTTACATCATCAACATAACGTCATCGTTGAAGTTTCAAAAAAATCTATTATAGTTTTTATATGGCGAGCGTTAATAGTAATGTATTTTTTGAAACTTCCTACTTCCGACATCGATTTGG
>JAAYRX010000026.1 GCA_012518535.1 Clostridiales bacterium | reverse complement strand
GAAAAACCCATAGCCGTCAATGCCCGCGAAGTTAAGGAGATGGTGGAGTGTGCGCGGGAAAACAGGGTTTTCTTCATGGAGGCCATGTGGACAAGATTTCTACCTGTCTATGGTAAGGTAGAGGAGTGGCTGAAACAGGGATTGATAGGCGATATCAGACTGGTGACTGCGGACTTTGGATTCCGTGCAGGTATCGATCCCAAAGGCCGGTTATTTGACCCCAATCTTGCCGGAGGTGCATTATTGGATGTGGGCGTTTATGTGGTTAGCTTTGCCTCCCTATTCATGAAGACTGCACCGACCGGGATTGTCAGCATGGCTCATCTGGGGGAAACGGGGGTCGATGAACAATCTTCCATGATTCTAGGCTACGACGGGGGCAGGATGGCTATTCTCTATACCGCAATCCGGACCAATACCATGCATGAGGCAAGGATAATCGGTACCGAGGGCTCTATCTATCTTCCAAGCTTCTGGAATACCACTACCGCTGTACTGAAAAGGCCGGGGCAGGAGGATGAGGTAGTTGAGATTCAACATCTGGCAAATGGTTATTGCTATGAAATCCAGGAGGTCAACAGATGTATCCGGGAGGGCAGGATACAGAGCGATAGGATGCCCTGGGATGAATCCATATCCATTATGGAGACGATGGATGAAATAAGGGCCCAGTGGGGTCTTAAATATCCTATGGAATAGACTAAAATATAGGGAGGGGCGATGGTAATGGCTATGAAATATGGGAAGGTAAAGGGTTTGGAAAAGGATGTTTCAAGGATCGTATTAGGTACGGATTATATGACGACTCAGAAACTGGAACAAAACTTTTCAATGCTGGATACCGCCTTTGAGCTGGGATGCAATACCCTGGACACGGCTCATGTTTATGGGGGCGGCGACGGAGAAAGGGTTATAGGAAGGTGGATGGAATCCAGGGGAAACAGGGATAAGGTGGTAGTCCTCACTAAAGGAGCTCACCATAATGCAGACCGGAAGAGGGTAACCCCCTATGATATCACCTCAGACCTCTTTGATTCTCTAGCCCGCCTGAGGACGGATTATGTGGATATATACGTCCTTCATAGGGACGATCCATCCTTACCTGTAGGGCCTATTGTGGAGGTACTGAATGAACATCATGCAGCCGGGAGAATTAAGTCTTTTGGTGGTTCCAACTGGCACCATACCAGGATTCAGGAGGCCAACGAATATGCAGAAAAGCACGGTCTGGTACCTTTTACAGCAAGCAGTCCCAACTACAGCCTGGCAGAGCAGGTAGCGGATCCTTGGGGACCGGGCTGTGTCACCATAGGAGGTCCAAAGGAAGCGGAATCCAGAAAATGGTACATGGAAACCCAGACCCCCATATTTTCTTATTCAAGTTTAGGAAGGGGATTCTTTTCGGGAAGGATATCCAGGAGAAACTTTGATGAGACTAAAAAGCAGTTGGATAGGCCCAGCTTAACCGCCTATTGCCATGAGCAAAACTTTGCCAGGCTTGATAGGGTGGAGATTCTGGCAGAGGAAAAGGGTTTATCGGTGGCCCAGATTGCCATGGCCTTTTTGATGAACCAGCCCCTCTATGTGTTCCCAATTGTAGGTGCTGTAAACAGAAGGGAATTGGAGGAGAACATAGTAGCAGCCAATACGAAGCTAACCCAGGAAGAAATGGATTGGCTCGATCTTATAAGGGACGAAAGATAAATGGTATTG
>JAAYRX010000201.1 GCA_012518535.1 Clostridiales bacterium | reverse complement strand
TAAGGGCTATGAGCTGATATACAGAACTGTTGCGGAGCAAATGTAAAACAAATATTTATTAAAATTAAATTGCTGAATACCAGTGTCTTCAGACACGAGTATTCAGCAATTATTTAGGCTTTATTCGCAATAGTCATTTATCCGTAACTCAACGCGTTATGCTAGTCAATCATATACCGGTAATAGCTATTGACCGCTCCTTTACATCATCAACATAACGTCATCGTTGAAGTTTCAAAAAAATCTATTATAGTTTTTATATGGCGAGCGTTAATAGTAATGTATTTTTTGAAACTTCCTACTTCCGACATCAATTTGGAGAAAACTAAGGCTTATTCTATTTGAAAAGCCTACCGCTTCCAATCCGGCGTCCTGCCTTAAGCTACGGCTTTTCTGCATTCCATAAGCCAAGTTTTCTTAGCCAAATCAATGAAGTCATCCGCTTATCAATAGCTAATTACCAAAGTTATGAACTAGCACAAAAGGTTAAACTATTGGCAGTTATAAGATCCTTCCATCTTTCAGCCTGGTTTTCATGGATTAAAAGCGGCTTATAGCCCATCCTTAAGTAGGTCTTTATAGCGGGAATGCGGAAATCATCGGTTTCAAGGATAGATGCCTCTTTCCCACTGTCTGCCATATGATGCAGGGCTGCCAGGCTTACCTGTAGACCCAGGCCCTTACCCCCATGACCGGGCATAATTCCAACCATATGAAGGTATCCTACATGCTGGCCCCATGCAGGCCTATGCCAGGCAGAGGCAGTTGCTATTGGAGTATCTCCATAACATACGAAGAAGATCTTACCTTGGCTGTAGAATTCATCTTCCTCCATTTGCTTACGAAAATCACTCTTCCATTGAAAGGATTGGAAGATGATGGACTCCCAGGCTGCCTCATCCCCGGGCTGAAATGTACGGCAGCTGTATCCTTCAGGCAATTGTACGGTCGGAAGCTCCCTTAGGTTTGGCCTGTACATCACCAGCTGCGGTTTATATTTTTCTGTATCCCCCATTTACACTTTCCTCCTAATGTCTCTTATAATCGAGTATTCATATGTTTTGTGGTAAACATCAAACAATAGCTACATTCAACAGTTACACTATAATTTAATCCTCTGTTCTTCTATCCTTTTGTTTCGTCTGAAATCCGGCATATCCATCACTTTACCACCGTTCATAACAGATAGCTCCGACAAGAGGGCAACAGCGGTCCACTCACAGGCATCATAAACGTCGATGGGTGGTTTTTCATTTTTTAATATGGCGTTGACAAAATCCTCTACAATAAAGAAATCTCCACCCCAATGGCCTGCAGCCTTCTGCTCCTCTGTAGCATTTTGATAACGCTCCGGAAGATAATGTCGAAACTCACTTAATGGCCTCCATTTGGCCTGATCCGTGTTTTCATCCATGCCCTCCAGCCAGATTTTATGGTCGTCTCCCAGCCCCCTGGGAGCCTCGTAACACCCCTTGGTCCCCTGCAGGGAATAATAGGTCATATTATGGGGTCTCGGGGATATGCAATCCACCCTTATCTTGATGAGCTTGCCGCTTTCCATCTGGCATAATGTAAGGGATGTATCCTCCTGCCGGAATTCAGGCGCAGTGTGCCACCCGGTACCATGGCATGCAATCGACTTAATGGTATCCCCCTGGAACCATTGCATAACGGGGCCCAGGCTGTGGGTAGGATAAAAAGCTCCTCTCTTTCCCAATTGCCATAATTTACGCCAGGAGGTCCTTCCGTTTGGATACACGGCTAAATTCTTAATATCGTGCAGATACTCCCCTTCACCAAAGTAGACATCACCAAAGCATCCCTTTTGGACCATATTCAGTATCAGCTGGTTCTCGGGTATATAGCAGT
>JAAYRX010000200.1 GCA_012518535.1 Clostridiales bacterium | reverse complement strand
TTCTGTTCCCTTATTAGTAAACCTTTATGACTACCATACTCTCCTCGTTGTACACTTCTACAAATCCGGTGGATTTACATATGCGCAGACTATCCACCAGCTTTTTCAGGTCCCTATAGCTAATGAATTTGGCTATGGCGTAAATCTTCTTAACATCCTGACTATCGCTAAACCTATCTGCTATCTTCAGTCCGAATTTGGCCAGCAGGAAAGCCAGGCTTATCAGAAAAAATGGGACAGGCAATATCAGTCTGCTATCTTCATCCCGTATCCTTATCATTAAAATGTGACCCTTGGGCAGGGGTTTGGATTTTGGGGGATGACTTAACATGGTTATGGCTTTTTCTGTGGATATGTCGCCCCTTTCCAGCATTTCCAGAACCCTCATATTATACATCGCAATTCCCACCCAATACTATTCTACAAATATTTCTACCTGGTTGTCATCATCTTGAACATCCACCAATTTGCCACGTGCTCCTTCTCTAATGGCTTGCATCAACTCCTCCAAATCCACATCCTGCAGGACTTCTGCTTCCGGCGTAAATAGGGGTCCAACTTTTGCTCCGATTTTTAGGCCTACCTCTATCAGAGAGATAGGGATGGTTACATTGACCTTATTCTTCCCTTCTTCGGCTATGCGCACCTTAAGGAACCGGGGGTTGGAGCCTGAATCTTGCGAATGGTTAAGGGATTCATCCGACTTATGGTCATTCATGGCATCTAGAAGCCTTTCGCCTTCTTCGGCGGTTATATGCCCGTCTTCGATCATTTTTAGGATTTTCTTAACTTCCTCTCTCATTTATAAACATCCTTCCTCTATAATCTTTAATTATCATTGCCTTTAATCATCTTCATGGCCTCATCATAGGTGATTTCGCCCTTGCTCAATGAGTCGATAATCTCTTTCGTGTCAACCTGGGGTTTGCTTTCCCTTGGTAAATCATAGCCCAGGGCATGAATTATATCATCCAGTCGGGACCGGACGGTGGGGTAGGAGATGCTCAGCTCTTTTTCAACCTCTCTGATATTTCCCCTGCACTTAAGAAAGATTTCTATAAAGTATTTTTGCTCCGCAGTTAAGTAGCTGAACTTGTCAAAATGAAAGCTGCCTCGATACTCTGTATCGCATCTGCTGCAGCAAAGGGAAGTGACCTGGAGTTTTTCTCCACATACCGAGCATTTGCTTATAACGGGGTAGGACAAAACCATACCCTCCTCTCATGTATTGGTAGATTTATTATTCTTGATATTATTATAATCCGAATCTAAAATAAATCAATAACATAATTAAAATATTTAATTTTAAGTTGCAAATAAATTAAATTATTCAAATACAAAATTAATCACATGTGAATACTATAATTGTCCGGGGTCTGTTGGCATTGATAGTTGTCTGGTTTCTGGGATTCCAGATATCCTAAAGGATTTATATGGCAGTCTTGACAAGGATAAACTTTCCAGATATTCTTCCTATATGTACCATATCTCATTGCTCAAAGAGGGGAAGGAATATGGAGATTAATGTAAATGACAGGACTGGGGGTAAGGTCCGGGATAAGAGGGTCTTAGTTACATCCAAATATAGGATCAATAAAACAAAACTTAAAAGAAGATTATGGTTTTTAGGCATTCTTGCCTTGGTGGCGGGATTTGCCTTATTTAACGGAAATATATATACATATCTGGCCGATAGAGAATACAAGAAGCAGAACTATGAGGAAGCGGTAAGATTGTACGAAAAGGTAGCTGGCAGCAATGCCAAAGCACAAGCCCAATTGGCCTTTATGTATGAAAATGGCCAGGGGGTTCCAATAGACCTGGACAAGGCCATAGAGTTCTATACATTAGCGGCAGAGAAGGGTAATGCCAGGTCCATGTACAATCTGGCCGAATTCTATGACGGATATTATGGCTTGCCGGTGGACTACAAAAAGGCATTGGATCTTTACGCCAAATCGGCTGAAAAAGGGTATGAAAAGGCTCTAACAGGACTGGGACGACTATATCTCAATGGCTCCGGTGTAGATCCCGACCTTAAAAAGGCCGGGGAATTGTTTCGGGAGGCTGCAGAGAAGGG
>JAAYRX010000199.1 GCA_012518535.1 Clostridiales bacterium | reverse complement strand
TTTCAAAAAAACCGGATTATTAACATAATAACCTGGCTCATTTAATTATGTCTTTTTTGAAGCTTACTATTAATTATTATAGGAGGGTCATTCATATGGGTAAAAAGATGAGGACTATGGATGGCAATACCGCTGCCGCGCATGTGGCTTATGCGTTTACAGATGTAGCTGCTATCTATCCCATTACTCCATCATCCAACATGGCAGAAGTTGTAGATGAATGGAGTGCACATGGTCGAAAAAATATATTTGGACAAAAGGTCAGATTGACCGAGATGCAGTCCGAGGCAGGTGCCGCCGGTGCTATGCACGGTGCATTAGCCACAGGCTCACTGGCAACAACCTTTACGGCATCACAGGGCTTGCTCCTTATGATTCCAAATATGTACAAGATGGCCGGTGAACTGTTACCGGGAGTTATGCATGTCAGCGCCCGTGCTGTAGCATCTCATGCACTTTCAATTTTCGGTGACCATTCAGACGTTATGGCTACCCGCCAAACCGGATTTGCTCAGTTGGCATCCGGTAGCGTACAGGAGGTCATGGACCTGGCTGGCGTAGCACACTTGGCTTCCATTAAATCCAGGATTCCGTTCCTGCACTTCTTTGATGGTTTCAGGACTTCCCATGAATATCAAAAGATCGAAGTTCTGGAGTATGATGAATTAGCATCCTTGGTAGACTATGAGGCCATCGACAGGTTCCGTAAAAATTCCCTTAGCCCGGAAAGCCCTGTAACCAGGGGTACGGCTCAAAACCCTGATGTCTTCTTCCAGGCCAGAGAGGCATCCAACCCCTTTTACGATGCAGTACCTGACATTGTAAATGACTACATGGCCAAAATCTCCGAGCTGACGGGTCGCGAATATAAGCCCTTTAACTACTACGGTGCACCAGATGCAGAGTATGTTATCGTAGCTATCGGTTCCGTTACACAGACAATAGAGGAAACCATAGATTACCTAATGGCCAGAGGAGAAAAAGTGGGCCTTGTTAAGGTACACCTATACAGACCTTTCTCCGAGAAATACTTCCTGGATGTCCTGCCGGCCTCCGTTAAGAAGATTGCCGTACTTGACCGTACCAAAGAGCCCGGTGCAGTTGGAGAGCCCTTGTATCAGGATGTAAAGGCTATCCTATACGGTAGGGAAAATGCTCCCTGCATTATCGGCGGCAGATACGGGCTGGGTTCAAAGGATACCACTCCTACCCACATCAAGGCCGTATTTGACAACCTTAAGAAGGACGATGCCAAGGACGGATTTACTCTGGGAATCATAGACGATGTAACCAATACATCACTTACTCCCTCCGAGTATATCAATACCTCCCCTGAAGGAACCGTCCGCTGCAAGTTCTGGGGCTTAGGTTCCGACGGTACCGTTGGTGCCAACCAGAATGCTATCAAGATTATTGGTGATAATACGGATATGTATGCCCAGGCGTATTTCTCCTATGACTCAAAGAAATCCGGCGGGGTTACCGTTTCCCATCTACGCTTTGGAAAACAGCCTATTAAATCCACCTATTTAATAGACGAAGCCGATTTCATCGCTTGTCATAACGAGGCATACGTAAACAATTTGGATGTAATTAAGGGACTGGCCAAGAACGGTACCTTCCTCCTTAATTGCACATGGAGCCCGGAAGAACTGGATGAGCATTTACCGGCTTCCATGAAACGATATCTGGCAGAAAACAATATAGATTTCTATATAATCGATGCACTGCACATTGCAGAAGGCGTTGGCTTGGGCGGCAGAATCAACATGATTATGCAGACCGCATTCTTTAAACTGGCCAACATCATCCCTGTAGATGACGCCATCGGCTATCTGAAAGAAGCTATCCAAAACAGCTATGGCCATAGGGGCGAGCACATCGTTAAGATGAACTGGGATGCTGTAGATCAGTCCCTGGCAGCCCTTGTCAA
This sequence comes from Clostridiales bacterium, assembly GCA_012518535.1. Taxonomy (GTDB): domain Bacteria; phylum Bacillota; class Clostridia; order Caldicoprobacterales; family UBA3941; genus UBA3941. The sequence goes on along the minus strand of JAAYRX010000199.1, from coordinate 2,046 downwards.
GGTTGATGTACCTGCGAGCTGGGCTGATGCAAAGGATCCTGAAGTTGTTGCAGAGGATGACGACAGACCTGAATTCGTTAAGAATATCCTGGGTCCCATTGTAAAGCAGGAAGGTGACAACCTACCCGTTAGTGCCTTTGTAGGTATCGAAGACGGTACGATGCCTGCCGGGACCGCTGCTTACGAAAAGAGGGGTATTGCTCCACAGGTTCCTGAATGGCAGATTGAAAATTGTATCCAGTGTAACCAATGTTCCCTGGTATGCCCCCATGCAGTTATCAGACCTTTCGTCCTAAACGAAGAGGAAATGGCCAATGCACCTGAAGGCTTTGAAACCAAGCCTGCTATTGGCAGAACTGCCAAGGGTATGGGCTACAGAATCCAGGTCAGCACCTTGGATTGTACCGGATGCGGGGTTTGTGCCGACGTATGTCCCGCCAAGAACAAAGCCCTGATTATGAAACCCATAAATACCCAGGTTGAAAAGCAAAAACCCCTTTGGGATTATGCTATCAATAATGTTTCACCCAAGAAGGAACTTATGGATAAATTTACATTAAAGGGCAGCCAATTCCAAGAGCCCCTGTTCGAGTTCTCAGGAGCTTGCGCCGGCTGCGGAGAAACACCCTATGCCAAGCTTATAACCCAACTCTTTGGGGATCGCATGATCATAGCCAATGCTACAGGATGTAGCTCCATCTGGGGTGGTTCCTATCCCTCCAGCCCATACACAGTAAATAAAGAGGGCTGTGGACCTGCATGGGCCAACTCCTTATTCGAGGACAATGCCGAGTATGGATACGGTATGTATCTCGGGGTACAGCAAAATCGTGATAAGCTGGCCGATCTGGCTAATGAGGCCATCGCAGCAGACATCGATCCGGACCTTACAGCAGCCCTGAACAAGTGGCTGGAGAACAAGGACCTTGGTGAAGAATCCCAGGCCGCTACAAATGAGCTGCTCCCCTTGTTGGCAAAGCACAGCGACAACGCTATTGTTAAGGCTATCTTTGACCTGAAGCAATACCTGGTCAAGAAGTCACAGTGGATTCTCGGTGGTGACGGTTGGGCCTATGATATCGGCTTTGGCGGATTGGATCACGTGCTGGCATCGGGTGACAATGTAAACGTACTGGTCTTTGATACCGAGGTCTATTCCAACACCGGTGGTCAGGCTTCCAAGTCTACACCCACAGCAGCCGTTGCTAAGTTTGCTGCAGCCGGAAAGCGTATCCGCAAGAAAGATCTGGGCCGCATAGCCATGTCCTACGGCTATGTATACGTTGCTCAAATTGGTCTTGGTGCAGATATGAACCATACCATAAAGGTACTAAAGGAAGCTGAGGCATATCCCGGACCTTCCCTGATCATTGCCTACTCACCATGTATTGCACACGGGATGAGGGGCGGTATGACCAACAGCTCCAAGAGGACAAAGCTAGCCGTCCAATCCGGATACTGGCACCTGTATCGCTACAATCCGATGCTAAAGGCGGAGGGCAAAAACCCCTTCATCTTGGATTCCAAGGAGCCAACAGAGTCCTTCCAGGATTTCCTGAAGACCGAGGTACGCTACAGCTCCCTGTCCAAGACCTTCCCGGAGGTTGCCGAGGAATTCTTCCAGGTAGCCGAAAACGATGCCAGGGAAAGGTACAACATCTACAAGGCTATGTCGGAAAGTCCCATAGTATAATAAACCTTATAAATAAAGAGAAGCAAAAGGTTCGTCCTTTTGCTTCTTTTATTTTTCTTTTTTGCTTTTATCTTTTTTTGTATTCTGACCTTTTATGACATCCGGGTAGGCCTAAAATAAGCATTCAACAGGTTTCAACTAGTTGTCACAGCAGGCTGCTTTCCCTTCCCCTTGGATTAGAATCCTCAAAGCCTCTACGGCGGTGGTTATCGCCCTTGTATTATCGTGGTGCTGGGGATTGTCCATACCCGCATTGGCCCTTTCCTGATTCCATATAACGTTTAATACACAGCCCGCTCTGGCTCTGAGGTAGGAGGATACACAAAACAGTGCCGCACTTTCCATTTCCGATG
>JAAYRX010000198.1 GCA_012518535.1 Clostridiales bacterium | reverse complement strand
TTCATCAGTCTCATGGTATGCTTGAAAAATGGTCATACCTATAATCAGTCATATTTATACCTCATATCCTCATCCCCAAACAGGGATTTTGGCCATGGACCGGGTACAAACCTCCGCAAGTCAAAGCCGATCTGCCATAATTGCATCAAGCGTGGCTTTTTGTGTAGTTGCAGAGGATGGGATTAATGTATATAATATATAAGGGATAAAAATAGGGAAATTCGGAAAATATCGGTTAGCTTTTCTGATGTGCTGACAATTAATTTTTTAGTGCCCGAATCGGTAAGCTGTTATTGAATAATACCTAAGGGGTAACTAAATAATAATTTAATAGGAGGAATAACTATGCTTTTTAGGAAATTAGGTTCTAGTGATTTAAACTGTTCCGTAGTCGCACTGGGGACATGGAGTATGGGTGGCGACTTTTGGGGCAAGTCAGATGACGATGCCAGCATAGAAACCATTCGCACGGGCCTGGATGCCGGTATTAATACCATCGATACGGCGCCGGTTTATGGTAATGGTCACTCTGAAGAAATTGTAGGAAAAGCCATAAAAGGCAGAAAGCGCGAGGATATAATCATCGCGACTAAGTGCGGTATTGACATAGTAGGGAAAACCGGTAGAAATTCCTCTCCAGAGTTATTATATAAAGAGATTGATGCATCCCTCAAACGGTTGGGAACGGATTATGTGGATCTATACCAGGTACACTGGCCAGATCCCAATACCCCCCTGGAAGAGACATTTACCGCTTTAAGTAAAATAGTGGAATCGGGTAAGGTTAGATATGTTGGCGTATCAAACTATTCACCCGAGCAAATGGAAGAGGCATCCAAGTATTGTGATATTGTCAGCCTGCAACCTCCATATTCACTACTCCAGAGGGAGATCGAAGATGAAATCCTCCCCTATTGTATCGAGAAGGGTATAGGAGTGCTTTCCTATGGTTCCATAGGTGCCGGAGCTTTGACAGGCAAGTTCAAGACCCGCCCCATCTTCAATGATGATGACAGACGGGACAAGTTCTATGATTTCTTTAGTGAAGAGAACTGGCCCAAGACAGCTGCCCTGGTTGATGTGCTTAGGGAGATTGCAGATTCCCGCGGTAAACCCGTTGTCCATGTAGCAATTAACTGGGTACTGAAGCAAGAGGGCATTACAGTAGCATTGGTAGGAGCAAGGACACCAGAGCAGGCCATAATGAACGCCGAAGCCGGCGAATGGTCCTTGTCGGATGAAGAAAACAAGATAATAAATGATGCGTACAAGAGAATATTTGGATAGTTACATAGGCAATAACTACTATAAGGTTCATGCTTGATAAAGTGGTAATATGACATAAGAGTAGCCGCCATTTGGGAATATGGATTCTCAAATTGACGGCTACTTTTTATCCATTGATTGTACTGCATCAATACCATGTTATTATAGGAGCCTGTTATAACCGTTAAAGCTTTTCTATCTCCTTTATCAGCTCTTCAACCAAGTCCTCCTGCTTAACCTTTTTGATGATCTCACCCTTTTTAAATATTAATCCTTCTCCACTACCTCCGGCTATACCAATATCAGCTCTCCTCGCCTCTCCGGGACCATTGACGGCGCACCCCATAATGGCAACCTTAATGTTCTTATTTAGGTTCCCTAACCGTTCCTCGACTTCATTAGCTATCCTTACTAAATCGATCTGGGTCCTGCCACATGTAGGACATGAAATGAATTCGATACCGCCCTCTAAGAGTCCCAGGGATTTTAAAATCTCCTTCCCTACTACAACCTCTTCAACGGGATCTCCGGTAAGTGATACCCTCAAAGTATCACCTATACCCATAGCCAGAAGGGCACCAATACCTACACTGG
>JAAYRX010000197.1 GCA_012518535.1 Clostridiales bacterium | reverse complement strand
ATTCTTTATAGGTATAAATACCCTTCTATAATGTACCTATGTCCTGGATATATAGAAAGTACAAAGAGATATTGGTGGGATCATGATGAAACTGATGTCAGGCTAATGGAATGGAAGGATATACGCGAGCTAAATGAGAGCGACTTAGTAGAATTCGGCAGCCATACCATGGACCATAGGGATTTAGATCAGCTATCCATAGCTGAAATTGAAAGGGAGATAATCGAGTCCAAAAATATATTGGAACAAAAACTAGGGAAGCCTGTTAGGCACTTTGCTTATCCAAGGGGAATATATAGCGAGGCTGGGGAAAAATTGTTAAGAAAGTATTATGATACAGCTGTCCTCATATCCGACGGGAAGCCAATAGACAAAGGAATAGAGAAAAATCAAACACATGTCATAAAAAGGATACCTATATTGAGAAGCGATGGAAGATATCTGTTCGTTGCCAGAATAAAAGGTTGGATGGCGATAGAGGAGTTCATAAGGAAATGCATATTTGGCTGTCGCCATAGGAGGAGGGTTTAGCCCATGCACCCAGGGAATAAGACAATAAGGTCTGTGTTCATAGTCACAATTTTCTCTATCATCGGTAAGTTAACAGGGTTCATCAGGGAGGCAATTATAGCTTCGTATTATGGAGCAGGTAGTATAACGGATACCTATTTTGTTGCCTATAGCTTGCCTTCCATACTATTTTCCATAATTGGGGGCAGCATGGGCTTAATTTTTGTGCCCATATATACACAACAATTAAGCAGGGAACCCGAGAAAAGTCATGCCTTGGCAAGCAATATTATTAATATGGTTTTTTCCCTAAGCCTTATTATTGCAGGGCTGGGGTCGGTTTTTTCCAGACAAATAATAGTCCTGATTGCCCCCAGATTATCGGCTAATAGTATGGATATAGCCGCATATCTTGCCAGGATTATGTTCCCTGCCTTTATATTTATCAGTATTTCATATATAGCTACCGGAGTGTTGCAGAGCCATGAATCCTTTGCGATACCATCAATGGTCAGTATTCCATCCAATTTAATTATAGCCATGGGAGCAGCTCTCTTTTCGGGTGTATATGGTATATATGCCCTGGCGTGGGCGACTTTGGCAGGAGGAGCATCCCAGCTTGCAATACAATTACCGGCTTTAGCAAAAAAAATAGAATATAGGATGAGGATAAGCATTAGGGAGCCATCATCTTTAGCCTATTGGAAACTCGTTGTTCCCAGTATTCTTGGTTCTTCCATTGATAAGTTGAATATTTTGGTTGATAATGCTATGGCATCATTCCTTTTGGCAGGTAGCATCTCGGCCATTAACTATTCAACAAAACTTATTGATTTTACCGACAATATTGCCATAGGGGCTATCATTGCAGTGGCATACCCTAAGTTTGCAAGATTGAACTCGAAAGAAGATTATGAAAAGTTGGGCCATATGGCCCATAAAGCCATTATGGGCATAACACAGATAACCCTTCCCATGATAGCTATCACCATGATTTTTAGTAAAGACATAGTCAAGGCCGTTTTTGAAAGAGGGGCTTTCGTAGAAGCCGATACCAGGCTTACAGCATATGCCCTGTTTTATTACGCCTTAGGAATATGGGGGATAGGTATCAGGGGAATATTAAATAGGGTTTTCTATTCATTGGGGGATACCTCTACCCCAATGAAGATAAGCATTATAACACTGGTATCCAATATAGCATTAAATATTTTACTTGTTAGGTATATGGGAGTAGGCGGTTTAGGATTAGCAACATCTGTTTCCTCTACCGTGGGTGTGTTGGCATTATTTATTTTTATAAGGAGGGATGTGGGTACCCTCAATATCAAGGGTTTAACTAAGGAGGCTTTAAAGGTTATATTAGCCGTGATTTGTATGGTTTATGTCATAAAAAAATATCAGGTACCCCAAATCATTGGGAATTATTACATTGATCTTATCCTAAAGACAGCTATAGGCTTATCAATCTATATTATGCTCTCATGGCTTATCGGGGCTGGGATGATGAAAAGGAAATCTATGTTACGTTCTAGATTTCTTCGAGGGATTTACGAGTGGTTTCACGTTTTCAAATAGTAAAAGGGACAGCATAAATGCGGTCCCTTTTGCAGTGAGTTTTTTTTGTTAAACTCGGCTTATATAGATGGCTTAACCTGATAAGCTTATAGATAGGAGTTCCACTTGTCTACCAAATCATCGCTGTTCAAGGTTTCCATTATATAGTCAGCGAACTCTCCGCCGGTAGCGCCATTGTCTCTGCCAGTGATAACGAGCCTCTTTTCAAATTGTCCACAGATATCAAGGGCCATTGACAGCTTTTTGGCTTCCTCAGTGTATCCTATATGTTCTAACAGCATACCTGCTGCACGGATAATACTACTGGGATCTGCATATTGCGCTCGACCTTCATCCACCATTCTAGGCGCTGAACCATGGATAGCTTCGAACATTGCGTAGCGTGTTCCAATGTTAGCACTTCCGGCAGTACCTACCCCGCCTTGGAATTCAGCTGCTTCATCTGTAAGGATATCTCCATATAGATTGGGGAGGACCATAACCTTAAATTGAGACCTGCGGTTTGTGTCGATGAGTTTTGCTGTCATTATATCGATATACCAGTCGTCCCACTCTACATGAGGGTATTCTTCGGCTACTTCACGGGCTATTTCTAAAAATTTACCGTCAGTAGTCTTGATTACGTTGGCTTTTGTTACAACGGTTACCTTGTTTGCCCCGGACTTACTGGCATGTTCAAAGGCGGCTTTAATGATACGACGGGATCCTTCATAGGTAGCAACGGTAAAATCAAGGAAGAGATCATCGTTCACTATCATTCCATCGCTGCCTAAGGCATAGGCTCCCTCGGTATTTTCCCGGTAGAAGACCCAGTCAATATTTTCCTCGGGTACCTTGACCGGCCTCACATTGGCAAAAAGATCCAATTCTTTACGCATTGCCACATTGGCGCTCTCTATGTTAGGCCATGGATCACCTGCACGGGGAGTAGTGGTTGGGCCTTTTAAGATTACATGGCATTGTTTCAACTCTTCCAATATATCCTCGGGTATAGCTTTGCCTACCTTAGCACGGTTCTCGATGGTAAGCCCTTCTATAACCTTGAATTTGATTTTACATCTCTGAACTTCATCCTTTAATAAAAACTCTAAAACCCTTTGGGCTTCGGCTGTTATGTATGGGCCTATCCCATCACCGCCCACGACACCAATGATGATAGTTTCCAGTTCATCATAGTTAACAAATTCCTTCGTTGCTTTCATACTCTCAATTCGAGCCAATTGGCCTTCTAGTAATTTTCCCAGATGTTCCTGGGCTCTTTTGATCTGCTCTGAACTGTTCAACATATATCCCTCCGTTTATATTGATTTAAAGGTTTTTGAATTTCCAAAACGATATCTGCCTTGGTGTAAGTCTAAACCCTGTAGTTTGATTGTACTTATTATATATCATACTATAGGAATAAGGAAGTTTCAAAAATCATTTTATAGGTCCGTGGCTTTATTAAATAGTCAAGAAGTGTTATAATAGATTAAAAGTTTTGAAATGGGTGGTTATTGATGGCAAAATCATTTTATACCGTTGGTACGGAAGCAGAAACTGAAATCATCATCAACCGCTCAAGATTTATTGGACGGGCGTTTCCTAT
>JAAYRX010000025.1 GCA_012518535.1 Clostridiales bacterium | reverse complement strand
TGATATAGCAGACAGGAGGGAATTTACTCCGGAAGTGCTGAACCATGTCAGGGAAATGGTGCATCAAAGCGGAGGGGTGGATTATTCCAAGGCGCTGGCAGAGCGCTATATCCGAAGGGCTGTTAACAACTTAAAAGCCTTGCCAAAAATTCCGGCAAGGGATTCTCTCAAAGACCTGGTAGAAAAGTTGCAGAAAAGACAATACTGACGGTAATTAGATGATTATAAACCCAAAAAACCGGGTATATTTATTAACATTCTATAAATTATCTCGAAATTCAACACAAAAATGATTAAAAAAAGAAGGATATTACCAGAATATGTCGTATACTATATATAGTGTTTTTGTTATTATTTCTACACATGATTATGGACGGGAATGCTAGTGATTATGTGCATACTTTTAAAACAAGGGTGAGATTATGGGACAAATGGATAAACTTAACGAAAACATCGAGGAGTTGAGGGCACACTTAAACGGCCTTATTGAAAAGGGCATAAAGGGATCGGAACTCCTGTTGGCCAGCAAGGAATTGGATAAGCTCTTAGTTGAATATTATACAATTGTACAAAAGCCTGACAGCAGTAAGTAATGAGATAATTTACCCTGCCATCTTGTAGAACAGCCATATAAATGGTAAAATAGAATAGCTGATTGGTATTATTGTGCTTTTTGGATAATTGACTGTAATAAAATGAATATTAATGCAATGAAGGGGAATAGTAGGCGGGAAAGGCCGAACCCGCCCCGGAGCTATAGGGATGAAAACCATTATTCCCTATCGGCAACTACGCCGTTATCCATTCGAGAGAGCGAAAGCTAAATAAGGTGGTACCGCGGATAACCTCCGTCCTTTTGGGATGGGGGATTTTTATTTTATATGGAAATATTAGGGAGGTAAACTTTATGAGCAAGAATAAGCAGGAATTCGTAGCCCATATCACATCCAGGGAAGAGGATTTTTCTAAATGGTATACGGATATCATCCTAAAAACCGATTTAGTTGATTATTCTCCCGTTAGGGGGTCCATGGTCATAAAACCGTATGGATACGGGATTTGGGAAAACATCCAGCGGGAATTGGACGATAGGTTTAAGGCAACAGGGCATAAGAATGCATATTTCCCCCTGTTCATCCCGGAGAGTCTGCTTCAAAAAGAGGTGGACCATGTGGAGGGATTTGCCCCGGAGGTGGCCTGGGTAACCCGGGGCGGAGGTGAGGAACTGACGGAACGTTTGGCAGTTCGTCCTACTTCTGAGACCATCATCTGCGCCATGTACGCAAAATGGATTCAATCCTACAGGGATCTTCCGGTTCTATATAACCAATGGTGCAATGTAGTGCGTTGGGAAAAAACAACCAGGCCGTTTTTAAGGACATTGGAATTCCTGTGGCAGGAAGGTCATACAGCCCATGCCACAGAGGAAGAAGCCCAGGAAGAGACCATGAAAATGCTGAACGTATACAGGGAGTTTTCCGAGAATGTTCTGGCTATCCCCATGGTTGCAGGAAAAAAGACGGAAAAGGAAAAGTTCGCAGGTGCCCTGAGTACCTATACCATTGAAGCCTTGATGCAGGACGGCCAGGCCCTCCAGGCCGGGACTTCCCATAATTTAGGCCAGCATTTTGCCAGGGTATTCGATATCGAGTACCTGGACAGGGACGGAGAACACAAGCATGTTTGGCAGACTTCCTGGGGAGTTACCACCAGGCTGATAGGAGCTCTGATAATGGTCCATGGAGACGAAAGAGGGTTGGTGCTGCCACC
>JAAYRX010000196.1 GCA_012518535.1 Clostridiales bacterium | reverse complement strand
ATGGTTGTTCCAGATTAATGCAATCATCTTAAGACATAACACTTTAGGAGGATTTCCAGATTGAATTATTTATTGGTTGTAGCATGTATATTTATCTTTGTGTTTCAGACCATAAGCTTTAAAGAGTTTAACATGAGCCATATGAAGAACATCGCCAGCTATTTCTTATTTAACTTTATCTATTTTAGCATGGTGGTGCTTATAGTCTTAATACTGGGCGGATTTAAAGGGTTAAAACCGCATACCCTGTGGTTTGGGATGTCATTCGGTGCCCTCTTTGTTGGGACAATTCTCTGTTATATGAAGGCTATGGAGACGGGGCCTCTATCCTATTCAGCCCTATTCTTTTCCTTTGGCTTAGTGGTACCCATCTTGTACGGCCTGTTCTTTTGGAATGAGACCATTAGCACCCTTCAACTGGTGGGCCTGTTACTGCTCCTGATAACATTTTATATAGGGAATGAATCTACAGGAGAAGATGGGGAGAAAAAATGGGGTGGGAAATGGTTGGTCTTTTGTGTTTTGGCCTTTCTGGGCAATGGTGCTCTTATGGTAATAAGTAAAGGGCATCAGATCATCATGCAGGGACAAGACTTAATAGAGTTTCTAATAATCAGTTTTGGGACAGCCGCTTTTATCTCCCTGCTTCTTTTTTTATGGAATTATCTCAGGCATAGGCAGGATATTAAACATTTTAAAAGCAAGTCATTGGCATGGGTGATTATGGTCGCCGGGGTTAGCACAGCCATAGGCAACTGGTTGGCACTGATCCTGACAACAAGGATCCCCAGTGTAGTGCAATATCCCTCTATTAATGGAGGGACGGTTTTCTTGTCTACCATTGCCTCCAGCGTTATTTACAAAGAGAAATTAGGGAGGAAAGCCATAATAGGGTTGGTCGTAGGCCTTATAGCTCTTATACTGCTGAGTTTATAGACAGTAACAGGGATAATTATCCCAAATTTTCGGGGTAGGCCTGAAAATCGGATCTTATCGCCTTTTGCAGGATCGTAAATTGGATCTTAACATCACCCCTATCAAGATTGCAAGGATATTTGGAATCGCATTCTATGCATTGGATATAGTCATTGGTCTTCATAAGCTCCCTATTATCAAATAGAAATGGTAATGCCTCTTCTTTCTTGCCCCATTCTTTCGTGAGGGGGATATCGACCTTGTAGGTGTATAGGTATGTTGCCTCTCTTTTAATTTCGAAATGGGTGCCGTTACACTTTGGGCACACCAACGCCTGGTCAATATTCAAGGTCTTTATCTCCCTTCATTTCAACAAATCTAAAGCAGGGGGCTCTTCTTTTCATCGATACAGCCAGTATTCTCCCCTAATGATTGATTAGTTATACACAACCTTAAGTCAAATAGCCCTTATGAAACTTAATCGCAAATCGTTTTAGTGCTGAAGGAACAGAAGATTCTATATACTTTATTCAAGAGAATACTTGGTACAAACAGTGAAGTGTGGTATATTCAAGATAATGGCCAATTGTTTGAAGATTTCTTCAAATGTTACAGGCATAGTTTTTAATGAATAGTCTACATCGATTTGATTGAGTAAGTCTGGTTTATACTATACAGGTAAGCTACAAGAGAAAGGATAGAGATTACCTATACCATTGGCATAAAGTGTTTACATTTTGTATAAGGATATGGTTAACCGATAAGAGACTGAATAAATAAGAGTGGGTTTGTGATATGGATATATATAGTAGAATTGTTTCAAGCTTACAAACATATATCGATCGGGATACTATCGTTACTCCAGATTCAAAGATTGTGGATGGGATGGATAAAACCGTGCAAAGCAACCCATCTTCGGATACAATTGCTGGAACATCAGAATATCCGATAGAAAGCTTATTGCAGGTATTAGGTATAAAAAACACACCGGAAAATCGGGCCTTGATGCTGTTAATACCCCTGCATGGTCTTACCTTTAATGAAGAGAACATTAAATTTATTTTGGGAAAGGGACATAGGGTATCCCTGCTATATGAACATCTTATAGATCAAATTATGAAATATGGAGAATTAGAGGGAGCAAAGGAACTGATGGACAGTTTTCCCGATATTGCCGGTCTTCCTGATTTTCTGAAAAACCTTCGCTCAAATATGAGTAAAATTTGGGATAATATCATTAAACAATCTGATCTCCTGATGAAGGGTAGTGAAAACAGGAATTCAAAGGCATTTCTCGGTGAGGTGTATAGCAACATCCTTCTTCAATTGGATAGCAACCTTCCCTTTTTCAATCTACAAGTACCCGTAAAGATCAGAGACAGAATCTATTCCTGGGAAGTCTGGTGCGGAAAGGAAAGAGACGTAGTCTATTTGGAATTTATACTCCCTAACCTAAAAAAAGTTGGTTGTCTTTTGGAGGGATGGAAGGGCCCCCTAAAGATATCCATTTATAGCGAGAAAAAATTCCATAGTATCATAGAAGGTGGTTTTCCTCGCCTAAAGGACATATTGAAGGAACTGGGGTATAAGTGCAAATCTATGCATGTTTATGACATTGCCCAATCCAGTGGACTGTTGAGCTTTCTTTCTAACTTCAAGGAACAATATAACATAATCGATTTAAGCGTTTGACAGGGGGAATAAGCTTGGAGCAAAAGGAAATAAAAAAAGCCGTGGCTTTGAGTTATGACAGCAATGACCAGGCACCTATGGTAGTAGCAAAAGGTAAAGGGTATGTAGCCCAAAAGCTTATTGAGAAGGCAATGGATGTCGGGATTCCGCTGATAAAGTCGCCAGAACAGGCAGACGCCCTTTCTCAGGTTGATGTCGGTGAATACATTCCTCCTGAACTCTACCAAGCTGTAGCGGAAATATACGCTTTCCTGGTTGAACTGGATGGGGATTTGGATAAATATTAACATGCATTATATATGTCACTTGACGAAATCAGTTTAGGTGCGCACCCTTATTGCGACCTTTTAGGTATAGACACGTAGTTAATTATGGAAAGGAGTACAATCATGCCTGACTATAAGAAGAGTTTACAAAATGTCAATAAAAATATGATGGAATTGGCCAGGGCCTTGCCTGATGAAATGAAAGGATTTATGAGTCTACACGATGCAGCCTTAAAAGAAGGGGCCATAGATCCTAAAACCAAGGAGCTTATTGCCTTGGGAATTTCCATCTGCATTAGATGCGAACCCTGTATCGTCAGCCATGTCGATAGCTTAGTCAAAATGGGTGTTACCAAAGAGGAGGTTCAGGAAACTGTAGCTGTAGCTGTGTTCATGGGCGGCGGCCCATCAGTAGCCTATGGTGGTAAGGCATTGGAGGTATTTGATCAATTAAGCTGAATACCGGTTTTCTTGATCAATATAGCTAATTAGGGAGGTAATATAGCGATTGGATAGAGACCGGGTGCGTGCCTTAATAAAGTATAGGATTGTCATGGGCATAATATTATTTCAATAAAATGGTTGCTTTTTGCATGGGTGGGATATATAATATACCTATGTTTGAACTTGGGTCTGTGGTTGAAAATCGATGCCAGTCGCAGGCAAAACGATCCACGTAAACCGGTCAAAGACTGGTGAGCATGGTGCGGCTTAGATGTAAGTCTGACCTATGTCAAAGCAGGCTATATGTCTTGAATTGACATAGAGAGGGGTAGTAGTAGGAGGCAATAACCTTGAGCGAACCCTCCAGTCAGCGAGTGTGGGGGCAAAGACCAGGTCAGCTGGGTTTAAACTAGGAAATTCACTTATAGCGAGGAGATTATATCCATGTATCAAGACAAAACCTTAGTGTGCAAAGACTGCGGACAAGATTTTACTTTTACCGCAGGGGAACAGGAATTTTATGCAGAGAAAGGCTTTCAAAATGAACCAGCCCGCTGCAAGGACTGCCGTGATGCGAGAAAAGCCAACAGGAGACAAAATAACGGTAGAAGGGAAATGCATGACGCTGTATGTGCAGAGTGCGGCGCCGAAACCCAGGTCCCCTTTGTTCCCAGAAATGATAGACCAATTTACTGCAGCGACTGTTATCAGAACCACAGATAAGCCAATAGGCTGAGTTAGTTCTTTACACTTCCTTAGATTATTGATTGGTCATGAAACCCCGAAGTATGCTTCGGGGTTTTTAATTGTGTGCAGGGCTAGTCGAATATTGTCTAAATATGTGTTATTTTTTGGGGGGTTAAGAATAATAAACAGGGTTATCCACATAAAAAAAGGGCTGAATCATGAGTTATTCACAGGGTTATCCACAATATCCACAGGCAAAACATCCACATATCCACAGGTGTAGATAAATGAGGTGGGAAAACGTGGAAGATAATGTAAAAAAATGCGGAACATTTTTCCATATGTTAATAAACATTTAGCTGCATGTATAAATATTTATAAGAATGTATAATAAAGCGAGGAAATAGAAGTAATAAGTAGATATCCAGACAAAACTAGGAAAGATGCTCATAAATATACATTGATTACACAGGGATGTCTGTTATAATTGTTCTATAGTAATTTATATGGAGGAGTCATAGAGATGAAGAATATTAAAAAGAGCCTTATGGTTTTACTTATCTTGCTTTTTACCATTTCCGTTATTGGTTGTTCGACAGGGGGCAAGGATGGTAATACCTCAGAAGGAAGCGAAGTTCCCAGTGGGAATAACAGCGAACAGGACAATGTGGACGAAGGAGATTCCGAAGATGAAAACGTCTCCGGAGAAGGCAATATACTAGACAAGATCAAGGCAAACAACAAGATAATCTGGGGTACCAATGCGGCTTTTGCTCCCTTTGAAATGCGGGAAGGAAACGATGTAATCGGAATCGATGCAGAGATAGCTCAAAAGATAGCTGATAAGTTGGGTGTAGAATTGGTAGTAGAGGATATGGAGTTTGATTCCTTGATAGCAGCCCTTCAGTCCGGTAAGATTGATTTCATTGCTGCCGGCTTTACCATTAAGCCTGATAGGCAGGAAAAGGTATTGTTTACGGATACCTATTTCAAAGCTGTCCAGGCAGTCTTGGTCCAGGATGGGAATCTGGATATAAAAACATATGAGGATTTGGAAGGCAAGAAGATTGGTGTACAGATCGATACTACCGGGTACTACGAGGCAGAAGATATTAAGGATGCCGAGGTAATTCAATATAATAATGGAATAGAGGCAGTTTTGGATTTAAGCAACGGCAATATCGATGCGGTGATTATTGATAATCTTCCGGCACAAATATTGGTTGAAAGCAATCCGGATCTGGTGATATTGGAATTCGATGATAAGCCCTTTGAGGATGAGGAATATGCCATGGCAGTTCGTAAAGAGGATACCGATCTACAAAAGGTTATCAATGAAGTACTAAAGGAACTCGAGGACAATGGAGTGATCGAAGAATTAGTCAACAAGTATTCAATAGGTGAGTAATTAGCATATAAAAATATATAAAGGGTTTGTAAGTAAATGTCGGTATTGGAATCCTCCGGTACCGACTTTCAGTTTGCTTATCGACTTTAAGTGTTAAGGTGGTCAGAAGTTATACTGCTTATTCTTTCGGAGAGCCAACTGATTTTAGCCATATCACCTATTGCATATTTATACATTCTATTGTAGAATTGGATTACAAACATTGGCCACAATGTGTACTATGAACCAGGAAAGCGACTAACTTACAAAATATCAAAGGAGTTAAAGTGAATGGACTCTGTTATTAAGTCTTTGTCCGATGCAATATATTATAATTTAATTAGAGAACAGCGCTATATGCAGTTCATACAGGGACTGGGAATATCCCTTCAACTGACCCTGTATGCAGCTGTTTTAGGAACTATAATCGGCCTGTTCATGGCCCTGGCCAAACTGGGAAGGATTAAATGGTTGCAAGGCCTGGCAACCCTTTATGTGGATGTAATAAGGGGCACCCCTGCAGTGGTACAGTTGGTGCTCATCTATTATGCCATATTGGGGAGCAGTAACCTGCCAAAGATAGTAGTGGCCTCGGTTGCCTTTGGAATTAACAGTGGAGCCTATGTATGTGAACTCATAAGGGCAGGTATCCTGGCGGTAGACAGGGGACAGATGGAAGCTGCCAGGTCCCTGGGTTTCTCCTATTCTCACTCAATGATTTATATTATTATACCCCAGGCAATTAAGAATATATTGCCCGCCCTGGCCAATGAGTTCATTGTATTGTTAAAGGAAACGGCTATTGCAGGATATATAGCTCTTGATGACCTGACCCGGGCGGGGAATATTGTCAGAGGAAGAACCTTCGATGCCTATACACCTTTTATCGTGGTTGCACTGATATATCTATATATAACTACCATATTGACCTGGTTGTTGAATAAACTGGAGGGGAGGCTGCGAGAAAGTGATTGAGGTAGTAAATCTGCATAAATACTTTGGGATGCTGCAAGTGCTGAAAGGGGTAAATACGCGTATAAAAAAGCAGGAAGTGGTCTGTGTAATTGGCGCAAGTGGCTCCGGGAAGAGTACATTTCTACGCTGTTTGAACCTCCTGGAAGAACCAACATCCGGAGAGATTATCATAGATGGGATACCCTTGGTTGAACAAAGGAAGGATATAAATCGCCTCCGTCAAAAGGTGGGCATGGTGTTTCAGCAGTTTAACCTGTTTCCTCACATGACTGTTATGGAGAACATAACTCTGGCCCCCATGAAGCTTAAGGGTATGTCAAAGGTCGAAGCCCACGATAAGGCCAGGGATCTTCTCAGCAAGGTTGGTCTACCCGATAAGGACAATGAGTATCCAAACAGACTATCCGGTGGGCAAAAACAAAGAGTGGCAATCGCCAGAGCCCTTGCTATGGATCCGGAAGTAATGCTTTTCGATGAGCCAACCTCTGCCCTGGATCCGGAGATGGTGGGTGAGGTCTTGAACGTTATGAAACAGCTGGCCAATGAAGGCATGACCATGGTAGTGGTTACTCATGAGATGGGGTTTGCAAAAGAAGTAGGCGATAGGATAATGTTCATGGATGAGGGGATCATCTACGAAGAGGGTGCACCACAGGAGCTATTCGACAACCCGCAGAGGGACAGGACCAGGGAATTTCTGGGAAAGGTCTTATAGGAGGGCAGGTTTACATGAAGGATGCTATTGTTGTTTTTGTCGGGATAGGGGTATTAATACTGCTGCCCTTGATCTTTTTTGGGATTAGATCTATAATCGAATCCAGGAAGGAAAAGGACTCCAGGTATCTTTTACTTCGCTTGTCCGGGACAATCCTGGCTTGTGCTGTAGTGATAATACTTCTATTTTATATCTATAACTTTACAATTGAATATCAGTTGCCATTGGTGGCTGAAAGGTATATAAAAAAAGAGGCATATGCCTTGCTTGAGGAACAGGGTTGGGAAACGGACGGTGTTTCCGTGTACTTTAGTGAAAACGTCTATGACAACGAAGATGGAACCAAAACTATATATATCGAATTCCAGGGAGCCGAAGAGAGTAATTACATTTCACTTGATATGAAGATGGTCGGAAACAGATGGGAAGTGAATCCTCCTCCCAACGTAATCACCGTTGATGATGAGGAATACCCTGAAATTAACAGAAGGTTTTATTCCGTAGGGATCAAATTAGCCAGATAAAAGTAAAAACAATGAATAGAATTGACATACTATAAATTCAACCAACCTCCAAGGGCAGGGCATTGTCCCTGTCCTTGGCACATATATGGTTTGGTTTTACTTAAATTTAGTACTTGTCTGTCTTGCTTATTGTCATTTCAAGATATGTTGCGATTAGCTTGTCCAGACTCCTGCTTAAAGCGAGAACTTTATCATCCTGCATATCCATATCCTTTTTTCGAAGGATATCAGTCAAAAGTTCCCGCTGTTTCTCAAGTTCACCTTTCAGCTCCGCCAAAGTCATATCGGCCTCACCCCCATAAAGCCTATTATCACATATACTTCTATATTATTGTGTAAAATCACAAAACAAGCCAAAATTATATATAATATGACATTATTCATATACCGCTAAAATTAATTTTTACCGTTAAGCTGATAATTTTTATTGGTTTAAAATATAATATAGGGGGTAAGAATCTAATAAGTGATTCACTCCCTAAACAGGTAGGACCTAACAATGGTTGAAAGGAGCTAACCGGTATGAGAATCAATCTTAGCGGCAAGAATCTAGAGATCACCGATTCGTTGAGAAACCAAGTGAACAAAAAGGTTTCAAAGCTGAGACGCTATTTCGACGAGAATGTGGAAGCTCAGGTAACTTTGTCGGTGGAAGGCTACCGGCATATAATCGAGGTGACCATTCCCTTCAATGGCGTAGTGATTAGGGCCGAGGAATCTACTGATGACATGTATGCTTCTATCGATATGGTATTGGACAAGTTAGAGAGGCAGATACGTAAACACCGGACCCGCCTGGGAAGAAGGATTAAGACTGGGGCTTTTAAGAACGACTTACCCCTATTCAGACCCGACGTGCCTTTTGAGGAGGAGAATGAACCCAGGATTGTTCGAACCAAACGATTCGCTGTCAAACCCATGAATTTGGAAGAAGCAACACTTCAGATGGAATTACTGGGTCACAACTTTTTTGTGTTTAGAAATGCTAGCTCCGATGAGGTTAATGTCTTGTATAAGCGGAAGGACGGAAACTATGGATTAATTGAGCCTGAATACTTGTAAATAACATGACATATATATCAAAAAAGTACAGTCGCTATAAAATATGAATTATTGAATATTGTGCGAATATGAAATCTAATTGGAGAATTTGAAGTGAATATAACATATAGTAATTACTTAGACCGGATTGAAGTATAAGGCAGAAGGGGGAGCTATAGCTCCCCCTTTTGCCTTGGTCTAAAGATAATTTTATAGATTTACACCATAACATTATAAGTTCAGTCATATCTATACATTAAACCGAAAATTAATGATGTCTCCGTCTTCAACTATCGCTTCCTTGCCTTCCAACCTAAGTAGACCTTTCTCTTTTAGTTTTTGCATGGAACCATGGGCTTTAAAGTCCTGAAATCCGGCAACCTCTGCCCTAATAAAACCCCTGGCAATATCGGAATGTACCTTTCCGGCGGCTTCCCTTGCGCTGGTACCCACCCTTATTGGCCAGGCTCGGACCTCATCCTCTCCGACGGTGATAAAGGATATTAGTCCCAATAGATCATAGGCCGCCCTGGCCAGCTTACCGGTACCAGTTTCGGTAATTCCCAGCTCCTCCATAAAGGCTGATTTGTATTCATCCTCCAACTGGCCTATCTCGAGTTCGATCTTGGCACAGACTTCGATCACAGGGATATTTTTATCCCTGGCAAAAGCCGCTATCTCATCCTTCTTAGAATAATCGCCGGAGATAAACTGATCCTCATCCAGATTTATCAGGAGAATTAAGGGCCTTTCGGTGAGAAAATTAAAGGTCTTAAGGATCTGCCTTTCCTCCTGGGTCAAATCCATATTATAGAGAAGGCCTTCATTTTCCAGGCATTCCTTGCAGCGTCTTATTAGTTCCAATTCCTGCTGGTTTTCCTTGGTTATTTTTTTGCTGGTTTCAATCCGATGGATCCGGTTTTCCATTACTGCAAGATCCGCAAAAAGCAGCTCCAAATTGACGATCTCAATATCCCTGTACGGATCTATACTGCCTTCAGTATGGAAAACATTGTCGTCTTCAAAAGCCCTGACCACATGAACCAGGGCATCCACCTGGCGGACAGCCTCCAGAAAATGCAGGGAAGAGCTCTTGCCCGCGGTGGTCGACGGTTGAATCCCCTGGATATCGGTGACTTCGATGGTAGCATGGGTGGTTTTTTTAGGCTTGTATATCCCCGATAAAAAGTCTATTCTATCATCAGGTACCTTGGCTATCCCAAAGTTGGCCTCACTTTTGTTTTGGGAAGAATCAGTCCCGGTAAGTAGTTGAAAAAAAGTTGTCTTACCCGTTGATGGTAAGCCGATCAATCCAATTTTCATAATAATGAGCATATGGGCTCTGACTGAGGTCAAAAGCGAAATGCTCGTCCTCCTTTCTACAAACGCATAGGTAATTCACTTTTATATTATAACAATATAAATAAAACAACAACAAAAAGTTTGGAATAGTGAGCCAGGTCACAGATTCTATACAGGCACTGATGTATCATATGATTGAAATAGAAAAGCTTCGAGAAAACTTTTCTCAGTAAACGAGTTACAAAGCCTGTAATCCGAGTGCTTGAGACTTAAATGAATAAGTATTATCAGACAGTTAATAATAGAACCACTCAATCACTATGCATAAGAAGGAGGATGATTAAAAGGGTGGGCTTGTATCTGACCCATTCCAACATATTAGTCAATGATCTTACCCAATGATTTGCAGCTTGACAAATGTCGTCGGATTATAGGATAATTATTATATTATATTGATGGAGGTATGAAGATTATGAAAATAACCAAGGAAATGACAATAGGTAAAATATTAAGGGAATATCCCCAAGTTATAGAAACTCTATTTAGCTTTAATATGGGCTGTGTTGGTTGTCCTTCTGCCCAGGCAGAGACCCTGGAAGAGGCCGCAATGGTTCACGGTATTGATATTAATAAGCTCGTTGAAGAATTAAACCAGGCGGTTTAAACATCATGGACAGTATTGGCTTGATGATAGAGGAACATAAAAACATAAAGCGAATGCTAAAAGTCATAAGAAAATACTGTTATAGAATCCTTAAGGGAATGGACATTGAATATGAAGACTTCTTTAGGATAATCGACTTTATAAAAAACTATGCTGATGCCCATCACCATGGTAAAGAAGAGAAGATGCTCTTTAATAGAATGGTAGATGAGCTGGGTCCGGCGGCTGATAAGCTGGTGACCCATGGAATGCTGGTTGAGCATGACTTGGGTAGGTTGTATACCATGCAATTGGGCGATGCTGTAGCGAAGGTTATAGCGGGAGATGACGAAGCCAAACTGGACATAATTGGAAATGCAATAGGATATGCCGATTTATTGAGTCGTCATATTGACAAAGAGGATAGGGTCGTTTATGAGTATGCCAGGAATAACTTGACAGAGAGGACACTGGAGGAAATAAATACGCAGTGTAACACCTTTGAGGAAAAGGCCAGAGCATACAAGATCCAGGAAAAATATATTAATCTGTTGGATAAATTGGAAGCAAAGTACACAAGCTGATGTCAGGGGCAGACGACCCTTCCTGCCCCATAAAACACAAACAAATTGAATCAATTCTATTATATAAATCTCATAGTCTAAGCAATTGAATTATTGTTGATGTACCCCATACGGAAATTGGGATATATGGATTTCATAATCAATCCCTTAATAGAGGATACGTTATATCATAAATATATTAACTAGATGTCCCGGAGTAATCCATTGGGACTAAAATCAGGGGGGAAATTGAATGAATATGTTTTGTTATCAATGTCAGGAAACCGCAAGAGGTACCGGTTGTACGGTGCGAGGAGTATGCGGTAAGACACCTGAAGTAGCGAATCTACAGGACTTACTTATCTATACACTAAAAGGCATATCCGAAATAGTTGTTAAAGGAGATTTGGATGTCAAGGAATTAGGTACGTTCAATCACGATATGTTGAACAGTCTCTTCATTACAATTACCAATGCTAACTTCGACGACGATGCCATTGAAAAAGATATTATTAAGATGCTGGCCGTCAGGGATCAGTTAAGGACCAAGGTGGGCGCCTTAGATCTTCATGATTCAGCTACATTTACTGTCAGTGACAGGGAATCCATGCTAAAAAAGGCTGTAGCTGCAGGGGTTCTGTCCACGGAGGATGAAGACATCAGATCTCTTAGGGAAATGATTATATACGGCCTAAAGGGTTTGGCCGCATACACTCATCATGCCCTCAACATAGGTAAAGAAGATTATGATCTATATGCCTTCGTATATGAGGCTCTGGCTGCTACTGTCGATGACAGTTTGAGCGCCGATGATTTGGTAGCTTTAACTCTTAAGACAGGTGAATATGGTGTTAAAGCCATGGCTCTGTTGGATACTGCCAATACTTCAAAGTATGGTAATCCTGAGATAACCGAGGTTAATATCGGTGTAAGAAATAACCCGGCAATTTTGGTATCGGGTCATGATTTGACGGATCTTGAACAATTACTGGAGCAAACCCAAGGCACTGGGGTGGATGTGTATACCCATGGTGAGATGTTGCCTGCCCACTATTACCCGGCCTTTAAGAAATACGATAACTTTGTCGGCAACTACGGAAATGCCTGGTGGAAACAGATAGAGGAGTTCGCATCCTTTAACGGACCCATTCTATTTACCACCAACTGCATAGTCCCTCCAAGAAGTGAAGAGGTAAGATCCAGAATCTTTACAACCGGGTCAACTGGATATCCCGGATGCGTTCATATTGATGCTGATGAAGAGGGCAAGAAGGATTTTTCCCAGATTATCGAGATGGCAAAGAGTCTTAAGGCCCCTGAGGAAATTGAAAAGGGAATCATCGTAGGCGGCTTTGCCCACAATCAGGTATTTGCCTTGGCGGATAAGGTTGTTGAAGCTGTAAAGAGCGGTGCTATTAAGAAGTTCTTTGTAATGGCAGGTTGTGATGGAAGGATGAAATCCAGAGATTACTACACTCAATTTGCGGACAGACTTCCCCAGGATACCGTAATTCTTACAGCGGGATGTGCCAAGTATAGGTACAACAAACTGGATCTGGGAGATATCGGTGGCATACCCAGGGTCCTGGATGCCGGCCAGTGTAATGACTCATATTCCCTGGCGCTTATCGCTTTAAAACTCAAGGAAATCTTTGAGCTTGAGGATGTCAATGAACTACCCATAGTGTACAATATTGCCTGGTATGAGCAAAAAGCCGTTATAGTGCTGCTGGCTCTACTTTACCTGGGTGTAAAAAACATCCATCTAGGACCGACCCTGCCTGGTTTCCTATCCCCCAATGTTGCAAAAGTACTGGTAGAAAAGTTTGGGATTGGCGGTATTGGCGAGGTTGATGATGATATAAAGATGTTCATGGGTGCATAATATTCCCCAATTTGTGTAGTTGGGTTTCATAAAAATTTCAAAGGGAGGATGGTTTAATCCGGCGGCTACCCGAGGTATTTTAGTAGGTGCTGGCATAGGCTGTCCTCCTTATTATTTGCATACAATAGCAAGATGAAATCCCTGATAGAGCTACAACAATACATTTCAGAAGACATAACCACCATATTTACTATAAACAAGGACTAGTATATTTTTATCATAAAGATCTGATATAGCTAGACCGGTAAGCTCATCTTATCTATAAACAACGGTATTCTTTGTGACCTATAAACATAGGGATATGTTTACAATATTTACAAATTGATGTATGATATTTATCAATATATGTGGTCAGCTACAGGAGGGGAATAAGGTCTTTTAGGTGGACGATGATCCTGATATAGAGGATCCCCTTATATATTGCAATCAGCTATCTTCGGCAATAGACTTTTAATAGATGTTGATATTTTGGTGCATGAAAAGTCAAGTCATATAGAATATACTTAGGTATACTAAAGCCAGTGAGGGGTATAAGAGCATGGAATGGTTTAAGCGTTTAAACAGTGCAATGCAATACATTGAAGAAAATATTGACCAGGAAATAGACTTTGAAGAGATAGCTAGAATAGCCTGTTGTTCGGTCTATCATTTTCAAAGGATGTTTTCTTTTATCACGGATGTGCCCCTATCTGAGTATATCAGGAGAAGGCGACTTACCCTGGCCGCTTTCGAACTCCAGAATAGTGGTATTAGAATAATTGACCTTGCACTAAAATATGGATATGAGACCCATGAATCCTTTTCACGGGCATTTCAAAAGCTCCACGGTATATCCCCGTCACAGGCTAGAACCGTGGGAGCTAAGCTTAAAGCCTATCCGCGCATATCCTTTCAAATTTCAATTAAAGGGGATGTAGAGATGAATTATAGGATTGAGAGAAAGGACGGTTTTTCAGTATTTGGTGTAGAGAAAGTGGTTAGCACTGTTGATGGTCAGAACTTTATAGATATACCAGAGTTTTGGGATGAATCCTATAAAAATGGGATGGTTGAAAAAATTGTTAAAGCCTCGGGTATTGAATGGGGTGAAGGGAGTACTGGTCTTATGCCTGTCAATGCGGTCATGTGCTATAGGGATACGGGAAAGGATTTCTTCCCATACATGATTTGCTCTCTTACACCTGAAGGTGGTGTGGATGATGAGTTTACGGTGTTGGAGATACCGTCCTGCTTATGGGCTGTGTTTACCACCGAGAAGTATACACAACCCGATACTACCAACGCTATACCCAATGTTTGGAAGAGGATATTTTCAGAATGGTTTCCCACTTCAGGATATATACATGATTGCGCACCGGAATTTGAAATGTATTATAAGGATGACGATGGAATGGAGTATTGTGAGGTATGGATACCTGTGGTAAAAAAATGATCGTAACAAAAGCTATTCATAAAAGGAGAAGCATTAGAAAATTTAAGCCTGACACAATAACCAGAGAACAAGTAGAAACTCTTATAAATGCTGCTTGCGCAGCTCCTTCATCTAAAAATTCACAGCCATGGAAGTTTGTTGCAATCATGAATGAGGATGAAAGGGAGAGGGTCTTAGATGCCATGGAACTGGGCATAGAGCGTTTTGACATGGAAAATGACTTTGAGCTAAAATCAAGGATGATATCAGGCGCACGGCATACCCTTTCAATAATGAGAACGGCACCGGTAAACATCTTTGTATTTGCACCGAACCTTCGTCATATAGGCGAGTCAAGAACATATTATGAGACTTTAGATGACCTGGTAAGTGCCCAATCCGTTGGAGCATCCATTCAAAACATGCTTCTATCGGCTACCGAAATGGGACTGGGTTCACTATGGATATGTGATATATACTTTGCCTATGAGGAACTGACAAACTATCTAAAGCAGGATGGACTCATGATAGCAGCAGTCTCCATAGGTCTGGCTGATGAATCGTCGGGAAAGAGGCCAAGAAAGTCCATGGAGGAAGTGACGGAGTGGAGGTAGTATGAATATTATTATGGGACCAGATAAAGCCAATAATATCTAGCTGGGTGCAAATTAAAAATTCCCTTGTTAAAAGGCGGACTTTATGGTATATTAAGTTTAAAAGAATACAAGTCATGCGGAGATTAAGAGTCGTGCTAACAAAGGCGTATAACGCCTTTGTTTTAGGACGGCTTTTTTGTGCTCCAAATGAACAAAGGTTTAATAGGATCCTATAGGGGTTAAGCCTTTGCCTGGACCTGTTGGAAATAAAAATAATTTAAAAAGGGTGATATTCATGGACAACAATATTAAATGGATCGATTTTGCTACCATGGAAAGGTTTATGGTGGACGTTTTCAAAGGGGTAGGCGTTCCGGAGGAGGATGCAAAGATCTGTGCGGATGTTCTTATCGAAGCAGATAAACAGGGAATAGACTCTCATGGAACCAATAGACTAAAACCCATATATTATGACAGAATCAACGATGGGATCCAATTCGCCAAGACTAACTTTGAGATAGTTAGGGAAGGCCCTACAACTGCCGTAGTAGACGGACACCATGGCATGGGTATGGTGATAGGTAAGAGGTCCATGGAAATGGCCATTGAGAAGGCAAGAAAATATGGTATGGGCATGGTTGCCGTCAGAAACTCCACCCATTACGGTATTGCAGGCTATTATGCCAAGATGGCTGTAGATGCCGGCATGATTGGTATTACCGGAACCAATGCCAGACCTTCCATAGCTCCCACCTTTGGTGTTGAGAACATGCTGGGTACCAATCCCATTACATTCGGTATTCCAAGCGACGAGGAATTCCCCTTTATGCTGGACTGTGCTACATCCATAACGCAGCGAGGCAAGATTGAGGTCTACGATAAGCTGGGCAAAACCATGCCGGAAGGCTGGGTCATAGATGAGAACGGGGATTATCAGACCGATCCCACAAAGGTATTGGTTGACCTGGTTAAAGGAAAGGCAGCCCTTACACCCCTTGGCGGTGCGGGGGAGGATCTTGGCGGCTATAAGGGTTACGGCTATGCAACAGTGGTAGAGATCTTGTCCGCAGCCCTTCAGGGTGGCAGCTTCTTAAAGATGCTCCTTGGGTTTGATGAAAAGGGAAATAAAGTCCCCTATGCCCTTGGACACTTCTTTATAGCCATAGACATCTCCGCTTTTACAGAGCTTGAAGCCTTTAAGAAGACTACCGGTGATATCCTAAGGGAACTTCGAAACTCCAAGAAAGCCAAAGGTCATGACAGGATATTCACCGCAGGGGAAAAGGAATATGAAACCTGGCTCTATAGGAAGGACAAAGGGGTTCCTGTCAATGAGGAACTATTTAAGGAACTCATTATAATGAGGGATGAGCTGAACCTTTCAGGATATGATTTTTAGGCATTATCCATAAATAATGGAGTTTATTGAAACTTCTTTAATGAAAGAAGCGGGAGGGAGCCTATAATGGATATAAAGAAGGAAGCTCTAAAGCTGCACAGACAGTGGAAGGGGAAGATTGAAGTAAAAAATACCGTAGAGGTAAACAATAGCAGGGACCTTTCCTTAGCCTATACACCTGGGGTAGCAGAACCTTGCCTGGCCATAAAGGATGATGTAAATCTATCCTACGAATATACGAGAAGGTGGAATATGGTGGCTGTTGTCACCGATGGGACTGCGGTCCTCGGTTTAGGGGATATAGGTCCGGAAGCCGGTATGCCGGTTATGGAGGGTAAATCTGTCTTGTTCAAGGCCTTTGCCGATGTTGACGCTTTTCCCCTTTGCATAAGGTCCAAGGATGTTGATGAGATAGTCAAAACCATAAAACTTATTTCAGGTAGTTTTGGGGGTGTAAACCTGGAGGACATATCCGCACCCAGGTGCTTTGAAATCGAAAGAAGGCTCAAAGAGGAGTGCGATATACCCATATTTCACGATGACCAGCATGGGACGGCTATCGTAGTCCTGGCGGCTATGATAAACGCCTTAAAGATCGTAGGTAAGGATATAAGGGATATAAAGGTTATAGTCAACGGTCTGGGAGCTGCGGGCACTGCCATAACCAGGCTGCTTATGAGTATGGGCCTTAAGAACGTTATAGCCTGCGATATCCAGGGCGCCATCTATGATGGGATGGAAGGCTTGGATGCTGAGAAGGCGGCTATGGCAAAGATAACCAACCCCCAAAAGAAAAAAGGTATGCTAAAGGATGTAATAGTGGGGGCAGATGTGTTTATAGGGGTATCAGCCCCAAACGTCTTAACCCAGGATATGATTAAAACCATGGCCAAGGATGCAATAGTATTTGCCATGGCCAACCCTGTACCGGAGATAATGCCGGACCTTGCCAAGGAGGCAGGAGCAAGGGTGGTAGGGACCGGAAGATCTGATTTTGCCAACCAGATAAACAATGTTTTAGCCTTCCCGGGTGTATTTAGGGGAGCTCTGGATGTAAGGGCAAGCGACATAAACGATAAAATGAAGATAGCCGCAGCCCAGGCGATAGCTGCCCTCATAGGGGAAGACCAACTAAAAGAAGACCATATCATACCGGCAGCATTTGATGAAAGGGTAGCCCCGGCGGTTGCAAAGGCAGTAGCCAAAGCTGCCAGAGATTCGGGAGTAGCCAGAATCTAGCTCTATGGCAATATTGAAAAAATCCTCAGCTTTTTAATAAGCTGGGGATTTTTTTGCCCTTTTTATTGGGTTATACCAAGACTGTCATAAAAACGACAATTATTGGTAAAAATTAGGTCGCATTGTACTACAAAACTAGAGAAATCGTAAAACGATTCTTTTGGAAATACTATGGGAAATAAAGGTGTTAAAAAGGGTTTTAACTAATTATTAGGTTACGGTAAACTATCTGCAAAAAGATATCAAACTAAGACACAACTTTTCTAGATATACTATTAGGCCCTAAAGATTTAAGACAAGCCGCTATTTTGGAGATGAACAGACTGAAAACACCAAATTATAGATATAAAATACATAATAAATCACTGGGTTACCGAGTGGATGGAAAGTGGTTTTGACATGTCAAACAAATTGAAAAGTTTAATTATTGATTTAGGGAGCAGATTGTTCAAATCAAATAAGGGTAGCGTTTTGGAGGATAGGGACCAACTTAAGGTGTTGGGTATGGAAACCCATGAGCTAATTCGTGAAGTTCAAGCTTTACAATATAGCAACAGGGTGTATAGGGAATCTCTGGAACTTATTATGACCCTTTATCGATTTATAAATACTCCTTATTCAGAAACCTCCATAGGCTATCCCTGCAGTAGCTTTTCCCATTATGCCTCGAATTTAACCAAATCATCCCTGGCCTTTGTATGGATTGCAGAATCACATGAAGTTGAGATAGGCCGGGGAAAAGAGGGTCAGATTTGGCTTCATAAAGACACCGATATCCGCATAAAGAATACAATTAAACACTATCTGGCAGCCCAATGGAATAGTATACAAAACCAGGATAAACCCATGGTATTTGATATCCGGGGGATGAGATTTCTAGCAATGAATATAAGATCGGCTGTAAAGAACTATGGTATCTTGGGGGTACAGACAGAAATGAAATGCCAGGATTATGAACTATGTATTGCCCAGCTGCCTTTTTTGTCAGATTTTTTAGGTGCGATATTGGAAGATCAAGATCATAGAAAAGCGGAAAACCGCCTGATTATAATAGGGGAGCAAAACCGGATTGCCAACGAAATCCATGATACCGTATCCCAGAGGCTTTTTAGCCTTGTATGCAGCATTACAACCATAACAAGAATATATGGAAAGGAAAATCATGAACTAAAAGTCCAACTTGAGCTGCTGAGAAGATCCGTAGATCAGGCTATGACTGAATTGCGTTCAATTATCTACAATCTTAGCTCAAGAAAGAGAGGGATAAAGCCTTTTTCCAGCGTGATAAAGGAATATCTGGATAACATGGGAAGGATTCATTCAATAGTGGTTAGTGCATCAATAACCGGAAACGAGGATATAATCTCCGGCCGGCTCAAGAGGGCGATATACCGAATAATATGTGAAGGAACAGGAAATGCGGTACGACACGGTAATTGTCAACATTTAGAGGTGACATTGAGTATGGAACATCCTTATACAAGCATATCGATAGTCGATGATGGCAGAGGCTTTGATACTGATAGCGTGTCAAAAAGTATGGGTATAGGCCTTGGCCTTCGAAACATGGAAAGCTTGGTATATTCCTTTAACGGAGAATTCTATATAGATAGCAAATTAGGCAGGCAGACCAGGATTCAAATAAGGATACCTGCAAGCATAGAATACAGTGAGAATCTGGAGGGATCAGCCATATGAAATTGCTTGTTGTCGATGATCATCCTTTGGTAATAGAAGGATTGATTGGCATATTATCCTCGGAGTCCATCATAGGTTCGGTTGAACAAGCTACTTCCAAAGATGGGGCTGAAAAAAAGATAATGGAACAAAACCCGGATATAGTACTTTTGGATATAAGGTTGGGGAAGGAGAATGGCCTGGACATAATCCCAAGGATCAGGGAGGAAGAAAAAGAATGTAAATTCATAATTCTGACCTCTTCCTTGTATTCAGATGATTTTGCCAGGGCGGAAAGTCTTGATGTAGACGGATATATATTAAAGCATGCCTATCCGGAGGAAATATTACTGGGAATAAAGATGGTCAGTCGAGGTCGTAAATATTATGATCCCGGCATCATGGAGATGATACTCAATGAAAGGGATATGCTAATGGGAGATAATCTGACGGCCAGAGAACAGGATGTCTTAAAGGAGCTGGGAAAGGGCTCCAGTAATAAAGAGATTGCTGAAAACCTATTTATAACCGAGTACACTGTGAAGAAGCATGTTAGCCGAATATTGACCAAGCTGGGCCTTTCCGATAGGACTCAGGCAGCCTTATATGTTAATAATCATCATATAATGTAATATTTCATATGGTAGTCTGGGATTTTATTATTTGGTATTATACGGTATCCGGATGATAAAAATACAAAAATTACGGTTCGGTGGCTATGCCATCGAATTTTTTATGTAGAAGAAGTACTAAGGTATACTTTTGTACCATAGGTCTACTACCAAAGTATAATTGGAATCCGAACTATAATACCAAAGGGGTAAGTCCTAATCTAGCCGTTGGTGGCACTCAAAGTGGACTTATGAGGATTGTGAAAAAACCTTAAGAAAACCTATAATTAAGCTACTGCAAGCACATAAAACACACACACATGATTTAAATAGACATTTTAGGGGGGTGAACCCTGGATGAGGAATACTTTTAAAATATTTGGAATATCCATAATGGTAGTTACCATGTTACTCACCGTAGGAGCTGGTATTCTGGCGGAGGAACCAAAAGCACAAGCAGAAGAAGATGCAATTGATCAGGATGCTATTGACGCCGTAGATGAGATATCCGGTCATATCGAAGAGGTTACCGAAGCTGTGGATGAGATGCCAGACAATAGCGAGGGGACAATCGAAGCGGAAGAATCGTCTACAGAAAAGGAAACTGAAAAAGAGGAACCCGTCGATACAGCCCCCAAAGGGCAGAAATTAAATGAGCAAGAACAGGAAGAAGAGCAAGTACAGGAGGAGCAAATCTCTGAAGAGCAAGTGCCAGAAACAGCAAAACTCGAAGAGGCGAGTTCGAAAGTGGAGAATCTTGAAGTAGTAGAACCTAATATCCCCATTAATGAACCAATTAAAGATATATCAAATGACGGAAAACTAACCATAAAACTGAAGTTGGAAAAAGGGAAGTCGGAAGACAAAAACAGGGAATTTGACTTTTACATATATGGACCCGATGGAACCGAGTACACGATGTCACTTACCTCAAACAGCAGCTTAACCCTGGAAGGTTTAAAGTATGGGAAATACAGGATAAAGGAAATAGTCCCAATGGACTTTGTGGTTAAGGGGGGCAGTACAGCAAAAGTCACAATAAGTGTCGATGAAAGCGAAAAGAAGATAGTTATAACAAACAAACGAAAAAAAGTTGAAGAGCTTTACCACTATGATGAAATGAAAAATACTTTCAAGGTGGGGTTTTAAATGACAAGAACCGAGAGAAGAAAAGCTGAAGCAAGAGCAAGGCTAAAGAAGATATTGAGCAATATACTGTTTACCTTATTTATGGTAGTTATGGTTGGCCTTATATTTGTTACAGCTCAATCAAGGTTTACAGGGAAGGAGCCCATGTTATTGGGTCATAGATTATACATAGTAGACAGCGGTAGTATGAGCCCCACCATCAAGGTTGATTCAATGATAATTGTTAAGGAGTCGGAGGCACGGGAAATAGAAGAAGGAGACATAATAACATATTACGGCGCTGGGAATTCCACTAAAGTAACCCATAGGGTTATGGAGGTCCGTGATCAGGGAAAGACCTTTATAACCAAGGGTGACGCCAACACTACGGATGACCCGCTACCCCTTGAGGGTGAGCGAATAATAGGCAAGGTAGTATTCTTTATCCCCTACATAGGAATGGTGTTTAGATTCCTAAGTTCCATTTATGGCATTATTGCCTTGGTAGTTGTAGGAGCAATATGGCTGATAGTTCCCATGATACTTGCAAGGAAGAGAAAACCCCATGGGCCTAGCCAACAGACGGTTGAACTTAAGGATCCACATTGATCATACAAATATGATACTGAGGGATCATGGAGGAAGATGTGTATGAAAAGGAAACTCATGCTCTTATCCACTCTTATACTGGTATCCATATTGGTAGCCGGAGGAACCATGGCCTGGTTCACTGATAATAAGTCCATAGTTATAAAATTACAGGTTAAAACTTCAGCTGATAATGGGGATACATCCCAAGCAGTAGATAGTTTAGAAGAGCCGACTGTGGAAGTTGAAGTTATAGAATCCGGGGAAAAAAAGATAACCAGCATAGAAGTAAACCAAGCATATGAAAAAAATATCAGTGTAAAAAGTCTTGGTAGTGAGGACGCATATATTAGGGTTAGACTAATTCCCCAATGGAGCAATGCAAACCTTTCGGTATCCAATATTGTGCTGGATTTAGCCGATAACCCTGATTGGGAAAACAGGATGGCGAAAGATGGTTATTACTACTATAAATCATCTTTAGCTAAGGATGAAACTACCAATCCTCTAAAAATAAGCATCAGGTTTGAAAAGTTGGAGCCTGAATATGCGGATGAGACATTTACTCTAAAGGTAGCGGCTGAAGGAATACAAGGCTCCGGTGAAACATGGGAAGAGGCATGGGATCTGGATTGATCACTTACCATCCCCAACCAAATTTGTAATCCATAGGTAGAGACCTATTGGAAATAAAAAAATCTGGGAGGAATAAACATGAAAAGAAAGGTTGTAATACTAACTGCGTTTGCATTAGTGGCTTTGTTGGTGGCCGGAGGAACCATGGCCTGGTTTACAGGTACAGCTAGGGCCAATATTGAGTATAAGGCAGGCACAATCAAAGTCGAAGTTAATAATGGTCTTAAGGGTTTAAAACAAAACACGTATCTCAACCCGGGTGATTGTTTTGAAGGGGATATCACCTTTAAGAACACGGGGAACAAAAGGGCTTATCTAAGAGTGAAACTAACCTCCATATGGGAAGGTACCCAAGAGGATGCTAATACCGACAATGTCGCAAAATATGATATACTAAAAAAACAGAAAAAGAGTGGTAATCGTTATGAGACCTATTGGGTAGAAAAAGAGGGATGGTGGTACTACACGAAGATCCTACAACCAGGCGCTGAAACAAAACCTATAATCAATAAGCTTTGCTTTGATGAATCCAAAATGGATAATAAATTCCAGAACGCTAAATTTGAATTAAAGGTAGACGCCGAAGCAATTCAAGTAACACATAAAGCATACAAAAATGCAGATGGATGGAATGGTCTTCCATACGAGGTAGAGAGACCACAAAATTAATATTATGAGATTTGCCATTAGCTAATTTATTGATCTAGGGGGGCTTTGCCCCCCTGATATCCCTTCAAAGGAGGGCGGGAAATGGAAGGTATAAAAGGGTTATCATCCAAAACTATAATACTTATAGGTATCATTTCGCTGATAATTGGTTATATGGTTTCCTATGGGATGAATATAAGCTATGCAAAGGATTTGGTATTGGTAGGTAGGGATAAAGGTTTGGAGATTATTCCGGAATCCAGAAGGCTGTTCAATCTTACTAAGCTAAATCCCGGTGATACTTATGAAGCCAACCTTACAATAGAGAACAAATACATAGCCCCCTTTGAACTTTTTATGAGAACCGAGCGAGTGAGCAAGATTCCCAAGGAAGGTGAAGCTGATCTGTTCAAACAGCTTCTGCTGACGGTATACCTGGGGAGGGAAGAGATATATTCAGGATCTATGAAAGATTTTGCTGCAGCTAATACCAGTTTGGGTAAGTTTGATGTATCGGACAGCCAGGTGCTTAAGGCGGTGGTTCATCTACCTGGACCCGAAACAGGGAACGAATTCCAAGGCAAATCAGTGAATGTAAAATGGATATTCATAGCTCAAGCGGCTGAACCAGAACCTGACAAACCCAAACCCGAAGAACCTGAACCTGATAAGCCAGATCCAGATGATCAGGATAAACCTGCCCCGCCCAAGACCGGGGATGTGATTCCCATGGGGTTCTACGGACTGGGATTAGGGTTGTTGGGTCTTGGAATTGGGCTTGCCTGGAAGAGAAAGAAATAGCCGAATATAATAATCCCCTGCCCATTGGGGATGATTATATAATAGAGAGCCTTAAGGGTAGAAAGCCCCGGGCTCTTTTCTAATGTTTGTTGATTTGCTCTAATCTGAAACTTTCCTGCTTCCAATTGCAAAATCAATGCAGTCATCTCCATATCTATAAACCCATTAACTAAGACAATGAACTGGCACATGAGGCTAAACTATAAATAGTTAACGTTTTTTGAAGGAATTTGGCCGGTATTGTAGAACTAATTTTATAACAATGATATTGCCGAAAGGACTAATTGTATCTATGAGTAAAAATCTTCATGCTGGCCACAGACAAAGGGTAAGACAAAGATTTCTGTCAGAAGGATTGGATGCCTTTGAGGACCATCAGGTACTGGAGCTACTATTATTCTACGCCATCCCAAGGATGGATACCAATGACCTGGCCCATAGGATGATTGAGGAATTTGGATCGCTGGCAGGACTCTTTGAAGCCGATGCCAAGGATATAGCAAGAAGGTGTAAGGTATCGGAGAAAACCGCCGTCCTGGTTTCCCTCATCCCATCCCTATCCAGGAGATACTTCCTGGGTAAATGGGGTGATAAGCCCATAATCAACAGCTCTTCAAAGGCGGGAGAATACGCTAAATCCCTATTGGTGGGACATATTTATGAGGTCTTCTATGTCATATGTTTGGACACACAGAACAGGGTAAATCATGCGGATATGGTCCATGAGGGGACTATCAACGAAGCTGCCATATATCCCAGGCTCATAGTGGAAACCGCCCTAAGACACCAGGCCAGCAGCGTTATACTTGCCCATAATCATCCGGGAGGCAGCATCAACCCTTCAAGGGCTGATATCAGCGTCACCCAAAAGATTATTACTGCCCTTGATAGTATTTCCATAAAGGTTTTAGACCATATTATAGTTGCGGGGGATAGATATACCAGCTTTGCCGAGAGGGGTTTGCTTTAAACTAATTCTAAGATAGGGTTATTCAAAGACATAGGCGTGTAAACTATCGCTTTACCCGATAAGGAGGTAGTATCCATGAAGGAAATAGTGCTGGCAGGAGGTTGTTTTTGGGGAGTAGAGGAGTATATGTCAAGGATCCCCGGGGTAGTTGATACCAAGGTGGGTTATGCCAACGGAACTCAAGCTAATCCAAGCTACGAGGATGTATGCACCGGGACTACAGGGCATGCAGAGGCATGTTATGTAAGATATGACGAAGAGAGTATAAGCTTAAAGGAATTGCTTGATAGATTTTGGAGCGTTATTGACCCTACCATACGGGATAGACAGGGAAATGACATTGGTAGCCAGTACCGCACCGGTATCTATTATATAGACGAAGAGGATCTAAGCACCATAGTGGATAGCCTTAACCGGGAGCAGATAAAGTATACCAAACCCATAGTAACGGAAATTGAGCCCCTGTCCTGCTTCTATGACGCTGAAGAGTACCATCAAAAGTACCTTAAGAAGAACCCCAACGGCTATTGCCATATAAAGCTTGACTAATGGAGATTGGGGGGAAGGATATGATGAGAAGAGGGCGTATAAGGCTCCTGTATTTCGCACTCTTTACAGTTATTATCATCCTGTTGTTATCGGGATGTGTTCCCGGAGATGGACGAAATACCAGGGAAAGGCCTGCTGGTTTCCTATGGGGAATCTGGCATGGCTGGATTGCACCCATTTCACTGATATTAGGGATACTGGACAGCAGAATTCGGATCTATGAGATATTCAATAATGGATGGGCCTATGATTTTGGCTTCTATATGGCCATCATAAGCGGTTTTGGTGGTATTTCCCTGTTCAGGAAAAAGAAGAAGAAGTAATAAATGAAGGAGAGTCTCATTGAGTCAAACATATTATGAGGACATAAGAATTATATATGAGGATAACCATCTATTGGTAGTGGATAAGCCAGTCAATATGCCGTCCCAGCAGGATAGGTCCGGGGATAAGGATATATTGACCCATCTAAAGGAGTATATAAAGGTGACATACAATAAGCCCGGAAACGTATATCTGGGCTTGGTACATAGACTGGACCGTCCCGTAGGCGGTGTGATGGTTTTTGCCAAGACTTCAAAGGCTGCATCCAGACTATCCCAGCAAATACGGGACAGGAAGTTTGGCAAGAAATATATGGCGGTCATCCATGGGGTACCCCGGACTAAGCTTAAGAAAGGTTTGGTGCATTATCTTATAAAGGACAGGCGAAAGAATATGGTTGACGTTGTGGATGGCAGCATTAAGGGAGCCCAAAAAGCCGTATTGGACTATGAAGTGGTGGGACAGGCATCTAATATGGCTCTGGTTGAAATTGATCTGCATACGGGCCGACCCCATCAGATCCGAGTTCAATTCGCTACCATTGGCCATCACCTCTATGGAGATCAAAGGTATGGAAGTCACCTTAATAGGCCGGGTCAGCAGATTGCCCTCTGGTCTACTGAAATAAGCCTGGTCCATCCCACCCTAAGGGAGGATATGACCTTTACAAGCCTACCACCACTCCTGTATCCCTGGGATATGTTTAGCAATATGGAATCCAAATAAAAAGCCGCTGAAAGATCTATACTCTCAGCGGCTTTACTTATGGTTTCATCACATTGCATGATGTTATCTGTTAATCAATAGCTCTTTGGTAAAAAAGAATCCTGTCTTACACCCTGTTTATGGATGACAATTACTTGCTATAACCATGGTTTTCTAACTGTATGGAGCGCACCCTGATATTTCCGGGAATGCTGGAGAGCTCCTCTAAGATATCATCTCCAATCTTTGTGTTTAAGTCCAAAATGGTATAGGCATAATTGCCTTTACTCTTGTTTATCATATTGGAGATATTGATATGTTCAGCAGCCAGACGCGAGGCTATTTGACCCACCATATTGGGTATATTCTTGTGTGCCACAGTTATCCTCTGGACTGAATCGGTACCGGGAGCTAGCTCGCAGGCCGGATAATTTACTGAATTGGAGATATTCCCGTATTCCAGGTAATTGCGAAGTTCTGTTACTGCCATATGGGCACAGTTCTCTTCGGATTCCGGTGTAGAAGCCCCTAGGTGGGGGATGGCTATAATGTTCTCTACACCAAGCAATTTATCATTTGGAAAGTCCGTTACATACTTGCTGATATGACCGCTTTCTATAGCTTCCAGCAGGTCATCGTCTTTGACCAGTTGCCCTCGGGAGAAGTTTAGTAGCCGTGCACCCTCTTTCATTTTGGATATGACTTCCTTGTTTATAAATCCCTTGGTGCTGTCCATCAATGGGATATGGATGGATATATAATCGGATTGGGCGAGAAGATCATCCAAGCTATCCGCTCTGTGTACACCCCTGGACAGTCTCCAAGCCGAATTTACAGAGATGAAGGGATCATAGCCCATAACCTCCATACCAATGGCATGAGCATCGTTGGCAACCAGGGCACCAATAGCGCCTAAACCGATAACACCTAGTTTTTTACCTTTAACTTCAGGGCCAACAAAGTTGGACTTCCCCTTCTCAACCAGAGGAGCCACTTCTTCACCTCTGCCTTTAAGGGAATTCACCCATTGTACACCCTCTACAATTTTTCTGGAAGAGAGGAAAATCCCCGCCAGAACCAACTCCTTAACCGCATTGGCGTTTGCTCCGGGAGTATTGAATACAACTATTCCCTTTTCGGTGTATTGGTCAACAGGAATATTGTTGACTCCTGCTCCTGCCCTGGCAACTGCCAACAGAGATGAGGGTACTTCCATATCGTGCATATTATGGCTCCTAAGCAAGATCCCATGGGGTTCAGGCTCATCAGGCGATACATCGTAGAGTGCACCGGGAAGCAGCTCCAGCCCATTTTGTGATATATTGTTCAAAACTCTAATCCTATACATTTTGAATCCTCTTTTCTATATGTTCTACAACAGATATATTGAGACCCGTATAACGTCCTGTTATTTCGGTATTGTTTCGGCCATATTGGATACTTATTATATATTATACTATATACTATTTATTGTTGTGTTCAAATTCCTTCATAAAAGCAACCAAGGCCTTTACACCTTTTACAGGCATCGCGTTATAGATACTGGCCCTGATACCACCTACGGACCTGTGACCTTTAAGGGTCACTAATCCATTGTTTTCTGCTTCCTTAACGAACTTGGCGGTCATTTCCTCACTGGGTAAGGTAAATGTTACGTTCATTATGGAGCGATCCTTAGGATTGGCGGTACCCTTATAAATATTGGAGTTATCTATGCAATCATAGAGTAGACTGGCCTTTTCCTTATTGATTTCCTCAATTACAGGAACTCCACCAAGATCCTTTAGCCACTCGAAGACCAACTTGGCCATATAGATACTGAAGGTGGTGGGTGTATTATACAGGGAATTTGCATCAGCCTGTATCTTATAGTTCAGCATGGTAGGGGTAATATCCATGGCGTTGCCCAATAAGTCTTCGCGAATGATGACCACCGTGAGACCGGATGGGGCCATATTTTTTTGGGCTCCCGCATAGATGAGGCCGAATTTGGACACATCCATAACCTCAGACAATATATTGGATGACATATCCGCTACCAGGGGGACAGAACCGGTGTCGGGCAACCTGGTAAATCTGGTTCCGTAGATGGTATTGTTGGTTGTAATATGAAAATAATCCGAGTCCGGGCTTGCTTTCATCGATTCAACATCTGGAATGTAGCTGAAGTTGGCGTCGGCAGAGGAGGCTACCACATTAACAGTTCCGTAGCGTTCAGCCTCTTGAGCAGCTTTTTTGGCAAAGGAGCCGGTAATGGCGTAGTCCGCTTTTTTGTATTTTCTCAGTAAGTTGAGGGGTACCATGGAAAACTGAGTGGTGGCACCACCTTGAAGGAATAAGATTTTGTAGTTGTCCGGTATGCCCATGAGTTCGGATAGCAGTTCCTGGGCGCTGTCAACTATATCTTGAAACACCTTTGAACGGTGGCTCATCTCCATAACGGACATCCCGGTGCCCTTATAATTAAGTAGCTCCTTTTGAGCTTTTTCCAATACGGGCTTTGGTAGTGCAGATGGTCCCGGCGAAAAATTATATACTGGTTTCATATAGATCCTCCTCATAAGGTTATAATATTTCAAGGCTGCACAGGGTAATTGAGGGCAGCCCATTAGGCAGATCATACGTTACGAATAAATCATAGATTAAATATACTCACATGGTCTAATGGATCTGTTATGATGGTTTTTTCGCAACATATATGCATAGAGTAGTCTATCTCATTAATCTGAACAATTTACTAAGATCAGGCTAGTATAAGGCTTTAACCATTTATTGAGAATATAACTATTATACTATATATTTTAGTAAAGTAAACTACTAAATGAATGAAATTTATCATTTTTTTACATAGATTGTGAAAAACTTATCTATCTAAATAGGGCAACTCAAAAATAATTGAGTTGCCCTATGGAATAAGCATAATTTGTAAGCTGAAACTATTCTATTTTGCTTTTATCTCCGTCCATATTCTATTATAGACGTCCAGTGTATCGCTTAAATCCTCAAATACTTCAGAGTCCGCGATCTCTTCATCGCTGGGGTAGGCAGTACTGTCGCTTAAAAGCTCTTCGTCCAGCATCTTCATAGCCTCCGTATGGGGAGTGGAATACCCTATGTATTCGGTATTCCTTAAAGCGATTTCGGTTTCACACAGGTAATTAATAAACAGTTCAGCTTCTTCTTTATGCTGACTGGTCTTTGGTATAACGGCCGAATCAAACCACAGATTGCCGCCTTCCTTGGGGAGAACGTACTCAAGATCTGGATTTTCCCATTTCATAGCTACGGCATCCCCGGACCAAACGACAGCCAGAGCAGCTTCGCCGCCTACCATCTTATCTTTCACCTCATCGCCAACATAGGCCAGTACCAAGGATTTTTGTTCCATAAGCTTTTCCTTTGCCTTTTCCAATTCATCAATATTCCTGCTGTTCATAGAATATCCCAGCATTTGGAGGGTGAGACCGATGGAATCCCTCTGGCTATCCAACATCAGGATCTGCTTGGAGTACTTTTCATTCCAAAGGATATCCCAACCTTCTACCGGATCATCTACCATGGTTTTGTTGTATACTATTCCCAGGGTTCCCCACATATAGGGAACGGAATACTCATTGTCTGGGTCAAAGGGAAGATTCTTGAAGGTGTCATCGATATATTTATAGTTTGGGATATTGCTAATATCGATCTTGTGAAGCATATCCTCGTTTATCATCCTGCTGATCATATAATCGGAGGGAAACGCAACATCATAGTTGCTGCCGCCGTGCTTCATGCTTACATACATATCTTCGTTGGTAGCATAGGTGGTATATATGACTCTTATGCCATACTCTTTTTCGAAGTCATCAATAACGCTCTTATCCATGTATTCCCCCCAGTTATAGACCTTTAAGGTTACACGGTTTTCTTGTCCACATCCGGCAAGAATTATGGAGAAGGCCAGAACAGCCACCACTACCCAGATAAGTTTAGAACTTAGTATTTTTTTCATATAACTTTCTCCTTTCCGTTATTATTGGAAGTTCTCTTATTGACTATAAGGAGCAATAAAAGAACGGAAATAAACAATAGGGTTGACAGAGCATTGATAGTAGGCTTAATTCCTACCCTGGCCATGGAATAGATGATAATGGAAAGGTTTGAGACACCGGCACCGGTGGTGAAGTAGCTTATAACAAAATCATCGATGGACAGGGTAAAGGCCAGAATCATTCCGGTAACGACTCCCGGCATTATTTCCGGCAATATTACCTTTCTGAAAGCGTAGAACGGGGTAGCTCCCAGATCCAGGGCCGCCTCATACAGATGTTTATTCATCTGTCTAAGCTTGGGCAATATTGAAAAAATAACGTAGGGCACATTAAAGGTAATATGGGCCAGTAAAAGGGTTAAGAATCCCAGCTCCAACTTCATAAAGACAAAGAGCATCATCAGGGATATCCCAGTTACTATATCCGGGTTCAGGATTGGCAGGTATGAGATATTGACCATAATACCCTTGCCAAGCTTATTCATATCGTGTATACCAATCGCAGTTATTAGGCCGATGACGGTAGCAATGATAGTCGACAGCACTGCTATTAAGAGGGTATAATAGAGGGCTGACATTATATCCCTGTCGCTGAACAAATCCGCGTACCATTTTAGGCTGAACCCGTCCCATTTGCTCATATACCTGGATTTATTGAAGGAAAAGATCATGAGGATCAGGATCGGGGCATATAGAAAGAAGAATACTATGCCGATATACAATCTCTTTAAATGGCGCATCATAGTAGCCCACCTCCCTCATTTTCCTTTTCATACCTGGACATTATGGCCATACTGAACAGGATCAGAATCATCATAATTATGGAAAGGGCTGAACCAAATCCCCATTCCCCTGATTTTAGAAAGAGTTCCTCGATCAGATTACCTATCAGGAGAAACTGTCCCCCTCCAAGGAGCCTGGAAATAACAAAGGTAGTTACAGCAGGCATGAACACCATGGTAATGCCGGAAACCACTCCCGGAAGGCTTAGGGGGAAGATGACCTTTCTAAAGACTGTTCTGGAATTTGCCCCCAGATCCTCTGCCGCTTCTATGATACTCTTGTCGATTTTAATCAGTACAGAGTAGATAGGAAGCACCATAAAGGGGAGAAAGTTGTATACCATACCCAATACCACGGCCCATTGATTATATAGCAGATCCATTTTCGGCAGTCCTATAAATGAAATCAGAGTATTGATAATTCCGTTTTTCTCCAGCAGAGTAAGCCAGGCATAGGTCCTAAGCAGGAAGTTCATCCACATGGGAATGACCATGAGAAATATAAGAATTTTTTTGTCCCTATACTCCTTACTGGCCAGGATCATGGACACAGGATATCCCAACAGAAGGCATACTATGGTACATATAAAGGCCAAATACAATGACCTGACAAGGACCATGATATAGAGGGGCTCAAAAAACCTTTTAAAATGCTCCAGGGTAAACTCCATACCTTGAGGGGTGGTTCTTACTGTCCCATAAAAAATAATTAGTATAAGGGGTACTACGATGAACATAATCATCCACACTACATAAGGGTATGCAACCCAGGACTTTTTCATGAGACCATCACCTTCTTCATTATATGGATATCGTCGGGGAAGATATTTATTCCTACTATGGTATCAACGGGCTCCATCAAGGTGCTGTGGACCTTCCAAATGATTCCGTTGGACTCAATCATCATTTCGTAGTGTACACCTTTAAAGATTACAGAGAGCACTCTGCCTTTAAGCATACCCTGTTCCGGAGGAACCAATTTAATGTCCTCGGGTCGCACAACCACATCTACCTTTTCCTTCTCGCCAAACCCGCTATCTAAACATCTGAAGATATAGCCTCCAAAATCCACTACGTAATCCTCTATCATAATACCGTTCACGATATTACTCTCGCCAATAAAATCGGCTACAAAAGCATTTTTAGGTTCGTTGTATATATCTATAGGTGAACCAATTTGCTGGATATGACCTTCATTCATAACCACAATGGTATCGGACATGGTCAGGGCTTCCTCCTGATCATGAGTAACGTACACAAAGGTGATGCCAAGTTTTTGTTGGATGTTTTTGAGCTCAATCTGCATACCTTTTCGTAGTTTCAGATCCAAGGCCCCTAAGGGTTCATCCAGGAGGAGGACTTCGGGCTCATTGACCAGGGCTCTGGCTATGGCTACCCTCTGCTGTTGACCCCCGCTCAAGGAGTCAACGGTACGTTTTTCAAAGCCCCTTAGATTTACCAGACCGAGCATGTTCTTGACCTTTTCTTCTATTATATTTTTGCTTATTTTTTTAATGTTAAGGCCAAAGGCTATATTTTCCTCTACATTCATATGGGGAAAGAGGGCATACCTTTGGAAAACCGTGTTGACCTTCCTTTTATACGGGGGAACATGAGTGATATCCTTCCCTTCAAATAAGACCTTTCCCGTAGTGGGCTCTTCAAATCCGCCAATTATACGGAGAGTGGTCGTTTTCCCGCATCCGCTGGGCCCCAAAAGGGTCAAAAATTCATTCCGTCTTATATACAGATTAATGTTATCCAAAACAAGAGTATCATCGAAGGTCTTGGATACATCTATCAAATTAATGGTTTCATAGGACATTTGTCATACCCCCTATTAGTAATAGTACGTCCAGAAAAAGATATTAAGTATAAGTAAATGGCTCGTGAAGTTGCGTATCATTCCCATAAAAAGTGAAGCCCCCTAAGAAAGCCCCATAATAATACCTTAAACCTATAAGGGATTCTCAAACAAAGAAACTAAAAACTCGGTGGTGAGGAGACCCAAAGGACCGTGGCAGGGTATCTGGATTCGTTAGAAAGGTAGTGGACCAGAGATGGCTTGTAATAGAAACTCTCGCCCTTTCTTACCTTAAACTTTTGATTACCCAGATGCAAGAAAACAGAGCCTCCTATTACATAACCAAACTCCTCTCCGTCGTGGGGAGTATCGGGCTCCGATGAACCACCGGGTTTTATCTGTATCAGTATAGGCTCCATACGATTTTTTTGAGAATTAGGAACTATCCAACGTATATAATGCCCCAACTCCTGATTTTCCTGAAGGAAAACATCATCTTTTTGGAAAACGATCTTCTCCTCGGTATTATCACTAAAGAAATCCTTAAGGTTGGTCCCTAAGCATTCAAGAATATCCACCAATGTAGCTATAGAGGGGGAGGTTAAATCCCGCTCCACTTGGGAAATAAACCCTTTGGACAGTTCACAGCGGTTAGCTAGTTCCTGCTGGGTAAGCCCATTTTTGACCCTCAAATGTTTAATTTTTTCCCCAATGTTCATGGGCATTGCTCCTTTAAAGCCGGTTTTGGCCAACTAAACTTTTTGTTTACATCTGCTAAACAAAACTGCAAATATATTTTTAGCATAATTGTGTGCAAATGTCAACAGTCTAAACTATATAAAATAAGCAGAATTTCGTATCATTTTTTTCTTAACGGGAAGAATCTGGTAAAGACGATTTGTTTTTAAGATGGTTGAAAAGGCTAAACAAATAATGTAAAATGAAATAGATGGAAGGGAGTGTACCTGGTTTTCTTCGGAGAAAGCGGGTAGGTCCATCATTCATGGCTTATATTATATTCTAAAGTTAAATAGTGCTCTTCTGCACTATTAACTAATGATAATAATCATACAAGGAGGAATAAAGATGAGTGCACAGAAAAAGGATATCAAAATAAGAGTTGGCATAATTGGCTGTGGTGGAATCGCCAATGGCAAACACATGCCAAGCCTTGCCAAGGTCGAACAAGTCGAAATGGTAGCTTTTTGTGATATTATCAAAGAGAGGGCTGAAAAAGCAGCTAAAGATTATGGAACACTGGATGCAAAGGTCTATACCGATTATAAGGAGCTGCTTAAGGACGACAGCATAGACGTTATACATGTATGTACCCCGAACAGATCTCATGCTGAAATAACCATTGACGCCTTAGAATCAGACAAGCATGTAATGTGTGAAAAGCCCATGGCTAAAACAGCGGCCGATGCCAGAAGAATGGTAGAGGCAGCCAAGCGAACCGGTAAAAAATTGACCATTGGGTATCAGAACAGATTTAACCCCGAATCCCAATACCTGAATCAGGTATGCCGCAGGGGAGACCTTGGGGACATTTACTTTGCAAAAGCACATGCCATCAGAAGGCGTGCTGTTCCCACATGGGGAGTATTCCTTAACGAAGAAGAACAAGGCGGAGGCCCCTTAATAGACATCGGGACTCATGCTCTTGACCTGACTCTCTGGATGGTGGACAACTACAAACCAAAATCAGTGCTGGGAACTACCTATCGCAAATTGGCCGATCAAAGAAATACAGCCAATGCATGGGGAGATTGGGACCCTGAAGAATTTACCGTAGAGGACTCTGCTTTTGGTTTTGTTGTAATGGAGAATGGAACAACCATAATTTTGGAATCCAGCTGGGCACTCAA
This sequence comes from Clostridiales bacterium, assembly GCA_012518535.1. Classification (GTDB taxonomy): domain Bacteria; phylum Bacillota; class Clostridia; order Caldicoprobacterales; family UBA3941; genus UBA3941. The sequence continues at coordinate 10,477 of JAAYRX010000196.1, read as the reverse complement.
CACCCTTGATGTAGGCGAAGCGAAAACCACCCTGTGCGGGACTAAGGCCGGGGCTGATATGAGGGACGGCCTCCGCATAAACGGTGTTGAATTCAATAAGATGTATACCAAGAAACCTACCTTAGGGGCAGGTGGGGTCGATTTTTATGAAGGCATAAGCGATGACCCCGGTTACTTAGAGGCCAGGGCATGGATTGATGCAGTTATAAATGATACCGATCCTGTTGTATTGCCGGAGCAGGCATTGGCGGTAACCGAGATCCTGGAAGCTATCTATGAGTCAGCCAAGACAGGCAAGGCAGTAACATTTTAATTAATTTATAGACTATCAAGGATTAACGGACTATATAAATTACATATTTGTGTAGTCCGTTAATTTAGGATTTCATTGTTAAACAACAGATTACATATGGTTCATCTAAATGGCCCGTGAGTAGCAGGGTAAGGTATCTAAATATTCCATAAATATCATATGAAAGGAGAATTACTATGAAACTAGGCGTTATGACTGTTTTATTGGGTAATATGAAGGTCGAAGAAGCCTTTAAGTATCTAAGCGATTCCGGCGTACAAGCGGTTGAATTGGGTGCCGGCGGATATCCGGGCAAGGCCCATGCAAACCCCGAAGAGCTCTTGAACGATGGTGGAAAGATCCGGGAACTAAAGGATCTGGTTGATAAATACAACCTGGAGATAAGCTCCTTAAGCTGCCATGGGAATCCTGTTCATCCACAAAAGGAGATTGCAGACGCTTTTCATGACGATTTTGAGAAGACCGTATTGCTGGCGGAAAAGCTGGGGGTCAGGAGAGTAAATACCTTTTCGGGGTGTCCCGGAGACTCGCCGAATTCCATGTATCCCAACTGGGTTACCTGTCCTTGGCCGGATGACTTTTTAAAAATCCTGGAATATCAGTGGAATGATGTTCTAATTCCATATTGGGAAAAGACCACTGCTTTTGCAAAGGATCATGGAGTGGATATGATATGTCTGGAAATGCATCCGGGCTTTGCCGTATACAATCCCGAAACCCTGTTAAAACTCAGGGCAGCTGTTGGTGATGTTATTGGTGCCAACTTCGACCCCAGCCATCTATTCTGGCAAGGCATCGATCCCGTAGCGGCTATACGTGAGTTGGCCGGTGCTATCTATCATTTCCATGCCAAGGATACCAAGATTGATGCCATTAACACAGCCGTTAACGGTGTATTGGATACCAAGCACTACGGAGATGAAATCAACAGGTCCTGGATATTCCGTTCCGTCGGCTACGGCAACGACTATCAGGTTTGGAAAGATATGGTTAGTGCCCTGAGGATGGTGGGCTATGATTATGTCCTAAGCATTGAACACGAAGACAGTCTGATGACTCCCAACGAGGGACTACAGAAGGCTATAGCCTTCTTGAAAGAGGTTATGGTCTTTGAAGATAAAGGCGAGATGTGGTGGGCTTAAGATCTCTTTAGATGGAATAGTATGGTTCTCTAAGGGATTTGTTAAAGGCATGAACGTAATATACTAGTATTATGTACTAATGATTTGCTGAAAGATAGGGAGATAGAAGTTTTTCTACTCCCTATTTGTTATTCCCTGTGAATGTGTTCTAATCAATTTCCGGAACCGTACAGCACCATAAATCATGTTTCTTAAGTACAATAAATATGTTCTTGCATATGGACAGTAGTATAGAGGGGTATTATTATGACTAAGGCAAACTTTACAGAGGCCGGCTTGTACCAACCCATATATGAGTACCTGACCCGGCAAGGATACACGGTGCGGGGGGAGGTTAAGGATTGTGATATCGTTGCAATTAAGGAAGAAGAACTGGTAATTATAGAACTCAAGAGAAACTTAAGCGTAGAGCTGTTGGGCCAGGCCGCTGATAGACAGAGGATAACCAGTGGCGTCTATATAGCCTTACCAAAACCCAAAGCCAGTCTCAGATCATCAAAATGGAAAGGTATAAGAAAGCTGCTGAGGCGTTTGGAACTGGGATTGATCCTTGTTGATATGAATCTGGACAAGCCTAAGGCGGAAGTAATCCTTCATCCTGTCCCCTACAAATCGAGAAGGGCGAAGAAGGCCAGGGCAGGGATAATTAAGGAGATAGAGGGTCGTTCCGGAAACTTCAATCAGGGGGGAAGCAATAGAAAGAAGATAATGACTGCCTATAGGGAAAATGCCATATTCATTGCATGTTGTCTGGAGAGGGACGGGATCCTTTCAGCGAAGGATTTGAAGGAACTGGGCACAGGTCCCAAGACCTACTCGATATTATACAATAACTTCTATGGTTGGTTCCATAGGGTGGCCAGGGGGAAGTACTCCCTGAGTGATGTTGGGAAATCCGCCCTGGCCGAATACTCTGAGATAGCTGATTATTATAGGGACAAGTTACAGTTGTAGTTCCATGTCCCCGTATTTTATCCAGCCCTTCTTCCGCATGAATTCAGATATCAATAGGGTGAGAAGAGCAGGAAGGACAAAGTGCATCATAAGGATCTCAGTTAACAAAAGCCAGGTGGGTATCGTACCTTCCATGGTTGTCCATAGAGCAAACTGACCTACCAAGCCACTGGTTCCCATACCTGCCCCTATTGGGTTGCTTTGCATCTTTAGGATTGTTGTGGAAAGAGGACCTAAGATGGCACTGGCCAAGGTAGGAGGAATCCAGATTTGGGGTTTTTTAATTATGTTGGGCACCTGTAGCATAGAGGTACCCAAGCCCTGGGCTATCAGACCCCCTACTTTGTTCTCCCGGTAGCTGGCTACTGCAAAACCTATCATTTGGGCAGAACAGCCCACTGTGGCCGCACCTGCAGCAAGGCCTGACATCTGCATGGAAATGGCCAAAGCGGCACTGCTGATAGGGGCGGTCAGTATCATCCCCATGGATGTGGAAACCAGAATTCCCATGGGGATAGGATGAAGCTCTGTGGTGATGTTTATAACATTACCCAACCAGGTCATAAATCCAGAGATATACGGACCTATGAATTTTCCCGCAAGACCACCGGCTAAAATGGTGACTGATGGAACCAAGACGATGTCAACCCTGGTCTTACCGGCAACCAATCTACCCAATTCTGCTCCTACTACCGCTGCAATATAGGCTCCCATGGGTCCGGCATTCATAAAACTGTATCCGAATGCGCCGGTCGCGGCGGAGGTGTATACGACCAGAGGCTGGGCTTTCAATCCATGTGCGATGGCCACCCCGATGGCTGCTCCAACCACGGGGGATTGAGCGGATAGGACATCCGTAAAATCGGCAATAAAGCCAAGGCCCGGTATCCTGGAAAGCTGAGAAAGGATCAAACCTATTATAAGAGATGAAAAAAGTCCCAAGGCCATGGCGCTGAAAGCATCCAAACCGTATCTGTTTATTCCTTTCTTTAAAACCCCTTTTATGCTGTTCATATCAACACATCCTTACAATATTTTATTAACCTCATGTGCCAGTTGAATAGTTACTGCATAACAAAGGTAATGAACTACTGGTAAGTCCTGGTTTCCCCAAAACATAGGCAGACAATAGCCATTACCGTATATGTCTGACTGGCATAATGCGTTTTGTTAAGTATTTTGTTGGGTTTTATTAGAATATATTATAGCACCCATTCCGTTTTTTTCAAAATACTTATCAGCACTTAATGTATAAAAAGTACTAAACAATTGCCGTTGCGGTACTTACGGGGATTTTCCTTGTAATGCAGGATATTAATGATGTATAATGAAACTGCTTAGGCATTGTAGATTTATGGACTGATAGATTATAGCATTTAAGCGGGGGAATGAGATGAAAACAAAAGCGGTCAGATTATATGGTATCAACGACCTTCGTTTGGAAGAATTCGAATTGCCGGCCATAAAGAAGGATGAGATCTTAGCCCAGGTTATATCCGACAGCGTATGTATGTCTTCATATAAGGCTGCTATACAGGGTCCCAAGCATAAAAGGGTTCCCGACAATGTAGCCGAAAATCCTGTGATGATAGGTCATGAATTATGTGGGATTATTTTAGAAGTAGGGGAAAAATGGCGGGACCAGTTCAAACCAGGCCAAAAATTTGCTATTCAGCCAGCCTTAAACTATAAGGGCAGCTTGGACGCACCAGGTTATTCCTACTCCTATATAGGGGGCGCTGCCACCCACATCATAATTCCTAATGAGGTAATGGAGACGGGCAGTCTTTTAGAGTATAAAGGAGAGGCTTTCTTTTATGGATCGCTCGCCGAGCCCATGTCCTGTATAGTGGGCGCTTTTCATGCCAGCTACCATACTACACCCGGCAAATACCAACACGAGATGGGGATAGTAGAAGGCGGTAACATGGCCATATTGGCTGGTGTAGGGCCTATGGGCCTTGGAGCCATTGATTATGCAATAAACTGTGACAGAAGGCCTGGAATTTTGGTAGTAACCGACATAGATGATGAAAGATTAAGAAGAGCTGCTGAAGTTCTTACGGTAGAGAAGGCAGCCGAAAAGGGAGTCGAGCTCCATTATGTAAATACAGGTAAGTTGGACAACCCAGTGGAACACCTCATGTCCTATACCCATGGTAAAGGGTATGATGACGTCTTCGTATATGCTCCTGTCAGGGAGGTTATTGAGCAGGGGGACGGAATCCTGGGCAGGGACGGCTGTTTAAATTTCTTTGCGGGACCAACGGATCCGAATTTTAAAGCACTTTTCAACTTTTACAACGTACACTATGGATCCACCCATATTGTAGGTACCAGCGGCGGTAATACAGACGACCTGGCCGAGTCTCTGGATATGATGGCAAAGGGGCTTATAGATCCCTCAACCATGATAACCCATATCGGGGGTCTCAACAGTGTAGTAGAGACAACCCTCAATCTTCCCAATATCCCCGGAGGTAAGAAGTTAATATATACCAACATCGAAATGGAGCTAACAGCTATTGAAGATTTTAGGAAGATGGGGGAGAACGACTATAGGTTTGCAGAGTTGGCAAGAATAGTTGAATGGAATAACGGACTCTGGTGTCTTGAAGCGGAAAACTATCTCCTGGAGAATTTTTAGCATACATAAAGGTGGCTTCCCTCAGGGAGCCACCTTTGTTATATGGGTTTGAAGGTATCCCCTTATCTCATCTCCTGACCCCCGGTTACGTTGATAGCCTGTCCTGTCATGTAGCTGGCCTGGTCAGAGGCCAGAAAAACAAGGACGTTTGCCACATCTTCGTATGTACATCCCCTTCCGAGGGGAACCTGGTTGAGATATTTTTGCCTAACCTCTTCTTTGGTGATACCCTGATTTCGGGCATATTGTTCATATAGACTATCCACCCATAGGGGGGAATCCAGCAGGTTACCCGGGCAGATAGCATTGACCCTGATATTATGGGGAGCGAATTCCAGTGCAAGACTTTGGGTAAGACCGATACCACCGAACTTGCTGGCAGCATATGCCGAATTCTTGAAGGAACCTTTTTTACCTGACTTGCTGTTTATTTGTATTATATTACCATAGCCTTGCTTTATCATTACATCGGCAACTGCCTTTACACAATTGAAGTATCCCAAAAGGTTTACTTCCATTACTTTTTTCCATTCCTGGCTGGTAGATTCATTCACAGCCTTGGCTATCAGAATTGCTGCGTTACAGACCAACAGGTCAATTCGGCCATACTTGGCCATGGTTTCTTTGACCATATTCTCACATTGGGAATAATCTGCAACATCTGCTTTGATGGCCAGACTGTCCCTAAGTTGATTCGCTGTATCCCTGGCAGCGTCCGGATTAATGTCGGCTACAACGACCTTGGCCCCTTCATCGTGAAGTCGGAGACACAAGGCCTGTCCAAGCCCCTGACCTCCACCCGTTACTATGGCTACTTGGCCTTCCATCTTGCCCAAAAAAATCATCCTTTCTATATTCCCATAAACACTTTTAGCATCCAACTATTAAAGCCTAAATCGCATTAAAGCGAATATTAATTATTCATAATGTGCATCATTAACTGGAGGTGCAACTTGTAGAATTCAAGTATTGTGGATTGAATTAGGGAGCAGAATTTTACAATAATTATACATTATACCAGCATCATAATCAATAACATCTTACCCTTGGGATTATGATAGGGCTACTCTGGCCTGTTTGACAATATGGAGTAAAAGGTAAATGGCGAATCCATGTATTATAAAAACATATGGGGCAGGCGGAGATGGCAGCTTTAAGCGGTCGAATAAATTGACTAAAAAGGGTTAATCTGGTAGTATATCTGTGTATACGATGAATGACAGAGTATTGGAAAAACATTTTTTTGTATTTATATAAAATGTGAAATTGGAGGAATTATATATGGCAATACCAATAATTATGCCTCGTCAAGGGCTTAGTGTAGAAAGTTGTATTATCACCAAATGGCATAAAGAAAAAGGTGATACGGTGGAGATTGGAGATCTCCTTTTTACATACGAGACCGACAAGGCTACCTTTGAAGAGGAATCACAACATTCCGGTGTAGTGTTGGATATTTTTTTTGAAGAAGGGGACGATGTCCCAGTACTCTCCAATATATGTGTCATTGGAGAAGAGGGAGAAGATCCCTCCATATATTCACCCCATACAGAAGAGAAAACTCAAGAATTTATGCAAGACCAAACAGAGCCCACAGAAAAAGAAGAAGTCGACTTTCATGGGGATGAACAGGAAAAGGCTGCCTTGAACGAGAATATCATTAAGGTGTCGCCCAGGGCGAAAAATCTAGCCGATAGGGAAGGGATTGACATTACCGAGGCGATACCAACAGGTCCGGAGGGGCGTATAATAGAAAGGGATATACTTACACTGATGGAGAATGAGCGGCCATTGATTCCCTCAGAAACTATTGAAAAAGAATCTGAACTGGATTATGAAGAGGTAAATGTCCCCAATATACGTAGGGTAATTGCAAGGACAATGCATGAATCCCTGATGACAAGCGCACAATTAACTCTCCATTCCTCTTTTGATGCAACGGATATACTGGATTTCCGATCCAATCTAAAAGACAAGGGCGAGAAATTTGGCCTTGGTAGAATAACTCTCAACGACATGATCCTATTTGCAGTTTCGCGCACCCTATTAAATCACAGAAATTTAAACGCATATTTTCTTGGAGATTCTATGCAACTATTCAACAGGGTTAACTTAGGGGTGGCTATAGATACTCCCAGAGGCCTTATTGTGCCAACCATATCAAATGCCGATACGAAATCATTAAATGAAATATCTCAAGAGGTAAAGGAATTAAACGAAGCCTGCCAATCAGGTACCATTAGTCCAGACCTTCTAAGGAACGGGACCTTTACCGTTACAAACCTGGGTAACCTGGGGATAGAATCCTTTACCCCTATCCTAAATCCACCCCAGACAGGTATATTGGGTGTAAACTGTATAACGCATAGGGCAAGGGAAACTGATGGGGAAATTGAATTCTACCCGGCCATGGGCCTATCATTAACATTTGACCATAGGGCAGTGGACGGAGCACCGGCTGCAAGGTTTTTGAATGAGCTGGTGGAAAACCTTGAAGAGTTTAGCTTGCTTTTGGCCAAGTAGTAAGAAGGCTTAGTGTTTAGTGCCAGATTATATACCAGAATAAAGTGTGACAGCTTCAGGATATTTAGCCGGTACAATGTATATAAATTAGAAAGAAAGGGGTATAGTCATGCCAAAGTCCCAGTTTATCGATCCCAATGAAGTTCGAAAAAGTGACTTCATTGAATTTAATGATATTCCAATAAATCAATATCAAAAGACCCTGGAAGAGGAGAAAGCCAACTATTCAAAAGAGGACTTAATGAGGATATTCCGGGATATGACCATTATTCGCGAGTTTGAGACTATGATAAACGAGATAAAGACAGCCGGTGAATATAACGGGATTTCCTACAACCATCCAGGACCTGCACACCTGTCCATAGGTCAGGAGGCATCCGCCGTAGGGCAGGCATACCTATTGGACGAAGAGGATTTTATTTTTGGCTCCCATCGAAGCCATGGCGAGATCCTTGCCAAGGGTCTGTCGGCCATAAATGGAATGAAGGATGAAGATCTGTTAAGAGTTATGGAGGATTTTTTTGATGGACGAATACTAAGGATAGTAGAGGACAGCCGGAAAAAAGCAGATAGCGTAAAGGAATTGGCCATGGACTTCCTCCTATACGGTACCCTGGCAGAGATATTCGCCAGAGAAACAGGTTTTAACAAGGGATTAGGGGGTTCCATGCATGCTTTTTTTACGCCTTTTGGGATTTATCCCAACAATGCTATAGTAGGCGGTTCAGCCGATATTGCCATGGGCTCCGCTCTCTATAAGAAAATAAACCTAAAGGAAGGTATTGTCATAGCCAACATAGGTGATGCCTCCATGGGATGTGGTCCTGTATGGGAGGCCATGAGCATGGCTGCCATGGATCAGTACAGGCTGTTATGGGATGAAAGCCATAGAGGCGGGCTTCCTATAATATTCAATTTCTTTAATAATCAATACGGTATGGGTGGGCAGACAAGTGGAGAAACCATGGGCTACCAGATCCTGGCCAGGGTCGGGGCCGGTATAAACCCGGACCAGATGCACGCTGAAAGGGTTGATGGCTTTAATCCTCTGGCCGTAATTGATGCCATCAGGAGGAAGAAGAAGATCCTGGCAGAAGGAAGGGGTCCCGTCCTACTGGACACCCTCACCTACAGATTCTCCGGTCACTCTCCCTCCGACGCTTCCAGCTACCGAAGCAGAGAGGAGATAGAGGCTTGGAGGGAACAGGATCCCCTCCAGGTTTATATGAGGGATCTGATAAATGCAGGTGTAGCCCATGAGGAAGAATTTAAGGATATTTGGTCAAGAACCAGGGAGCTTGTCACTAAAACCCTTAGGTTATCCATAGACGACAATATTTCGCCCCATATGGATCTCACTAGCAATCCCAATATAATTGCAGACCTGATGTTTTCCAACCAACGGGTAGAAAAAATGGAAGACAGAGAACCGGATGTACTCATACCCAAGGAGGATAATCCCAGGCTAAAGCAGATAAAGAAAAAGATTAGGACTGCCTATCAGGACGGGAAACCGGTTCCCAAAAACAGGGTATTACAGTTTAGAGATGCAATCTTTGAGGCTATATTGGATAAGTTTTACCTGGATCCTACCTTGGTTGCCTATGGGGAAGAGAACAGGGATTGGGGAGGAGCCTTTGCGGTGTATAGAGGTCTTACGGAGGCCTTGCCCTACCATAGGCTATTCAATACTCCCATTTCCGAGGCAGCTATAGTGGGCTCTGCGGTGGGATATGGCCTATCGGGAGGTAGGGCAATTGTAGAGCTTATGTATTGTGACTTTTTAGGCCGGGCAGGAGATGAGGTATTCAACCAGCTGGCCAAGTGGCAGTCCATGAGTGCCGGCATCCTTAAGATGCCGGTGGTTCTCAGAGTGTCTGTTGGATCAAAATATGGCGCCCAACATTCCCAGGACTGGACATCCCTATGCGCCCACATTCCCGGTCTCAAAGTAGTATTTCCTGCAACCCCTTACGATGCCAAGGGTTTGATGAACAGCGCGCTTATGGGAACGGATCCCGTTGTTTTCTTTGAGAGCCAGAGGATCTACGATATAGGCGAAATGTTTAATCCCGCAGGGGTACCTGAAGGGTATTATGAGGTACCCATCGGAGAGCCGGACATCAAAAGAGAAGGTGAGGATATAACGATATTGACCATTGGTGCAACCCTATACAGGGCTCTGGAAGCTGCAGACCGGCTTTATGATGATTACGGTTTGAGTGCCGAGATAATTGATGCCAGATCCCTGGTGCCTTTTAACTACGAAAAGGTAATTGAGTCCGTCCGAAGAACGGGCAGGATCCTCCTGGCCAGCGATGCCTGTGAAAGGGGATCATACCTAAACGATCTGGCCCAGAATATAAGTGAGATGGCCTTCGATTATCTTGATGCTCCCCCTGTGGTATTGGGAGCAAAGAACTGGATTACCCCGGCCTTTGAACTGGAGGAATATTTCTTCCCACAACCGGATTGGTTCCTGGATATAATACATGAAAGGATTCTACCCCTTGATGGGCATGTAGTGAAGAACAACTTCACCAAAAGCGAACAGATTCGGTACAATAAATATGGGATATAAGGGATATAAAGAGGGGTGCACTATGTGCACCCCTCTTTTGTTTCCTGTCAGTATAAGAATTGCCGGCATCCTGCCTTAAACTATGGCTTTTCTGCATTCCATAAGCCAAGTTTTCTTAACCAAATCAATGAAGCCGGTCGCTTTTCAATAGCCATTGTCTAAGATTATGAACTAGCATAAGAGGTTAACTTAACCTATTGTGCTAGATTATCTTGCACAATGCAATGGTATATTATACCAATGAAATAAGGTAGACTACTCCTATATGTAATCAAGGCCTTATTAGCATGGTATTGTTAACCAAATACTAATTCTTT